>NZ_JBIGHW010000019.1:0-50328 GCF_043555875.1 Pelomonas margarita | reverse complement strand
CTTCAGCGCCTCGTTGTACGCCTTCCAGTTCGTCGTGCGGTACTTCGTCCGCTTCCTGTTCTTCGCTTCTGCCTCTGTCACGCCGTCAGTCTATGGCTGACGGCGGGGCGATTTGCGCAACAAAGCCGGGCCGTGGCCGCGTCCCGCTGGTGAACGGGTCAAGGGCGCGCAGCGGTGCAGCGGACCCTTGACGCGCTCCGATCTCAAGACGCTGGTCGGTGCGGTGCAAGGCGAGACCTCGGCTTGCACCGCATCGAGGCTGCGGGCGTTATTCAACGTGGCCGGGAGTTCTTCAGCGCACCGGCCGTGCCGGTGCGGGCCGCGTCAGCGGCCCGCACGGCTTGAGTTTGGCGGCCTGGCCGCGCGCCCAGCGATGAACGGTGGCGCGGCCTGGCGCCGGGTGGAGGGAGCCCCCTCGGGGGGCGGACGGGCCACCCAGGCGCGGGCCAGGGCGCGCCAGCGCCCGGCCCCAGCGGGTGGGCGGGGGCCAACCTCCAAGGACTGCGCGAAGCGCCTGGCTGAGCCCTTGCGGCCACCGGCCGCACTGGACCGTGAGTCCATGAAGAAGGCCGACGCCACCTCGCGGCAGCGCCGGCCCGATGTCGACCTCGCGCGCTTCAGCGCGGGTCGAACCCCTTGGCGCACAACCCCTCGCGCACCTGCTCGATGGCCTCCAGCATCAGCCGGCACTGCCCCTCGCTTTCGCTCATGGCGCGGCACTCGCTCCAGCCGATTCGCTTGAGCAACTGCGCCAACTCCCACGCCTGCTCGAACTCGATCTCGAAGCGGATGGTGAAGATCTCGAAGGGCTCCTTGCGCTCGTTCATGACTGACTCCTGATGGACTGCCCGGCGCTCACCGCGAGCCCCGCTGGCTGGCCCACGCAGCGCCGAGCCGCAGCCGGGTCAAGGCCGCGTGCTGCGCACGCGCCCGCAGGGCTTGGCCTTGACGCGGCGAGCACGGCGCTACGCTGGGCAGCCAGTGGGGGAGCTGGGGCGCCCCTCGGGGGCGGACGGGTGGCCGGGCGGGGCCGACTTCCATGACTGCGCCGCAACGCGGCGCCTGGCTGAACCCTTTGCGGCCCGCCGGCCGCAACTGACTTGAAGGCCAGCGCGAAGGGGCGAAGACATAACGCTGATTGCCGCCGCAGTGCCCAAGGAGCGAGCTTGCGAGCGAACGGGCGCTGTGGCGGCAGTCCGCGTTATGTTCGATGGCCGCCAGGCCATTGACCCCGCCGCGATGGCCCAGGTCGCGCCCGGCTCAATGCCGGGCGCGACCTGCCTCCAGCTCTGCGCGCAAGCGCCTGGCTTTGTGGGCCGTGGCGGACTGGTGCTGCGTCCGACGGCGCGGGCCTTGCCTTCGCAAGGGCCGTGACGCCAAGAGGTCGGGGCATGCCGGCTCACGCGGTGTCGTCGGCATCGGCCGCAATCGCGCTCAGGAGCGCCTCGCGCGCCTCGTCCAAGCTCGGCCCCTTGACCGGCTCTGCAGGATCGCCCCGGTGCCGCTGCAGCCGGCTCGGATGCGTCGCCCGGTGCACCGCAATCAGCTTGTCGATGCTGACGTGGGTGTAGATCTCGGTCGTCTCGATGTTGGCGTGGCCCAGCATCTCCTGGATGAAGCGGATGTCGGCGCCGCCCTCCAGCATGTGCGTGGCGCAGGCATGGCGCAGCAGGTGGGCGCTGCCGACCTTCTCCACGCCCGCGAAGGCCATGTAGCGCTTGACCTTGGCGCTGATGAAGTCGGCGTGCGCGGGCTCGCCGTAGTCGTTGAGGAACAGCGCCGTCGTGTCCCCGGCCAGCAGCTCGGGCCGCGCCTCGGTCAGGTACTTGTCCAGCCAGGCCATGGCGCGCTCGCCCAGCGGCACCACGCGCTGGCGGTTGCCCTTGCCGTGACGCACCCACAGCACGCCGCGCGTGAGGTCGACGTCGTAGACGGCCGCCCCGGCCAGCTCCATGCGGCGCAGGCCGGCGGCGTAGAGGGTCTCCAGCAGCGCGCGATCACGCAGGCCCTGCGCCGTGCCGGGGTCGGCCTCGGCCAGGATGGCCTCGACTTCCTGCACGCTGGGGACCGAGCGCGGCAGGCGCCTGGGTTGGCGCGGCAGGTCCA
Organism: Pelomonas margarita; assembly: GCF_043555875.1. Classification (NCBI taxonomy): domain Bacteria; kingdom Pseudomonadati; phylum Pseudomonadota; class Betaproteobacteria; order Burkholderiales; family Sphaerotilaceae; genus Roseateles; species Pelomonas margarita. Next base: position 48,222 of record NZ_JBIGHW010000019.1, on the reverse strand, counting down.
GGTCGGCCGCCGGGTTGGCCAGGATGTGGTGTTCGCGGCTCAGCCAGCGGAACCAGGTCTTCAGCGGCGCGAGGTACTGGTACTGCATGCTGATCGTCAGCGGCGCGCCGGCATCCTTGCGGCCCGCTGGCGTGTCGGGCTTGCGGTAGTAGAAGAGCCAGCGCTGGTAGCGCTCCAGCATGGGCTTGGTGATCTCGCGGGGGTCAGCCAGCCCGCGCTCGTCGGCCCAGCCGATGAACTTGCGGATGGCCTGGCGGCGCGCGCGCACGGTGTCGGCGCTGTAGCCGGTGACGAGCATCCACTCGAAGTGCTCTTCCATGTAGCGGGTCAGCCGGTTGTGGGCCAGGGCGTCCGTGGCCTTGGGCGCCGGGGCGCTGGGCTTGACCGCAGTGGGGCGGCGGGTCTTGATGCGTTGGCCGGCGCGGGGCATGTCAGGCCTCGACGGCAGCAGAGACCCCAGCAGCCACAGCAACTAAAGGAATGGCCTGCGTGTACGACGTGCGCGAGCGTGGCGGCACGGAGCAGTGCGTTTGAGACTCAATGTCGGCCTCTTCGGGCGCAACCCGCATGGATACTGGGCTCTCGGCCGATGCGCCGTCCCGACCGTCCACCGACCGGGGGCCGTCCACGCCCCGACCAGGGGCCGACTGAGGGTCGTTTTGCCCCGACCGCGTGGCGTCGTAGGCATGTCTCAATGCCTCGATGTCGGCCAGGCCAGGGAAGCGCAAGGCGCCAGCATCACCATCAGCGCCGGCCACCTCGTAGACCAGCTCGTACTCGAAGCCGCCGGTGCGGGTGCGGTGGGCCACCAGGTATTCGAGTTCGGCCAGCCGCGCCAGGTGGAGCTTGAGCTGGGTGTCGCCCCACGCAATGGCCTCGCGCAGTGCCCGCCGGCTGAAGCGCAGATCGGCGCGCTTGAGCTGCTGGCGGGCTACTTCAGCGTCGACGTAGCCGTCCACCAGGGTCAACAGCCTGCGCGTCTGCGGCGGCAGCTCGTCCAGGCTGCGGCCCAGCACGTCGTGGGCTATGGCGTTGGCCAGCGCGATGTCGGCCAGGCTGGCCTCGATGTACTCGATGCGTCGGCCGCCTTGCTCGGCGGTCTTCACCGGGCGCTGATGCTGGTGAACGAAGGCGATCACGTCGATCAGGGTGAGGTACTTCTCGTGGTCGCGGCGCAGCCGGGTGGTCTGGTCGGGGAAGCTCAGGAATTGCGCATAAGGGTTGAGCACGTCCAGCGGGCGCAGCAGGCGTTGGGCGTTCTGGTGCAGGGTGGTGAGGTCGGTCTTTTGGCGCTTGGCCAGCAGGCCGTCGAGCGTGCGCCGCGCGCGCTGGCGTTCGTGGATCGCGCGCGTCTGCTCGCGGCCTTCGTCGACGGCCAGCACGAGACACCGGTTCATCAGCTCTTCGTCCAGGTCGCGCGCCGTGGTCGTGAAGAGCAAGGCCACGGGACCTTCGACGCGGTATTGCTGGGTGATGAGGTTGCCGGACTGGGGGTCTTTTCCGGTGCTGGCGATGGTGAGTTCGCCCTCGCTCTGCAAGAGCTTCAAGGCGTAGCTGGCGCGGCTGGCGCCTTCCTCTTCAACGATGGCCAGCGCCTTGTGCTTGAGGTTGGTCTCGCCCATGTAGAACAGGCTTTGCCCGGTCATGGCGCTGTACTTGACCTTGTCTTCCTCGGGTACGAAGGCGAGCACCGCGTCCATCAGGCTGGACTTGCCCGCCGCACTGCTGCTCTGGATGACGACGCCCAGCGGTTTGTCGAGCTTGCGGCTGACGGCCGCCAGATAGCCCACGAGCTTGTTCGTCGCCTCGCCCACCAGGCCGCAGGCGGCGTAGTCAGCCCCGATGCGCTCGATGAGGTCGGGCGACTTGAGCAGCGCGAGTGCGGCCTGCTGGTCTGCCTCGTCCATCTGCGGCTGCGGCTCAGGCGCCAGGGCCTGGGCAATCGTCTCGTCCTGCAACTGCTCCATGGCCAGCAGCAGCCGGCCCAGGTCGGCCTTGAGGACGCGTTCGTCAATGCTGGTCTCGGCCGCCGCTGCGTTGACGTAGTGCCCGCGCGCCTTGGCGGCGTACAGGTCCAGCGTGTCGACGTGGAACGAGTCACCATGGCTGACCATCAGGTTCACCTTGAGCACGTCCACGCCCAGGTTCTTGGCCAGGCCGCGCACGCGGTAGCGGCGGGCTTCTTTGCCCTCGCCCAGGGTGAGCGTGACCTCGCGGCCGTGCTCGCCGTCCTTGACCTCGATGGGCAGCTCGCGCGCCGTCGTTGGCATCGGGCTGGCCGGCAGCGTTTCAGTCTCGGCGGCCGGCACCGCAGCGGCTAAGGAAGGAGCCGGCGTCAAGGTCTCGGCCGGTGCGGGGCTTGGCTCTTCAGCCGCTTGTGTGATCGGCTGTGCCGGTGCCGCGCCCTTGCCTAACCACACGGCCCTGCGGATCAGCAGGGCCAGCGACTTCGAGGCCGGCTGCACCTTCAGCGCGTACTCGTTGGCGTCCATGCCCTTGGGGAACTGCACGCGGAAGCATTCGATGCCCTCGGCCATCAGGGCTTCAGCAACCTTGGCCGCACCGCGCTCGCCGGCTTCGTCGCGGTCGTAGGCGATCAAGACGCGCTCGGTGCCATGGCGCTTGAAGGCGCCGACGTGCTCGGCCGTGAAGCCCTCGATGCCGTAAGCCGCCGTGACGTTGCGGTAGCCCGCGCACCAGAAGGTCAGCGCGTCGATCAAGGCCTCGCACAGGATGACTTCCTTGCTGGCCATGAGCGCCTGCACGTTGAACACGCCCCGGCCGCGCCCCTCGCGCGCCGGCAGGTACAGGTGTTTGGGCGTGCCCGCACGCAGGTTGTCCAAGAGCTTCCTGCCGTACACCTCGACGACGTTGCCGGCCTCGTCCAGCACCGGCACGATGAGCGAGCCCGTGAAGTGCTCGTGGCCGCTGTCGCGGTACAGCCCGATGCGCTGCAGCCGCGCGCGGATGTCGGCGCCAGCCTTGCGGGTCTTGTCGGGCAGGCGCAGGCCCAAGGACCGGTCGGCCAGGCCGAGCTGGAAGTGCGCGACCAGCTCGGGGTGGGTCAGGCCGCGCGATGCCAGGTAGGCCAGCGCCTCGGGATTGCCGAGCAAGCGCTCGTGGTAGTAGCCCACGGTCTGGTTCAGCAGCGCCTGGTCGTCGGCGTCGAACTGCACCGGCGCGGGCAAGGCTTTGATGGTGCCTTTGATGGGGGCTCGCATCGTGCCACCGTCATCGGCGGCTGAAGAAGAAGCCACCCCTTCGCGCAACTGCTCCACCGCGTGGCGGAAGGAGATGCCGCGCAGCTTCATGACCCAGTCAATGGGGCCGCCGCCCGCGCCGCAGCCGAAGCAATGCCACAGGTTCTTGGCCGGCGTCACCACCAGGCTGGCCGTCTCGTCCTCGTGCAAGGGGCATCGCCCCATCCAGTCCTTGCCGGCCTTCTTCAGTGCCACGCCCGAGGCCTCCACCAGGCGCTGGACCGACACCTCGGTTTTCAGCCGCTCAAGCTCGGTGTCGGGGATGCGGGGCATGGCGGGCGGTCTCCTATTTCCGAGTGCCGCACAGGGGCTTTGCGGCAGATCGGCGCTTCAATAAATAACTTGATTTCGTTGCACCACATATCGCTGTATGTTGAACAGCATTCCGCAACACCACTGGATATCGTCATGGCCTCCTTCTTGCTCGACTCCCCTTCAGCAGCCATGGCCATCAGCAGTGACGAGCGTCTGTTCTTTGTGGCGATGGGCGAGCGCATCGCCCAGATGCGCAAGGCGCGCGGCCTGACGCAGACCGACCTGGCCCAGGCGCTGGGCGTCACCCAGCAGACGGTGCAGGCCTACGAGGCCGGCAGTCGGCGTATTCCGGTGTCAGCGCTGCCCACCGTGGCGCGCACGCTGTCGGTGTCGCTGATGGAGCTTTTCGGCGAGGAACAGCAGGGCAAGGCGGCACGCGGCACCGCTGGCGGCAAGCGCGGCCCCATGCCGCAGTGGCAGCAGCACATCGAGGCCATCGCCAAGCTGCCGCGCAGCCGCCAGCAGTTCGTGGCCGAGATGCTCAAGAACGTGCTCGGCCAGGGCGCAGCCCAATGACGGCGCTGCAACCCCTCATCGGCAGCCGCATCCTCACGCTGCGCGAGCAGCGCGTGATGATCGATGCCGACCTGGCCGAGCTCTACGGCGTGGCCACCAAGGTGCTGGTGCAGGCGGTCAAGCGCAACCTCTCGCGCTTTCCCGACGACTTCATGTTCCAGCTCTCGGCCGAGGAGTTCGCGGCTTTGAGGTCACAGTCTGTGACCTCAAACGCCAGCGGCCAGGCGCCCGGCCGTGGCGGCCGGCGCACCGCGCCCTATGCCTTCACCGAGCAGGGCGTGGCGATGCTGTCCTCGGTGCTTGGCAGCCCACGCGCCATCGCGGTCAATATCGAGATCATGCGCACCTTCGTGCGGGTGCGCCAGCTCGCCGCGACGCATGGTGATCTGGCCCAGCGCCTGGCCGAACTCGAAGACAAGACCGAGGCGCTGGCGATGAACCACGACACTTTCAGCCGCAACACGCGCGCGCAGCTCAAGCAGGTTTTCGACGCGCTGCGCGAACTCATGACGCCGCCCGATCCACCCAAGCGGCCCATCGGCTTCGTCACGCCCGAGGACAAGGCCACCAAGCGCTGAAGCGGCCCCGCGCGCCCGCCAGCCTGAGCGTCCCCAACGCTCCAGCATCACCCCCAGCCTTCAGCGGCTGAAGTGGGGTGGCTGGGGTGTTTTTGTTGTTCTATAGATTTTCACGGCCACCGCCGCGATGGGGTGAACTGCAGCCGGACTGCCGGCGCAGCCTGGACCTGGCTGGCCGCCTATTCGGCCTCGCTCTCGGCCTTGCTGCGCGCGTGCATCGGCAGCTTTGGTCCGCCTTCCGGGCTCGCAAGGCGCACGAGCCGTCAAGCCGTTTTGGCGGCAACCATGTCCGGCAGTTCCCTGGCGGCCAAGAGGTCTTGACGCGTCGCGGCACGCTGGGCGCCAAGCCGGCCGGTTGGGGCTTCAAGCACGCCCCATGCGCGGTGCGGGGGCGGCCCCGAAGACGGTTTGCAAGGCGGTTCGAGCCGGCCGCTCCTGGGCTCGGGCTCTCCCCCGTGGTAGCGGACGCTAGCAGTGGCAAGTGGTTGATTTGCTTGACATTCGGCGCATCCAGACGACGAAGCAAGGGATTTGCACCTCGCCGTGCTACGGCATCAAGTCGTTGTCACATATGGGGTTTGGGAGAATCCCGCTAGCACGGAGGCCGTGCGTAGTGTGTGTGCGTTTTGAAGGGGGGAGCGGCGGTGTTCCGCCGCTGGTGGCCGGGGCGACGGCTGAAGGCATTGGCACGAACCGGGGGCGCGAGCGCTGCCGCTCGCGCAACGGCTTAAAGCCGCTGGGCCAGCAGCGCGCGCCCGGCGGTCAGGAAGTCGATTTGCGCGGCATCGCGAGGGGCGGGGCCGTGGCGCAAGGATCGCAGTTTGCGCGGCTCGACCTTGATCTCGGCCAGGCCGCCAGGACCAGGTTTGGAGGCACGGCCTGCCACCCTCGACAGGCTTGGCGTTGGGGTCAATGACCCCAACCTACCGGGCTACCGAGCGGTGGTCCGCAGACATTGCCTCACGGCTTGCCCGCACGCCTCAACGCGACTTCTTTCTTCACCTCTTGAGCTTGCCCCGGACTGGTCTTTTCAAGTTCAAGAACCAATTGATCAATTTCCTGGGCAATCTCGCCTTTGTCGCTCGGCCCCAGCAGCATGTAGACAAGCTCGGCCTTTGCGTCCGCGTTGGGGCAGCGAGCAGCTATCCGAAGCCAGTAGATGGCATCGTCGCGCTGATTCAGTGCGAAGCTGAAGTGATGAGCGAGCCGATAGGCGGCAGCGCAATCGCCTGTTTTTCCGACTTGCTTAAGCGCCTCCAATTCACCAGCAGGGATTTGGAATATGGTTGCCGAACTTTGGGCAGGATCAGTCACTCGCCCTCCAGAGAAGTGAAGATACACGGCACCAAGGCCCGCGAAAACTACAGCCGCTCCACCGGCACGATAGAGCAACTTCATGGCCCTGTCGGGAAGAATGATTTCCATGAACCCGGGTCACCTGCGGCCGGCGGTCCGGCCGAACTTGCTGAACCCATCAAGCCATTCGAGTTGTACCAAGCCAACCCCAGCGGCGCCGTAACCGGCGCACCCAGTGCGTCAGCTAGGGCTTGCGCAAAAGGTTTAGCCCCGTTGTCCCCATTCTTCCCTGTATTGCAGGAGCCAAGCATCACTGCCTGACCTTTGTAGTTTGGATCCGCGCGAATGCGACTTGCCAGTTGACTCGCCGACATAGCCGTATTGCCATTCATCACAAGATACGGATTGCCGTGTGCGGCCACCGTGTACACACCTTTAACCGACCAAGCATTTGCAAAACTTGAAATCCGCTCGCTGGGCGAAAAGAGGTTGAGATCTGCCAACCCCATCGGATCGATGCTGCTCAGCGGGTTGCCGCCCACATATGCGTAGGTGTTGATGCCGCCCTCAAGCCCGATGGGATCGGATTGGGTATACCTCCCCACACTCGCGTCATAAGTCCGATGCCAGTTCTGCCACAAGCCTGACTCGCTGTCGTAGTACTGCCCCGGGAAGCCCAGGTTAAACCCACCAATCGAATCACCAGGCTGCGCAACCCGATCAAACACCCGCAGCGTGGCCGACCATACCGTGGCGTTGCTGGCATTGATGATCTTGTACGGCCGTGCCAGATGGTCGGTCTTCACGAAGTAGGTGTTGGCATGGCTGGTGGCATTCGTGTTCAGCGCGATCAACCGGCCCTCGAACCAGATGTAGTGCCGCTGCTTGCCCGTCGTGTCGATCTCGTACAGCAGCTCGCCGCTCGGGGCATACACGAAGCGGGTGCCGGTGCCGCCCACCTGCTTGTAGCTGCGCTGGTTCAGCCCGTTGAAGACGTAGCTGGCTTGGGTGCCTGGGCTCATGCCCGGGCTCACGCAGCTGACATTGGCGCCATAGCGTTCGAACTGCGCCAGCCGCGCAAAGGCGTCGTAACGGTGGCAGTCGGTCACGCCGGCCCGCTGGTCCTGGGTGAGGTTGCCTGCGGCGTCATACGCGAACGTGCGCGTGCTTGATCCGGCAGTCACCGACAGCAGCCGGTTGTTGATGGAGCTGACGTTGTACGACGTACTGCCACCTGGGGCGTAGGCGGCGCCGGTCCGGTTGCCGTTGGCGTCGTTCAGCGAGAAGGCGCTGTTGCCTCCTGCGTCAGTGGCGCTGGTGAGCTGGCCGAGTTCGTCGTAAGCCAGTCCGCTGAAGCCCAGCCCGCCAATGCTCGTGATCAGGTTGCGCTTGTTGTAGGCGATGTCGACTTCGTGGATACGCCGCAGGCGGCCGTCGATGTCGTACTCCCGGGCCACCGGGCTACTCTCCGGGCCGAAGGGGAGGTAGGTGATGTAGTCCTTGAGGGTCTGCGTGGCGCCCGTCGAGGTCTGCGCCACGATCTTGCGAGGGCGCCCCTCCGCCCAGGTGTAGCTCAGGCTCAGGCCGCTCGGGTAGGTGAGCGAGGCGAGCTGGCCTGCGCCGTCGTAGGTCCAGGTGGTGGTGAAGCTCTGGCCCTGGACATTGGCAGTCTGCGTGGCCAGGGCGCCCCATGCGGTGTAGCCGTAGCTCAGGGTTTCGCCACTGGACTCGTTCACGCTGCACACGCGGCCCTTGCCGTAGGCGCAGTTGTCGTAGGCATACGTGCGCGTGACGGTCTGACCGCCACGGCTGGCCGACAGGTACTCCAGCCGACCGTCGGCGCGGTAGCTGCGTGCGATGGTCGTGCCGTCAGCGGCGGTGGAGCTTTGTAGCAGCCCATCAGAGCGGTAGCTGAAGCTGGTGACGCCGGTATCCGGGCTGGTGATGCTGCGTACGAAACCCAGGCCGTCCTTGTCGTAGACCGCGACGGTGCCCTTGGGGTCGGTGATGGAGACCACTTCGTCGGCCGCGTTGTAGCCATAGGTGGTGATGCCGCCCTTGGGATCGGTGACCGTGCTCAACCGGCGCAGGTCGTCGTAGCCGTAGCGGGTGATCAGTGGCGTGTCGGTGCCGTCGATGGTTTCTTCGATGCTTTCAACCTGCCCCTCGGCATCGCGCCGGATGATGGTTTGTTGGCCGTATGCGCCGCGCACGGCATGCATGCGGCCTTCGCTGTCGCGGTCGATGTTGGTTTCCGTGGCGACGGTGCGATCCACCGTGAATGGTGCGCCGTAGCAACTGGGCGGATAGCAGTTCGTGCGGCGGTAGCGGGTGTTCACGGTCTGCGATTTAGTGACAGCGCCCGAGGCATCCAGCGTGTTGAGTACGTAGCTTTCGGCAGGACGTGCATCGCCGTTGATCGAAGCCGTGTAACTGTCGAACATCATGACGCCTGTCGGACGGCGCGCTGCGTCGAAGTTGCGGTTGACTTCGACGCCCGCCGGACTGGCTGTCGCCATCAGCTGGCCGAGCACGTCGTAGGCAAAGCGGGACGTCAACCCTGCCGTGGTGCTCGAGTAGATGCGATCACGCCCGTCGTAGCTCAGTTGGGTGACGACGCCGTTGGGGTCGGTGATGTGCGTGGGCAGGCCGTTGGCCGTGAAGTCTCCAAACGTCGTCGTGCCAATCGAGTTGCTGACGCTGACGAGATCGCCGCTGGTGTTGTAGCTGTAGGTCACTGCGTCGCCTGTACCGGCGACCGGGCCGTCCACCACGACAGTGGCGGGCATGCCGTTGGGGTGATCGGTGTAGCTGGTCGTCGTCGTGAGCGGGCCGGTGGACGCTGCGCCATTGGCCGTGACAGTGCGGCTGGTTTCGCGGCCCTTGGGGTCGTTGTAGGCTATCATGGTGGTTGAGAGCGGCGCCGTGATCTGCAGCAGCCGCTTCGGCGATCCGCCCCAGGTGTAGGTGGTGGTCTGCGCAAGAGGCCTGCCTTTACCCCGCACTTCCTGCACCACGTAGCCCTCGGCGTCGAGGGTCGATTCCATCACCAAGCCACTTGGCAGCGTCGTGGTGACGACCTGGGGATTCGGTCGGTCGAACTGCGTTTGTGCAAAGGGGCAGGTGCTGGTGCCTGCGGCTTCGATGCGTGTGGGCTGCGAGTCCGTGTTGAACCAGTGGCGTGTCGTTCGCCCGGAAGGCCGTGTGACCGTGGTCGAACCGTCTGCGTTGTAAGAGAAGGTGTGGCGGTCTGCGCCGTTCGCATGCTCGGACAAGATGGCGCGGTTCTGGCCGTCATAGGCGAAGGAGGAATAGCGCACGCCGTTGAAGGACTTGCCCATGTACTGACTCGTGCCGTTGTCGCCCCAGTGGTAGGTGATGACATCGCTGACGGCATTTGCGTTGGGCGATGCCAGTCTGACGGTAGGTGGATAGGTGACTGTGGTCAAACGGCCTGCACTGTCGTAACCGTAGTTGATCGACCGGTTCGAAGGGTCAACCAGTTGGGTCAGAACTGCGGAACTTCCCGCCGCACCGATCGTAAAGGTCAGTGACCTGCCGTTGGTGTGGGTAACGCGACGCAGGGTGGGGTTGATGCCCTCGCCAACAACGTGGCCCGGGTTGTCATAAGTCAATGTCCAGCCGATGCCATTGGCATCTGTGGCGGAGAGCAGCGAGCCACCGGAGGCATAGATTTCTATATTGCCTCCGCTGTCTACGAAGCGGAAATTGGAGCCCGCGCGAGTGAGTCGGAGCTGCGCACGTGGCTCGGTTTCTGGTGCCAAGAGCCAGCTGTCGCTGCTGGACTGGTACGTAAGCCGAAACTCTGAGCCGTCTGAACGCAACATGCGGACAGAGTCAGTTCCGAAGATAATTTTGCGGTCATAGGCGGTGAACCATCTCTCACCAAAAAGGCCTCGATCACTGGAATTCCGGTTGTACGTGCGCTCCATGAGTAGCGGGTAATAGCCAGACAGAACCAGGTCAACTTCAAACTCGACCTTATTGCCGCTGGCAAGCATGACGGGGTTGCCGGCAGCTTTAAGGCACTTGGGATCTGCTGCTTTGTTACTTTGATTCTTGGTGTCAATGGACTTGCCGGCGGCGACTTCACCACTAGAAGCCCCCCCCGGACTTGGCTATCGGATGGTTTAATGTCGCCGCAAAGTCAGAATTGGCGACTGCGCGAGAATGGATTGCCTGGGCATCTCTGGGGTCTATTAAGCTCTTACCGTATACCTCTACCGTAGGGAACCTTGCCCGCTGCTCAGCAGCTTGCTGTTCCTGCCGCGCCAACTCTTGTGGGCTGGGCAGCAGTATTTTCTGCTGGGCCAGCGCTGAGTGGGAAAAAAGCCGATGAAAATATGCACAAGGGGTGAAAGGAGCTTGCTATTCATATGACGGCGCCAGCACATGATTTGAAGTCGACAAATGACTCTGGGCGTGGGATGTCGTATTTGCAGCCGGAAAGCGCCACCCCATCCCCCCGATCTCCGCTAAGCCGTGGTCAACCGCCGCCCCACTTCGCCAGACGTGCCCCCCGCGTCCTCGCGCGACATACCTAAAACGGCGCGCTGGCCGGTTGACCGTCAAGAGTCGTTGCGGCGACATTGGCCGGGCACAACGGCCACGAATCTACTGATAGCGTCACCATTGACCATACAAACCACATCGAAGCCGTAAACGACTTCGTGAATACCCTAGCTGCCAGCCTCTGACGCACGTCAGGAGTCGGTCAGAAGTAGCCGAGGTCCTTCTGCGTGTAGTTGCCGATCTGCGGCAACACCAGCGGCAGGTCGGTGGCGGACACGCCCATCCACGTTGCCAGCGTCGCGGCCAATTGGTCTACCGAGGTGGTGGGCAGCAGCCGGCCCTGGCCCACGTCATCGGGCCCGTTGACGCTGACCGACGGCAGCGCGCCGTAGTAGCGCCCGCCCTTGACGGCGCCGCCCATGACGAAGTGGTGGCTGCCCCAGCCGTGGTCGCTGCCGTCGCCGTTGCTGGTCAGCGTGCGACCGAAGTCGCTGGCGGTGAAGGTGGTGACCTGGTCAGCCACGCCCAGCTCCACCGTCGCGGCGTAGAAGCTGGCCATCGCGTCGTCGATTTGCTTGAGCAGCAGCGGCTGCTTGGACAGCAGCAGATCATGCAGGTCGAAGCCGCCCAGCGCGACGAAGAACACCTGGCGCTTGGCGCCCAGCGCCTGGCGGGCGGCAATCAGCCGCGCCACCATCAGCAGCTGGTTGGACAGGCTGGCCGTGGTGTCGAACACGGTGCCCAGCGCGGCCTGGTTGGCCAGCGCCGTGCCCAGCGTGGCCTGGGCGTCCACGGAGCGCTTGACGACGCGGTTGAGCTCGGCCTCCATCCAGTGCGTGCGGTCGGCGGTGATCAGCAAGCGCAGCGCCGTCGAACAGGCGGCCGAGCCGAACAGCGACCTGGTGACGCCGTTGATGGGCACCGCGCCGGCTGTGGACACCTGGTACTGCACGGCCTGCTTGCCAGAAAGGAAAACCGCGTTGCCGGCGACGTTCATGCAGGTGAAGGTGGACGGGTTGTTGCCGCCCAGGAACAGGTCGCCCACGCGGCCGCCCCATCCGCTGGTGGCACCCTCGGGCGTGCTGGCCTGCCACAGCGACTGCTGGTCGTTGTGCGAGAACAGCTTGGGCGGCAGCGGCACGCTCCTGGCCTTGTACTGGGCCAGCGTGGTGGGCTGCACCAGCGTGCCGACGTTGAGCTGAACGCCCAAGCGGCCGGCGTCCCACAGCGACTTGAGGCGCGGCATCTGCGGCGCCAGCGCCATCTGGCGCCCGCCGATGCTGCCGGCCAGCGCGGTGGCGGCCAATGCGTCGCGCGGCGTGGCCAGCGTCTGGCGGATGGCGGCGTACTCGGCGTGGCTGGCGGCGTCGAACGGGATCAGCGTGTTGCCATAGTCGTTGCCGCCGTTCAGGAACACGCACACCAGGGCCTTGTAGTCGCCAGTGGCGGCTTGCGCCGCCGCCTCGCCCATGACGGCCAGGTTCAGCGCCCAGGGGGCGGCCGCCCCGGCCACGCCCAGCGCGGACGCGCGGCGCAGGAACTCGCGGCGCTGCAATTCGGGGAGTTGGTTGAGCTTCATGGCCGCCTCACTTCTGGACCAGGTATTCGGGGCCGGCCATCAGCATCAGGATGGCGGCGTAGACGCGGTTGAGCTTGCCGGCGTCGGTGGTGGCGGTGATGGTGGCGACCGCCGTGGCGATGGTGGCCTGCGTCTCGGCCGAGATGCCGCCACCGCCCAGGCGCAGCGCCAGGTCGGCCACCAGCCCGGGCACGTCGGCCACAAGCGCCAGCTCGGCGGTATAACTGGCCTTGACCTCGCCGACGCCGCTGCCGATCGCCGTCTGCAGGAAGTTCAGGTAGCCCGCCACCGTGCTCTCGTTGCAGAGCTGGAATTCGGGCGCCGTGATGGCATTGCTGCCCAGCACGGAGTTGGGTGGCACATAGCCGGGGCGGAAGAAGTTGAACACCGACGGACTGCGCAGCGGGCTCTGGCCCAGCCGCGTGCCGGCGTTGCTGGTATCGCCAATGTTCCACACCCCGGTGGGCGACGTGGCGTTGAAGCTGCGCGCCCACTGCACCAGGCGCAGCACCGGCTCGCGCAGCTTGCCGCCCGATGCGGCCGTGGGCACCTTGCGGGCCTCGGGGTCCAGCAGAATGGCTTTGATGACGGCCTTGAGGTCGCCGCGCACACCGGCGCCGTTGTCGTTCCACACGGCGCTGACGCGGGCGATGTAGGCCGCGCTGGGATGCGAGGCCACCAGACGCTGGATGAGCTGGCGGCCGATGAAGGGCCCGACGTTGGGATGCGCGGCCAGCGTGTCCATGGCGGTCTTCATCGCGGCGGCGCCGTCGGCAGTGGCCGGGATGGCCACGCCCAGCACCTGCTTGGCGCCGGTCGCAAAGCGCGTGGCGATGTTGAGCATGGGCCGCCGCACATAGCTCGGGTCGGTGGTGCTTGCGCCGTCGTAGTCCCAGCCGGTGAACACGCGCGCCAGCTCGGTGATCTGCGCCTGCGTGTAGGTCTCCAGTGCCTTGCCGTCGCTGCCCAGCTTGGGGCTGCCGTCGGCGTTCAGCTGCACGAGACCGATGCTGAACAGCTGCATGCATTCGCGGGCGTAGTTCTCGTCAGGCACGCGGCCGGTGCGGGTGTCTTCCTTCTGGTTGCCGCGCATGTTGAGGTAGACGCCCATCGCGGGCGACAGCGTCACGGCCTCCAGCAGCGCGCGGTAGTTGCCGAAGGCGTGCTGCTCCAACAGGTCCAGGTAGGCCGCGCCCATGAAGCTGCGCCAGGACACCTCCAGACCGTTCATCGACACGACGAAGATCTCCGACAGCGCCAGCACCACGCGCTGGCGCAGCGTGTCGGGGGCGGACATCAGCTTGCGCCAGATGGTGTTGTCCAGCCCGGCCGTGCTGTTGCGGTTGGCCTCCACCGCATAACCACGCTCCAGCAGCCAGTCGAAATGGCCGGCATTGACAGGCCGCGCGAACTGCGCCTCCAGCCAGGCGGCATAACCGTTGGCCTTGACGGTGGCGATGTCAGCCGTGGACGCCGAGAAACCAGCCTGCGCCAGAAATCGCGCGGCCTCGGTGTCCGTGGGCGGCGGTGGCGGCGGCGCGGCGACGGACGCGCTGGTGCCGGGGCTGGCCGAATCGCCACCACCGCCGCCGCCGCCACAGGCGGTCAGCAGCGTCGCGGCGGCCAGCGCGGCAGGCACGGCGGCGGAGGCATGCAGCTCACCGGCCGCGGCCGGCCGCTGTGCCGGGGAGACGGCCAGCTCGTGGGCCAGATCGGGGGTGTGAAGGTCGGGCATGGCCATCTCGCGAGTTCGGCGCGCATCATGGCAGCGCCGACCGGCGCCCGCGCACCCGTCCGTTGTGCGTCGTGAACAACGCCCCGGCCCTTACGTAGAGAAACATCTGGCCGGCGAACTGAGCACCGCTCTGGTGCCCCGCCCAACGACAACGAGCCGGCGATGGCCGGCCCGTGCGGGGCCCCAGTGAAACCCGGGGCCGCGGTGCGAGGTCAGAGCAGCGGCATGCCGGTCTTGGCCTGCGCCTGCTCGCGCGTGACCCCGTCGGCCAGCTCCACGATGCGGATGCCGCCGGGCACGACGTCGAACACGCCGAGGTCCGTGATGATGCGATCCACCACGCCCACACCGGTCAACGGCAGCGTGCAGCTGGGCAGGATCTTGAAGTCCTCGCTGCCGTCCTTCTTCCGGGCGACATGCTCCATCAGCACGATGACGCGCTTGACGCCCGCCACCAGGTCCATGGCGCCGCCCATGCCCTTGACCATCTTGCCGGGGATCATCCAGTTGGCCAGGTCGCCGCTGGCGCTGACCTGCATGGCGCCCAGGATGCTGAGGTTGATCTTGCCGCCGCGGATCATCGCGAAGCTGTCGTGGCTGCCGAAGATGCTGCTGCCGGGCAGCGTCGTGACAGTCTGCTTGCCGGCATTGATGAGGTCAGCATCGACCTCGTCCTCGGTCGGGAACGGGCCGATGCCAAGCATGCCGTTCTCGCTCTGCAGCCAGACTTCCTTGTCAGCCGGCACATGGTTGGCCACCAGCGTCGGGATGCCGATGCCGAGGTTCACGTAGAAGCCGTCTTCCAGCTCCTGGGCCGCGCGCGCGGCCATCTGATCTTGTGTCCAGGCCATCTCAGCTCCTTGAAGTGAGGGAGACAGAGCTACTCGCTTCGCTCGATCGGTCTGTCCCCTTGTCTTTAGACGGGCTCAGCGTCATCTTCTCGATGCGCTTCTCGGGGTTGGCGTTCACGACGATGCGGTGCACGTAGATGCCCGGCAGGTGGACCGCGTCTGGGTCCAGCGCGCCGGTCTCGACGACCTCCTCCACCTCCACCACCGTCAGCTTGCCGGCCATCGCCGCCGCCGGATTGAAGTTGCGCGCCGTGCGGCGGAACACCAGGTTGCCGCTCTTGTCGGCCTTCCAGGCCTTGACCAGCGACACCTCGGGCACCAGCGCCCGCTCCATCACGTAAGTCTCGCCGTCGAACTCGCGCAGCTCCTTGCCTTCGGCCACGATGGTGCCCACGCCCGTCTTCGTGAAGAAGGCCGGGATGCCAGCGCCGCCGGCACGCAGCTTCTCGGCCAGCGTGCCCTGGGGCGTGAACTCCAGCTCCAGCTCGCCCGCCAGGTACTGGCGCTCGAACTCTTTGTTCTCGCCGACGTAGCTGGAGATCATCTTCTTGATCTGCCGCGTCTCCAGCAGTTGGCCCAGGCCGAAGCCATCGACGCCAGCGTTGTTGGAGATCACCGTCAGGCCCTTGACGCCGCTGTCGCGCAGCGCGGCGATCAAGGCCTCGGGGATGCCACACAGGCCGAAGCCGCCAACGGCCAGCAACTGCCCGTCCTTCACGACGCCGCGAAGCGCTTCGTCAGCGCTCGGGTACACCTTGTTCATGCCGCTGTCTCCATCGGGGGTCACAGAAGGCGCAGAGCGTAGCCGGGGGCGGCTACGTATGGCGTTACGTAGAATCGCCTAATCCCTCCGGACCACGCACGGGCCGCCCGGCCCCGCCCGCCGCGCCCTTGCCGACCGACCTGAACGCCGCCGCCCTGCCCGACTACCGCCTGGCTTTCGAGCTGGCTCCCATCGGGCTCATCCTGTCCGAGCAGCGCATCGTGCGCGACTGCAACCAGCACGTGCTGGCCATCTTCGGCGCCCGCCGCGAGCAGCTCGTGGGCCACAGCTTCGAACAGCTCTACCCCTCGCCCGACGAGTACCAGCGCACCGGCGAGCGCATCGTTGCCAGCCTCGATCAGCACGGCCGCTACGGCGACGACCGCGTCATGAAGCGCTTCGACGGCAGCCTGTTCTGGTGCCATGTGACCGGCCGTGCGCTGGACACGCGGGACCCGCACGCCCGCGGCATCTGGACCTTCGAGGACCTGTCCGCACGGCGCAGCCTCACGGCCGCGCTGACGCCCCGCGAGCGCGAGATTGCCGCGCTGCTCATCGACGGGCTGACCAGCAAGCTCATCGGCCGGCGCCTGGGCATCAGCCACCGCACGGTGGACGTGTACCGTGCGCGCCTGATGAAGAAATACCAGGCGGCCAGTACGCCCGACCTGATCCACAAACTGTTGTCCGCATGAGCCCACACGCCCACGCCCCCGAGCTGCCCTACTGCCGCAACTGCCACTTCACGCTAGCCGTGCCCCGACCGGTGTACTGCGGCCACTGCGGGCAGGAGACCGATCTGCATCCGCCGTCGGTGCGCGAGATGCTGACCGAGTACCTGGGGCATTACGTCGCGCTGGACGGGCCGCTGTGGCGCACGCTGTGGGCGCTGATCTGCCTGCCCGGCCTGCTGACGAATGCCTACTTCCACGGTGCCCGCCGCCGCTACGTACTGCCGCTGCGCGTCTACCTCAGCGCCAGCTTCGTTTTCTTCGTCGGCTGGGCGCTGCTGCCGCAAGGGCCTACGCAGTTCATCGAGGCCGACCCGGCCACGCAGGCGGAGACGGTCGCGGCTGCCCGGGGCGAGCCGCCTGCCAGCGCGGCCAGCGCCCCGCGCTTGAACAAGCAGATCGGCGACTGCGACATGACACGGCCACAGACCTGCAATGCGGTCGAGCGCTGGCTGGACGGCGTGATCGACAAGGCCGCCCAGATGACGTTCGAGCAATGGAAGGCGCGGGCCCGTGCGCTGGCGCCCTACGCGATGCTGGCCATGCAGCCGGTGTTCGCGGCGCTGCTGCTGACGTTTGCAGGCAGCGGCCGCCGCTACGCCGAGCATTTCGTGTTCTCGCTGCACACCCACAGCCTGTGGTTCCTGGCGCTGCTGCTGGCCGTCGGCGCCTCGCTGGAGGGCGGCCTGCTGATGGCCGTGTTCGCCCACGGGCTGGTGGCCCTGCGGCGGGTCTACGGCCTGGGCTGGTGGGGCGCGCTCTGGCGCGGGCTGGTGCTGAGCTGCCTGTACTTCATCCTGCTGTCCATCGTGGCAACGGTGTTCGCGCTGCTGATCGCCGCCACGGCCTGACGGCTCAGTTGAACACGCTCTGGCGCAGCCACTTGGTCGCCACCCACTTCTCGCCCTCCAGCACGGGGGAGCCACCGTGCAGGCTCTGCGTGGACGGGTGCGGCCGGTCATAGCTGAAGAACACCGCATGGCCCTTTACGGGCGCGACGTCCAGACCGATGTCCGGGAAGATGGTGGAGCCGCCGGCGGCGGGCGTGTTCAGGTAGATCACCAGCGTGCCCACGCGCTGACCGCCGCGCTTGAGGATGTTGGGCGTGCCGACGTGGCTGGGGTCGAAGTAGTCGTAGTGCGGCTGGTACTCGGCGCCGGGCCGGTAGCGCAGCACCTGCAGGCCCTCGCCATGGTCCAGCGGCCAGCGCAGCAGCGTCGCGATGCGCGACTCCACGCGGCGGATCAGCTCCGTCTCGCAGCGCTCGAAGAACATGCCGTCGCTGGTGCGCGCCGCGTTCACCTCGCTGCCGTCGTTGCCGGTGGCCACCGTCTCGGAGCGCGACAGCCGCTTGGACGCGAGCGCGACGATGCCGTCGCATTCCTCGTCGGACAGCAAGTCGGCAAACACCACCACGCGCGGCTGGCGCAGCGCCATGACGACCTTGACCTGCCGGTCCCCCGCCTCCAGCAGCGGCGTGAAGCGGCTCAGGTCGGGCTCGGGCAGGCCGGGCGTGCTGCCATCCGATGTGGTCAGCGTGGCGGACTGGCCCAGCGTGCGCGCCAGCGCCTGGCGGGCGATGGCCTCGTCCCAGCCGCTGCCCAGCATGGCCGCCAGGATGCTCTCGGACGCGTGGCCGACGCGGCTCTGCTCGGAAATCCACGCACACAGCTCAGGGGTGATGACTTGTTGGCTCATGACTTGCGGCGAAACACCAGGCGATCCGGGGAAGACACGTCAGGCGTGAAACGATATCCGTCCAAATTGAAGGCCTGAAGACCGTCCGGCGTCTCCAGGCGCTGCTGGATGGCGAAGCGCGCCATCAGGCCCCGGGCGCGCTTGGCGAAGAAGCTGATGATCTTGTAGTCGCCGTTCTTCCAGTCCTCGAACTGGCACTCCACGACGCGCGGTTTCAGCACCTTGCGGTCCGCCGCACGGAAGTACTCCTGCGACGCCAGGTTGACGATGACGGGCGCCTTTTCGCCCGCCGCCAGCTTGTTCAGGTGCAGCGCCAGGCGGTCACCCCACCAGTCGTACAGGCCGGCGCCGGCCGTCGTGGCCAGCCGCGTGCCCATCTCCAGCCGGTAGGGCTGCATGCGGTCCAGCGGGCGCAAGATGCCATACAGCCCCGACAGCATGCGCACATGCTGCTGCGCCCAGGCGATGTCGTCGGCGGACAGCGTCTTCGCGTCCAGCCCGTCGTAGACATCGCCGTTGAAGGCCAGCACGGCGGGCTTGCTGTTCTTGTCGGTGAAGCGCGGTCGCCAGGCGGCGTAGCGGTCCACGTTGAGCTGAGCGAGCGGCTCGGACAGATCCATCAGCGCGCGCACCTCGTCCACCGACTTGGTGCGCAGCACGTCGATGAGTGCGGCGGTGTCTTCCAGGAACTGCGGGCGGGTCAGCGCGTCAGCCAGTTCAGGGGGCGTCGGCGTGTCGTAATCAAGTGACTTGGCGGGCGAAAGCAGGAACAGCATGACGCGGATTTTGGCGCCTGTTCGGGGTGGCTCTCGCTCAGGCCGGCACGGCCTCACCGCCGAAACGGTCCAGCGCCACCAGCACGGCCACCACCACCAGCGCCGCCACCGGCCCCGAGGCCGGCACCAGCAACGCCGCCACCACCGGCACCACCAGCACCAGCTGGCGCAGCCCCACGCCGTACAGCAGGCCGGCGCGGCGCACATAGCGCACACCGACGTCCGCCCAGCCCGCACGCACCGGCGAGGCCGTGGGCATGCCGACGATGAAACCGGCATGGTTGTAGAAGCGCACCGCCATCAGGCTGGCCACCAGCGAGGCCGACAGCAGCGCCAGCAACACCAGTTCCATCAGCAGGCGTGGCCCGCCCTGCCCCAGCCCGCCGGTGCCGCCCAGGCCAGTGTGCAGGGAGGGCGCGGCCAGCGTGGCCGCACCCATCAGTGCCAGCGCGGCTGTAGAGGCCTGCAACGTGGCCGACATCAGTGAGTTGCGCAGCGTCTGCACCGCCAGCAGCTCAGAGCCCGGCTGGCCCGACACCGCACGCAGCCAGGCCTCGCGCAGCCCCGCATGCCGGGCCGGTGCCAGCTGGCGCGGCAACAGCAGCACGGCTTCGTACAGGCCCGTGATCGCCAGCGTCAGCGCGGCACTGGCCCATGCCCAGGCGGCATCCATGGCTCAGCCCTGGCGGCGCCGTTCGAGCAGCTCGAACACGCCCATGCCCGCCAGCATGGCGGCGACGAACACCAGCGCCTTCAGCTCCCCCATTCCAAGCGCCACCAGCGCCGGTCCCGGGCAGAAGCCGGCCAGCCCCCAACCGGCGCCGAACATCAGGCTGCCGACCAGCAGGCGGCGGTCGATGACGCTGGCCGTCGGCAGCCGCAGCGGCAGGCCCAGCAGCGTGGCCTCGCGCCGCCGCGCCACCGTGAAGGCCAGCAGGCCCACGGCGATGGCGCCCACCATGACCAGGGCGAGCGACGGGTCCCAGGCGCCGGCCAGGTCCAGAAAGCCCAGCACCTTGGCCGGGCTGGCCATGCCCGACAGGATCAGACCCAGGCCAAACACCAGACCGGCCAGCAATGACGTGAAGATGGACATAGCAGCTCCTCAGAAACCCACAACGTGACGCAGCACGAACACGGTGGCAAAACCTGCTCCCATGAAGGCCAGCGTGGCCGCCAACGAGCGCGGCGACAGCCGGGACAGGCCGCAGACCCCATGCCCGCTGGTGCAGCCCGCGCCGTAGCGCGTGCCCACGCCGACCAGCAGGCCGGCCAGCACCAGCGCGGGCCAGCCCGCGTCGATACGCGGCAGCGGCACGGCCGTGAACAGCACATAGGCCAGCGGCGCGCCCACCAGTCCCAGCACGAAGGCCACGCGCCAGGCGACGTCGCCACGGGCGGGCCGCAGCAGCCCGCCCAGCACGCCACTGATGCCGGCGATGCGACCGTTCAGCAGCACGAACAGCGCTGCCGCGAGGCCGATAAGCGCACCGCCGGCCAGCGAGGCCACGGGCGTGAAAGCGTTCCAGTCGATGTTCATGGCTTACTCCTTGGGGCAATAGAGGCTGTAGAGCACGGCGAGCACCTGCAGCAGCCGCTCATCGGCCACGCGGTAGAAGATGCGCTTGCCGTCGCGGCGCGTGTCAACCACGCCCTCGGCGCGCAACACGCCCAGCTGCTGCGACAGCGTCGGCTGGCGGATGCCCAGCGCCTCCTCCAGCTCTCCCACGGCCATCTCGCCCTGTGACAGCTGGCACAGCAGCAGCAGGCGATCCTCGTTGGCCAGCACCTTCAGGGCGGCAACCGCCTGGCCGGCGGCCTGGCGCAAAGTGGCGGTGTCGATGACGACGGGGTTGGGCATGTCAGGCTCCGTGGCGTTGACTTCATTATGCAAATAAATATAATGTCAGTCAACATAATGAACTAAACAGGAGCCCGCATGACCGCTCGCACCACTGTCCAGGCCTTCTTCGACGACAAGACCTGGACCGTCTCCTACGTCATCGTGGACACCGCCACGCGCAGCGCGGCCATCGTCGACCCGGTGCTGGACTTCGACTTCAAGTCGGGCCGCACCCACACACTGCAGGCCGACAAGCTCATCGCCCATGTGCGCGAGCACGGCCTGACGGTGCAGTGGATCCTGGAGACCCACGCCCACGCCGACCACCTCTCCAGCGCCCGCTACCTGCAGCAGCACCTGGGCGGGCGCATCGCCATCGGCGAGCGCATCACGCAGGTGCAGCAGACCTTCAAGAAGCTGTTCAACCTGGAGCGCGGCTTCCTGCCCGACGGCACGCAGTTCGACCACCTCTTCCAGGACGACGAGGTCTTCCACATCGGCGGCGTCGAGGCGCGCGCACTGCTGGTGCCGGGTCACACGCCGGCCGACATGGCCTACCTCGTCGACGGCGCGGTGTTCGTCGGCGACACGCTGTTCATGCCCGACGTGGGCTCAGCACGCGCCGACTTCCCCGGCGGTGACGCGCACGCGCTGTACGCGTCCATGCGGCGCATCCTGGCCCTGCCGCCCGAGACACGCATGTTCGTCTGCCACGATTACCCGCCCGCGGGCCGAGCCCCGGCCTGGGAGACCACGGTGGCCGCGCAGCGCGCCCACAACATCCATGCCCGCGACAACATCGGCGAGGCAGAGTTCGTGCAGATGCGTCAGGCGCGCGATGCGACGCTGGACGTGCCTACGCTGATCCTCCCGTCCATCCAGGTCAACATCCGCGCCGGGCAGCTGCCGCCCCCCGAGTACGACGGCGTCAGCTACTTGAAGATCCCGCTCAACGTCATCGGCCGTACCCAGGCATAAAAAAACCCCGCCGCGGCGGGGGTCGGTCGATTCAGCCGAGGCTTACTTGACCAGCAGCGAATTGACGGCGCTGAGGTCCTCGGCACGCAGCTGGCCCGAGGCCTGGCGCAGCTTCAGGCCGGTCACGACCACCTCGTAGCGCGCCTTGGCCAAGTCACGCTGCGTGGAGTAGAGCTGGGTCTGCGCGTTCAGCACGTCCAGATTCACGCGCACACCAACCTTGTAGCCCAGCTGCGTGGCTTCCAGCGCCAGCTTGGTGGACGACTCGGCGGCCTCGTAGGCGGCCACCTGGGCCTTCAGCGACTGCACGCCGAAGAAGGCGCGGCGTGTGGCCTCGGCCACGCTGCGGCGGGCGAAGTCCAGGTCGTTGCGGGCCCGGTCCTCCAGCACCAGGGTTTCCTTGATGCGGTTCTGCGTCGCGCCGCCGGTGTAGAGCGGGTAGGTCAGCGTCAGGCCCAGAGAGGCGTTCTTGCTGGTGCCCACGCCGGAGGACTGCGCCGCCAGGCCGCTCAGGCTGTTGTGCAGGTTCTGGGCACCCAGCGTGGCACTGGCGTCCAGCGTGGGGCGCTCGCCGGCGCGGGCGATCTGCGTGTCCAGCTGCGCCACCTCCAGGCCCAGGCGGGCCTTGCGCACCAGCGGGTGCTGGTCATCGGCCGTGGCCACCCAGGTCTCGACCTCGGTGCTAAGCAGCGCCGGCAGCGCAACCGGCTGGATCAGGCCCTTGGGCTCCACGCCCACGCGGCCGACGAACTGGTCCAGCGTCACGCGCTTGACGCGCAGGTCGTTGTCGGCGGCCAGCTCTTGCGCAACGGCCAGGTCGTACTTGGCCTGGGCTTCACGGGTGTCCGTGATGGTGGCCGTGCCCACCTCGAAGTTGCGCTTGGCCGACGCCAGCTGCTCGGCGATGGCCTTCTTGTTGGCCTGCGTGGTGGACAGCGCGTCCTTGGCCGCCAGCACATCGAAGTAGGCCGTGGCCAGGCGCACGATGAGGTCCTGCTCGGCCGACTCCAGATCAGCCTGGGCCACGGCCTGGCCACGGCGGGCCTTGTCGATGGTGGGCAGGCTGGCCGCGTTGTAGACCGAGTACTTGCCCTGCAGGCCGGCCGTCAGCGTGCGCGACGTGACGTTGCTGCCGGCCGGCGGCTCCGCGCGCGCCGCCGTGGCAGCAGCCGAAAGACCCAGCGTCGGGCGCGTCAGCGCCTCCGCCTGCGCGGCGCGGGCGCCGGCTGCATCGGCGTTGGCACGGCTGGCAAGGTAGGTCGCGTCATAGCCACGCGCGGCGTCGTACAGCTCCTGCAGGCTCTGGGCCTGGGCCGCACCAGCGAGCAGGAGGCCGGCGGCCACGGCCAGCGGTTGCAGGATCAGGCGTTGAGCGGTGACGAGAGGCATGAGGTTCCTTGGCTGGAGCGATGGATGAAGCAGCGGCCGGGGTTATAGAGCCAAACGCGCCCGGTGACTGAAGCCATGTGACGAGTTACGCCCCGAGGGCGGCAAACGGCGGTTGGCAGCGACGGGCGGCGCACCGGGCCGGCTTCAGAAGCTGAAGGCGGAGGCTTCGGCGAAGCCCGGCAGGCGGCCGGCCACGGTGTCGAACAGCTCGACCGTGCTGAACTCACCGGCATTGACGCGGGTGACGAGCACGGCGCGCATGACCGGCTCGCCGCCGACGATGGCCGCCAGGCGGCCGCCCACCTTGAGCTGGTTCAGCAATGCCTGCGGCACCGCCGCAACGGAGCCCGACAGCAGGATGGCGTCGAAGGGCTCCTCACCGGCCACGCCGGCAGCGCCGTCCTGGTTCAGCACGCTGGCGTTGGCCACACCGGCACGCTTGAGATTGGCGGTGGCCTGAGCGGCCAGGCCGGCATCAGCCTCCACGGCCACGACGCGCTGCGCCTTGCGGGCCAGCAGCGCGGCCAGATGGCCGGTGGCGGCGCCGATCTCCAGCACCTTCTCGTGGCGCTGCACCTTCAGCTCCTGCAGCAGGCGGGCTTCGACGCGCGGCGCCAGCATGCGGCGGGTGGCCGTCAGCGGCAGCTCGGTGTCAACGAAGGCCTGGTGACGGTGCGCCTCGGGCACGAAATCCTCCCGGTGCACGACCTGCAGCAGCTCCAGCACGCTGGGGTCGAGCACGTCCCAGGGGCGGATCTGCTGCTCGATCATGTTGAAGCGGGCTTGTTCGACGTTCATTGGGTTCTCCGAGGGCGCGGTACGGCGGGACAAAAGCAAAATTCTAGGTGCGCGGCGGCATGGCCAACAGACCGTGCAGCAGGACGGCCATCTGCGCGTCCAGCAAGGTCTCGGCACTGGTGCTGCCACAACAGCTGGCATGCTCGCCGAACGAGTGCTCATGCAGCATCAGGTGGAGCATGGGCGCGATCAGCAGGTGCACCGTCGCCTCCAGCGGCACGGCCCGAAACTCGCCGGCCTGGATGCCGCGCGTGACGAGCTCGCCGATGAAGGCCTGCGACGGCCGGATGACCTCGTCGACGTAGAAACGCGCCAGCTCCGGAAAGTTGCGTGCCTCCACCATCATGATCTTGCAGACCGTGCCCGCCCGGCCCACGCCGACCTTGGCCCACCAGGCCCGCATCATCTGCTGCAGCAGCGGCGCGATGGCGCCCTGGTGCTGCGCCGCCTGCGCGGCGGACTCGGCGATGTGCACGGACAGGTTCTCGCGCACCATGGCCTTGAACAGCTCGTCCTTGCTCGGGTAATAGCGGTACAGCGTGCCCTTGGCGACGCCGGCGCGCGCGGCGATCTCCTCGCTGCGCGTGGCCGCAAAGCCCTTCTCGACGAACAGCGCCAGCGCCGCGTCCAGCAGCTCCTGCGGGCGGGCATCCTTGCGGCGTTGGCGGGGGGTGACGGCGGTCAAGGGCGGTTGGTTAATGACCAGGCGGTCAGTAATGTAGCCGCGCCCACGGCGGCCCCGCAAGGCCGGTCAACGGGTGCTGGCTACACTGCGCCGCCTTTTGCAACCTCGCGCAATCTCACTCGCGTTTTCCCGGAGCTGTACGTGGACGTCATCCTGCTGATCAAAGCCGCCATCATGGGCATCGTGGAGGGGCTGACCGAGTTCCTGCCGATCTCGTCCACCGGCCACCTTATCCTCGCCGGCTCGCTGCTGAACTTCGTCGGTGAGAAGGCCAAGGTCTTCGAGATCGCCATCCAGACCGGCGCGATGTTCGCCGTGGTGTGGGAGTACCGCGAGCGCCTGGCCAACACGCTGCGCGGCATTGCCAGCGAGCGGCCGGCGCAGCGCTTCGCGATGAATGTGCTGGTCGCCTTCATCCCGGCTGCCGTGCTGGGCCTGACGTTTGGCAAGCTGGTCAAGGCGCATCTGTTCCACCCTGTGCCGGTGGCGCTGGCCTTCATCGTGGGCGGCTTCATCATCCTGTGGGTGGAGGCCCGCCACAAGCGCCTGTACGGTGACATGGACATGCAGGGCGCGCGCCGCGCCCGTATCGAGACCGTGGACGACATGGGCCCGCTGGACGCGCTGAAGGTGGGCCTGCTGCAGTGCCTGGCGCTGATCCCCGGCACCAGTCGCTCGGGCGCCACCATCATCGGCGGCGTCGTGCTGGGCATGTCGCGCAAGGCGGCGGCGGAGTTCAGCTTCTACCTCGGCATCCCGACCCTGATGGGCGCCGGCGCCTACTCGGTGCTGAAGCAACGCGATGCGCTGGCCTGGGGCGACCTGCCCATGTTCGCGGTGGGCCTGGTGACGGCCTTCATCAGCGCGCTGATATGCATCCGCTGGCTGATCCGCTACGTGTCCAGCCACGACTTCAAGGTCTTCGCCTGGTACCGCATCGCCTTCGGCCTGGTCGTTCTGGCCACCTGGCAGACGGGCACCATCGTCTGGGCCGATTGAGATAATCCCGCCATGGCCATCACGATCAAGACCGCTGCCGATGTCGAGGGCATGCGCATCGCCGGACGCCTGGCGTCCGAAGTCCTGGACATGCTCACCGCCCATGTGCTGCCGGGCGTCACGACCGAGGCGCTGGACAAGCTGGCCCACGACTACATCGTCAACGTGCAGCAGGCTATTCCCGCGCCGCTGAACTACTGCCCGCCGGGCTACACGCCCTACCCCAAGTCCATCTGCACATCGGTGAACCACCAGGTCTGCCACGGCATCCCCAACGACAAGCCGCTGAAGAACGGCGACATCGTCAACATCGACGTCACCGTCATCAAGGATGGCTGGCATGGCGATACCAGCCGCATGTTCGTCGTCGGCGACGGCTCCATCGCCGCCAAGCGCCTGTGCGCCTTCACCCATGAGGCCATGTGGAAGGGCATCGCCAAGGTCAGGCCCGGCGCGCGACTGGGCGACATCGGGCACGCCATCCAGACCTTCGCCGAGAACGCCGGCTTTTCCATCGTGCGCGAGTTCTGCGGCCACGGCATCGGTCAGGTCTTCCATGAGGAGCCGCAGGTGCTGCACTATGGCCGCCCCGGCACGCTGGACGAGCTGGTGCCCGGCATGGTCTTCACCATCGAGCCCATGATCAACGCCGGCCGCCGCGAGATCAAGGAAACCGGCGACGGCTGGACCATCGTCACCAAGGATCGCTCGCTGTCGGCGCAATGGGAGCACACCGTGCTCGTCACCGACACGGGCTACGAGGTCATGACACTGTCTGCCGGCAGCCCGCCGCCGCCGGCCTTCATCACGGCCTCGGCCATCGCCTGACGTGGCGACGCTCGCCGATCTCCGCCAGCAGTTCAAGGCGGGCAAGCAGGCACTGATCGACGGCTTCCTGGCCGAGCGCCCCACGCAGGCCGGCGCCGAGCGCCTGGTGCGCCGGCTGGCCCGCCATGTCGACGACACGCTGCGCGGCCTATGGGCCACGGCGGGCATGCCTGCCGGCGCCTGCCTGGTGGCCGTGGGCGGCTATGGCCGCGGCGAGTTGTTCCCGCACTCCGACGTGGACGTGCTGGTGCTGCTGCCCGACGGCACCGAGGCGTACCAGCCCGGGCCGGTCAAGCAGGCTATCGAGAGCTTCATCACCGCCTGCTGGGACGTCGGCCTGGAGATCGGCTCGTCGGTCCGCACGCTCGGCGAATGCCTGTCTGAATCCGCCGGTGATGTGACCATCCAGACCGCGCTGCTGGAAGCCCGCCCGCTGGCCGGCGAGGCCGGCCTGTTCAGGCAGATGCACAAGCGCTTCCTGCAGGCCATGGACCCCAAGGCTTTCTTCCGCGCCAAGACGCTGGAGGCCCTGCAGCGCCACACCAAGTTCGACGACACGCCCTACGCGCTGGAGCCCAACTGCAAGGAAAGCCCGGGTGGCCTGCGTGACCTGCAGATGCTGATGTGGGTGGCCCGCGCGGCGGGCCTGGGCAAGACCTGGAAGGAGCTCAGCGCCCGCGGCCTCATCACGCCGTTCGAGGGCCGCCAGCTACAGCGCAACGAGAACCAGCTGCGCCTGATCCGCGCGCGGTTGCATGCCGTGGCCGGCCGCCGCGAGGACCGCCTCGTCTTCGACCTGCAGACCGCTGTGGCGCAGAGCTTCGGCTTCGAGAGCACGGCCTCTCAGCGTGCCTCCGAGGTGCTGATGCGGCGCTACTACTGGGCGGCCAAGGCCGTCACGCAGCTGCACCAGATCCTGCTGCTGAACCTGGAGGAGCAGATCGGCGGCCTGCAGCAGGACCACCTGCGCCCGCTGGACGGCCACCCCGACTACATGGACCGCGGCCGCATGCTGGAGATCGTCAGCGACGACCTCTACCAGCGCGACCCTCACGCCATCCTGCGCACCTTCCTCGTCTACCAGCAGACGCCGGGCATCAAGGGCCTGTCGGCACGCACGCTGCGCGCGCTGTACAACGCACGCGGCCTGATGGACGCCGCCTGGCGCCGCGACCCGGTGAACCGCGCCACCTTCATGGCCATGCTGCGCGCGCCCGAGGGCCAGACGCACGCCTTCCGGCTCATGAACCAGACCTCGGTGCTGGGCCGCTACCTGTGGGTGTTCCGCGCCATCGTCGGGCAGATGCAGCACGACCTGTTCCACGTCTACACAGTGGACCAGCACATCCTCATGGTGCTGCGCAACGTGCGCCGCTTCCTCATCCCCGAGCACGCGCACGAGTACCCGTTCTGCTCACAGCTCGCCACGCAGTTCGACGCACCGGAGCTGCTCTACATCGCAGCCCTCTTCCACGACGTGGCAAAGGGCCGTGGCGGCGACCACTCCGAGCTGGGCGCCGTCGAGGTGCGCCGCTTCTGCCGCCAGCACGGGCTGAACGCCGACGACACGGCGCTGTGCGTGTTCCTCGTCGAGCACCACCTGACGATGTCGCGCGTGGCGCAGAAGGAAGACCTGTCCGACCCCGACGTCATCGCCGCCTTCGCCACCAAGGTGGGCGACACGCGGCGCCTCACCGCGCTCTACCTGCTGACCGTGGCTGACATCCGCGGCACCAGCCCCAAGGTCTGGAACGCGTGGAAGGGCAAGCTGCTGGAGGACCTGTTCCGCATCACGCTGCGCGCCCTGGGCGGCGCCAGGCTCAATCTCGACGCGGAGATCGAGGCCCGCAAGCAGGAAGCCCGGCAAGACCTGGCCCTGCACTCCCAGCTGCCCGGCACCGAGGAGCCGCTGTGGAAGACGCTGGCCCTGAGCTACTTCGCTCGCCATGACGGTGCCGAGCTGGCTTGGCATGCACGCTCGCTGTGGCGGCACGTCGAGACCACCGTGCCGGTCGTGCGCGCCCGCCCCTCGCCCATCGGCGAAGGCCTGCAGGTGCTGGTGTACGCGCCCGACCAGCCCGACCTGTTCGCCCGCATCTGCGGCTACTTCGACACCGCCGGCTTCAGCATCCTCGACGCCAAGGTACACACCACGCGCAAGGGCTACGCGCTGGACACCTTCCAGGCCATCCGCCCCGAGGCCGACGTGCACCACCGCGACCTCGTGCCCATGGTGGAGCAGAAGCTCGCCGCCGTGCTGCAGGCCGGCGGCCCGCTGCCCGAACCGCGGCGCGGCCGGCTGTCGCGCCGCGTGAAAAGCTTCCCCTACACGCCGCGCATCTCGCTGCGCCCCGACGAGCGCGCCACCGCCTGGCTGCTGACCATCTCCACCAGCGACCGCGCAGGCCTTCTCTACGCCATCGCCCGCGTGCTGGCCCGCCACGGTATCAACCTGCAGCTCGCCAAGATCTCCACGCTGGGCGAGCGCGTGGAAGACACCTTCTTGCTCGACGGCCCGGCGCTGCAGCAGACCAAGGCGCAGCTGCAGATCGAGAGCGAGCTGCTGGACGCGGTATCCCTGCCGGCCTGAATACGCTGCCGGCGCGTACCGCGTCGCGCCGGCTTGCGCCGCATCAACACGGCGCGAGTCCGGACGCGCCACACTTCACTCCGTCATGCCCAACCGCCACAGCGAACAGGCCCTGAGGGAATCCCGGGCCTTTGGTGTCCGCCACATCCCCCTGCTGCGCCCGCTCGGCTGGCTGGCGCGTGGCTGGCGTGATCTCTGCGCGGCGCCGCTGGCCTCCCTGGCGCACGGCCTGGCCATGGCCCTGTTCGGCGCGCTGCTGCTGGCAATCGCGCACGAGCGCTTCTGGCTGCTGGCTGGCGCCTTCACCGGTTTCCTGATCGTGTCGCCCATCCTGGCCACCGGCCTGTACGCCATCAGCCGCGAGCTGGAGCTCGGTGGCCGCCCCGGCTGGCGCACCGTGCGCGAAGCCTGGCGGCCGCGTGACGGACGCCTCGTCGTCTTCGGCGTGCTACTGGCCTTTGCCGGCACGGGCTGGGTGCTGTGCTCGGCCGCGCTCGTGACCGGTTTTGCCGCCGACCCCATCCACCACCCACGGGACTTTCTCATCAAGGTCGTGCTGAACGACGACAGCCACCTCTTCTCGACATGGCTGGCGCTGGGCGCCCTGCTGGCCGCGCCCATGTTTGCGTCCACCGTCATCGCCATCCCCGCCCTCATCGACCAGCCGCCCGGCAAGCTGGGCGTACTGGGCGCCGTTTTCACGAGCTGGAAGGTGGTGCTGGAGCACCCGGCACCGCTGGCGCTCTGGGCGGCGTTGATCCTCGCGCTCACGCTGGCCGGCATGGCGACCCTGTTGCTTGGCCTCGTCATCGTCGCCCCGTGGCTGGGCCATGCCAGCTGGCACGCCTACCGCGACCTCGTCAGCCGGCGCCCGGACTGACCAACGACACCATGTGGGGCTACACCGAAGCAGAAATCGCGCAGTTCGGCCTGACCTTCGGGGTCACCGCCTTCATGCTGTACATGGTGTTCATCATCCTGCAGCTGGCGCGCGAGTCCAAGGCAGGCCGCTTCGGCACCTTCGTGCTGCTGCTGGGCCTGGGCTTCGGCCTCGTCGGCTTCGCCGCCAAGGGCGTCATCAAGTACTTCCTGTCAGGCACCATCGGCTAGCCGCCACAACGCTCCGCCCGCTCACAGCAGGCCGCTGTACCAGCGCAGACCCAGCAACTGGCGCAGCAGGTGGTGCGCGCGGCCCTGAGGGTCGGCCAGGTCGTACAACACACTGAAGTGGTCGTGGCCGGGCAGGCTCTCGCACACCGGCACCGCGCGGGCGCCCCAGGCCTGGCGCAGCAGCTGGGCCTGCCGCTGCATCTCCTCGCTCTCCAGCCCGCCCACCAGCGAGAACAGCGTCTGCGGCGAGGCCGGCGCCGGGAAGTGCACCGGGCTGAGCCGGCGCACCGCTGCGGCGTCCAGCCGCAACTCGGCCTGCAGCGACGGCACGCGGCGCAGCGGTGCCAGGTCATGCAGGCCCGACACGGACATCGCCCCCTGCACCAGCCGGCGTGGCAAGTCCCGGCCCACGCGCTTCCAGTCGCAGCAGCTCAGCATCGCCGCGAGGTGGCCACCACCACCATGACCGGCCAGCACGATGCGGCTGGGGTCGCCGCCATGGTCGGCCGCATGCCGCCAGACCCAGGCCACGGCCTCGGTCAACTGCATCGCGATGTGCTCCAGACGCGTGTCGGTGCAGGGATCGTGGTCGGGCACGATCACCAGCGCACCCTCGTCCGTGAAGCTGGCCGCCAAGAAAGCTGGGTCTGCCCCGCGCAGGCCGTGCCAGCCGCCGCCGGGCAGCAATACCAGCACCGGCGCGAAACCACCGGCGAATGCCGGGTCGGGTACGAAGACGTCAAGCGTCTGGCGGGCGTCCGCCCCGTAACGCAGCCCCATGTGCCCGCGCCCCTGCTGCCGCACCAGCGCCGCCGCCTCGTCCCAGCGGGCGAGCACGTCTGCACTGCCCGGCACACGCGAGCGGTGGTCGTACTGCGCCTCGAACCAGGCGGCGGGCTTGCGCGGCATCATGGCCGCGCACGATAGCAGCCACGCGCGGGGCTATACTGCGACGCTTGCGTGGGGGGGTAGCTCAGCTGGGAGAGCGCCGCGTTCGCAATGCGGAGGTCGGGAGTTCGATCCTCCTCCTCTCCACCAAACGTGTCCTAAGGCCTTGATCTTGTGTGCGACTGGCGGTGATGGCGCGCATGGCCGGAGGGGTGGCATTGTTCGATTGAGGCAAGCCGTGGTGAATGAGCTTTCCTGCGGCCACGAAAGGTGACGCCGGAGCCTCTTCAAGTTCAAGGCACACAGGTGGGGGCTTCAGCACCTCCAGGAAGATGAACTTGTCGCAGGCCGCGATGAAGGGCTCGGGCGTATTGCGCTCGCCGAAGCCATAGACCACTTTGCCCGCCTCGCGCATGCGTGTTGCCAGACGGATGAAGTCGCTGCCGCTGGAGACCAAGCAGAAGCCGTCCAGGCGGTCGGCGCACAGCGGGTCCATCGCATCGATGATGAACGCCGAGTCGGTGGAGTTCCTGCCCTTGGTGTACGCGAACTGCTGCCTGGGCTGGATGGCGTGGCGGTACAGATGCGCTTTCCAGCCCGCGAGGTTCGTCGTGGTCCAGTCGCCGTACGCGCGCTTCCCGGTGGCTGTGCCGTACTTGGCCACCTCCTCCAGAAGCTCTTTCACCACGCTGGCCGATGCGTTATCAGCATCGATCAGCACGGCGAGCCGGGCGGTGTCGTTGTTGGCCATTCGTTTTCTCCCTTCTGAACTGTTGCCCTCGGGGTACGGCCGGCCACCTCAGCGGGTGACGGTCCTGCGGAGCTCGGACCGGGCGCCGTAGTTGTCTGCAGACAGCATCGCCGATGTGCGGCTCGCGATCTCGGCCCCGGACAAGCCAGCGTCAGCGGCTGCGTTCAGCCACAGCTGGCACGCCAGATCGAAGGCTCCGCCGACGTATCCCCCGTCGTCATCGACCCGCTCGAACACCACGCGGTCCAGCTCCAGGAACGCCGCAAGCAGCGCCATGGCCTCGCCCGGGAAGCACGGCAGCACTTCGCGCTGCACCTGCGTCACCCACACAACGAGGTCCTTGCCAAACGCAGCGGCGCCCTCGTACCGGACAAACCGGTCGTCGGTCCTCCAGCTCTCCAGCCGAAGGCTGAACTGCGCGCTCAGCTCAGCCGGGTCGTCGCGCACCTTCAATCGCTCCAGGCGGGCGCAGACGGCCGGGAAGTCCTCGGCCAACTCCAACAGCACCTGCGCCAGCGTCGGTGCATCCTGGCTCACCAGGATGCCGGCAAGCCTTTCCTTGTCTCCAACGAGCTCCATGGGCACATTCTGCGGTCACCGTGTTCGCAGGCCGCCCGCCGCGCCAGCACAATCCCCAGCGAAGCAGGAGGCTCTCCATGCCCAGGTCCCCCCTCACGCGACTCCGCACGCCCATGGACGACGTGCCGATAAACACTTTTCGGGAGCTCGCCGAGTTCGTGCGCCGCGTGGCACCTCGGTGGCTGGATGGCAGCCGCAGCCTGAATCGGCCGACGATGCCCCGTGCCCAGCTGCGCGCGATGGCACGTGGTCGCCGTCGCGACTACTGCGTCGTCAGCGCTGCGCCCTCGCATGTCGGTTCAAACCGGGCCATCACTCGGCGCAAGCGCTGAAGCGTCGCGTTCACCCGAGTCTTCTCTGATCACCGCACCCAGGCGCGCCACCAGCTCCTGCGGCTTCGGCCGGTACAGCTCGCCATCGCCGCAGCCCAGATCCACCCAGTCCAGGGCCATAGCGGTGTAGACCAGTGTCCACGCATCTCCAGCGCGAAGCTGCAGAGCCGGGTTGGGCAGGTAGTGTCCGTTGCTGGCCCGCACCCACAGCTTGCGGGCGGGCACGTAGGTGCTGCTCGCCTCGGCGCGGGCCAGCACCTGGTTGACGTAACTTCGCTTGCGGCGCTTGTCGCTCCACAACCAGGCAGGCAGCCGGGCCAGCACCTCGTGCAGTTGCTCTGCAAAGAACCCCTTCGCGTACTTGTGCGGCTCCAGCGCCCGCGTCACGCAGCGGGACCACTGCGTCTTGAGCCCCGCCAGCATCAGCATCAGCACCCAGTACTCACCCTGGCGCCGTTCCAGCCGAACGAGCCGACCATCGACCTGCACGTCCAACGCCGCGGGGGCCAGCAGCGGGAAGACAGCCGGCAGCCCGGTGGCTGCGAAGCCCGGCTCCTGCAGTGCCCGGCTCAAGGCGCCATCCCACGGCGTGTGGCCGAAGTCGTCGCGCAGCTGCGGGTCGGCACCCTTGTCCAGCAGCGCCTGCACCAGCGGCGCGTTGCCGGCCACCGCCGCCAGCATCAGCGGCGTGGCGCCCACGGGCGTGGCGTGGTCGGGGCCGTACTGGTCCACCTGCTGCAGCAGGTCCTTGAGCTTCTTCGCCTCCCATGGCTGCAGGTGGCGCTGGCGTACCGCGGCCACGGACCTCCGGGTCAGGTTTTTCAGCCGCTCCCAAGCATCGTTGCGGAAACCGTATCGATTGGGCAGCAGCGACCCCGCACCCCAGAACTGGCCCTCGTCGAGCAACTGCCTTGCCGGCGCGAAGTGGGCCTTGCCCAGCGTCGTGACCCACTCATGCTGGCCGTGCCACAGCGCGTAGTCGAAGAGGGTCTGGCGTGGCTTGGCGCTGGGGTTTCTCGGGTCCAGTGCTTTAGGCAGCAGCTCTTCGACCAGCGCCCGGCTCCACGGCGTCCAGGGCACCGGCTTGTGTTGCAGGAAGGCGTCGCGGATGGCCTGGGCCTGCTCTTCCTTGCCCTGCAGCTGCAGCTTGCGCGCCTCCTGGGCCCATTCCTCGCGCGTGGACGC
The DNA here is from genome assembly GCF_043555875.1 of Pelomonas margarita. Lineage (NCBI taxonomy): Bacteria > Pseudomonadati > Pseudomonadota > Betaproteobacteria > Burkholderiales > Sphaerotilaceae > Roseateles > Pelomonas margarita. The sequence continues at coordinate 14,636 of NZ_JBIGHW010000019.1, read as the reverse complement.
ACGCACGGCCTGCACCTGCGCTTCGTCGGCCTGCAGACCCAGCAGCGCCAGCAGCGGGTGGCCGGTGTCGCTCTCCACCAGGGTCAGCGTCTGCACAGCGCGCGTCATGGCCACGTACAGCGCGTTGACGTAGAACTTGTAGAGCTCCAGCGACTTGTCGGCCTTGTCCTTCGCGCGCCGGTAGTCGAGTTCGTCAGTTTCCAGATCGGTCGGCTGCACGCCGTCGCAGACCTCGGCGTAGGCCTGGCGCTGGCCCGAGACGATGTCCACCAGCAGCACATGCGGGTACTCCAGGCCCTTGGCCTCGTGCACGCTGAAGACCAGCGGCGTGCGGAAGCGCGCGCGGGCCGCCGACTTGTCGTCGTCGCGCAGCACGATCACGGCGTGCTGGGCCGACTGGCGGGTGGATGCGTCCAGCGCCTGCACGGCCGCATCCTTTGCGGCCACCAGCACCACTCGGCCGGCCTCGGGCGCGGTGCTGCGCACCAGGAAATTGCTCTCACGGTCCACCGATCCGAAGCGCGCCTGCTTGATCTTCAGCAGCCGGTTGGCCAGCTCGGTGACGGCGCGGGTGTTGCGGTAGTTGGCCTGCAGCAGCTGCAGCGGCTGGCGCTGTGCAGCGTCGCCGGCCAGGCCGTGCCAGAACAGGCTCTTCAGCGCCGCCCAGCTGAAGAAGTTGGGATGGACGATCTGGTGGCTGTCCCCGCACAGGATGAACTGGCCGGGCCTCTTCAGCAGGGCCAGCACCAGGGCCAGCTGCACCGGCGTCAGGTCCTGTACCTCATCGATGACGATGAAATCGTAGATGGGTTCTGCAGCCTCTGCGATCTGCATGCGCCAGGCGTAGGCCACGAGGTTGCTGTCGTACAGGCCCGCTTCGCCCAGCCACACCACGTAGCGCTGGAACAGACCGTGGGCGCTCTCCCGCTGCGCGCAGTTCAGCAGGCTCTGGCGGGTGCCCAGCGCCAGGTAGTCGGAAAGACACAGGGGGCCACCGGGCTGGGCGCCGATCACGCCGCGGAACTCTTCGAACAGGGCCTGCGGGTCCATCGCGCCTGAAGCGCCTCCCAGCAAGCGCAGCGTCTGGCGGTGGCGGTCGCACCAGCGGGCGAAGGCCGGCAGCGTGACCTCGCGGCCGGGCGGCACGCGCAGAGTCTCGAGCAACTCTCGGTAGCTGAGGAAGTCGACCTCCTGCTTCGGGTTGTCGAAGCCGTGGGCCGCGTGCAGCGCGCGGGCGCTCTGCGCCAGGTAGGCGGACAAGGTGACGTACAGCACCCGTCCTTCGGCCTCGCGCAGCCGCGCCAGCGTGACGGCAGTCTTGCCGGAGCCAGCCGAGCCGATGACGACCAGCGGCGCTGGGTGGCGGTAGGCACCGTCCTGCGCCTCGTCGAAGACGATGGGCTTGTCCAGCAGCTCGAACTGCGTTCGGCCGGGGCCCAGCCAGCGCAGCGGCGTGGCGTCGGCACCCAGCGCCGGCGCGGTGGCCTCGGCGGCGGGCTCGTGCTCGATCTTGGCCTCGTCCACCACCGCGCCGCGCAGGAAGCGGGACTTGTCGTAGGCGTGGTTCTCGATGACTTCCAGCGCCAGGCAGACGGTGACAGCGCCCTCGCCTTCCGACACCCGGGCGAACTGCAGCAGCAGTCGGTTGGCGTAGTCGAGCTTGGCGCGGTAGTACGGGCCAGCGTTCAGCTTCTTGACGTTCGCCGAGCGGAAGTCGTCGGCCTCGATGGCCGCCCGCAGTTTCTCGAAGGCGGGCCTGACGCGGCGGAGGTCGAGATCCTTGTAGAGAAGCAGGCGCATGCGGCTGGCTGTGAAACTGGCGAGAGATGACGGGACACGGCCTCGCCATTCTCGCCGCCAGCCTCCGCGCTACGGCGACTTGGGCGCCGCAGGCAGCAGCGTGATCGCCCCCATCGCCTGGGTCAGGGCCTCGGCCACGATCTCGGCGTCGCCATCGGCCATGCAGCGCTCATCGCGCACGACGTGCGGGAGGGCCACCTTGTGGAGCTCTGGCCTGAGCACGTGCCGCTCGGTGCCGGCTACCAACTGATCCAGTCCAAGCGTGGCAAGCGGAGCCCGGGCGCTCGCGCTCTGGCTCAATGGCTGATCGACGAGGCCGAGGCCAAACAGGCGCCGGCCTACCGCCGCAGCGGCGCGCCGTAGAGATCGGGGGCGCCGTCCAGGCGTAGATCGAGCCGGTCGAGAACGAAGCCGGGATCAAGGGCATAGACCTCCACCCGATGGGCGCCGGCCTTCAACTGGCTCAACCGCAGGTCACGCACGGCACTGTTGCTCAGCACGTTCTGCTTCCATTCGTCGCTGCGGCCGAAGGTCTCGAAGTGCGTGGTGCCCAGCCAGATGTAGTCGTGCGGCCGGCCCAGGTAGGACACGTGGTAGTACACGCCCGCGCCGCCCGCGCGCGCCTGCTCCTGCGGCGTGGACAGCTGGTTGATGTAGCCGTAGTTGTCCTCCGGCCAGACCAGCGTCACGTCGTCGGGCACCTTCAGGCCCAGCGCGTAGATGTCCAGCACTTCCTTGTAGAGGGTCAGGACTTGCGGGATCTTGTGGGCGGGCTTGTTCTGCGCCTTGGACAGCAGGCCGCGCTGGATGTCGAAGATCTCCAGCATCGCGTCGCGTGCCTGCTCCTTGCTGGTGACACCAAACATGCCCGAGTCGCGCTTGCCGCGCAGCCCCAGGGTGTAGACGTTCTCGAAGGCCTTGATTTCGTCTGCCCGCTCGGCCCAGTATTTGACGATGCCCGGCTTGTTGACGAAGTAGTTGAGCTCGCCGCGCTGGCCGTCGTTCCACTCGCGCGTGTTGTTGCGGGACATGGGCTCGGCGTGCGACGTGCCCATGACGATGGCGTAGTCGTGCGCCTTCTCCTTGTTGGCCCTGATCGTGTAGCCGACGACACCGGGCGCCAGCGAGCGCACGTGGGTGGTGGTGTTGTCGGCGAAGGTACCCGTGACGTTCACCTCGGGCGTGCTGCCCAGGCCCAGGAAGCCGATCGTGTCGTCCACATGCCGCTTGCTGGCCGCGTACTTGCCGTAGATGGACAGCTGGTCATTGACCTTGAAGTCCAGCCGGATGTCGCCGCCGCTGCGCCTGTCGCGCTGGCTGGTCAGGTCATAGCGGAAGCCGCCGCTGGACGACGGCATGTAGTCGTTCCACTGGTTCAGGCAGGTCAGCTGCTCGTTCTGACGCGCCGTGTAGGCGGCATTGCGGTCGGCGCTGAGGATGGTGTTGGACTGCGCCGTCGTCAGCGTGGGGAAGCTGGTGAAGCAGTCGGCCTTGCTCTGGGCGGCGGCCGACTTCGTCAGGAGTTCGGTGGGCGTGGCCGAGTTGAAGAAGCCGCCCGCCGTCAGCCGCGACGCCGTCAGCGGCAAGTTGATGGATTCGCCCGCCAGCGTCTTCGGGTTGTGGATGAAGGTCTTTTCCGGCGAGTTGTCGAGGTCGACCGTGTGGATCAGGCCGAACTCGTTGTTCGAGCCGCCCTGCCCCATGCGGTGGCGCTCGTTCATGAGTTCCGAGCGGTTCAGGTTGACGATGACGCCCAGGCGCTTGTCCAGGAACTTGTCGGCCAGCACCAGGTTCAGGTTGGGCGTGGTTTCCTTGTTCAGCGAACTCTGCGTGCCGGCAACGCGCAGCGAGTAGAAGGGTTTGGGGAAGTCCAGGCCGGTGCGGGTCTGGATGATGACGCCGCCCCCCAGCGAGCCCTCGGTCATGTCGGCGGTGGAGCCCTTGACGACGTCCACGCTCTTGATGAGGTCGGCCGACAGTTCGCGGAACTCGGTGCCACGGCCGTCGCCACCGCCGTTCAGGTCGGTGCCGGCGCCGGAGCGCACGCCCATGCCGTCGATCTCGACGCGGGTCAGCTCCGGGCCGTTGCCGCGGATGGACACGCTGACGCCCTCGCCGAAGTCGCCGCGCTCCAGCGCCACGCCGGCGATGCGCGAGATGGCTTCGCCGACGTTGCGGTCGGGGAAGGCGCCGACGTCCTCGGCCACGATGGAGTCCTGGGCCGTCGCGCCGCCCTTCTTGCGGCTGATGGCGGATTGCTGGGATTGCCGCGTGCCGACGATCAGCACGGTCTCCAGTTCGTTGACCGGCGCCTTGGCCTTCGGCACCTCGGCCGGCTTGGCGACCGCCGGCGCAGACGCCGCGCTGGCGGGAGCGGTGGGCGTCTGCGCCGTCACGGCCTCGTGCGCCAGCAGGGCCAGCGCGAAGGAAACAGCGGTGCCGACATGGTCGCGCCGCAGGGTGGGGATCTTGTGCTGGTTCACTGCTCGTCTCCTCGGTCGGCCCGGCCGGCCGTCGTTGTTGTGCCTGCCCCTCGCGACGAGTCATTCAGCCGGCCGGCCGGCGAATAACCATTCACGAAGAGGTCGTACAACTAGTTTTATCGAGTTTTAGAATTCGCAACACAGGGGGAATTAAGGAAACAACGAATTGATTGCGCTCACACCAATAAACAGTCATCCCCATGACTGCGGCGCCAAAATAAATACTCAAAAAATTCAATTTGAATACATGGGAAACTTGGTTTTCTCTCGCCCAAAAAATACCTATTGAAGACAAACCCTGCATGCTGGTCAGAGACCAACGCGGCACGCGCCCGGGGACCCGGAGCGCGCGGGCGCCCGCCACGCCACGCCGCCCTGGCGAACGGCGATCCCGGCCGGGCGCGCGGCGCTCAGCCCCTCCCGGGGCTCACGCGATGTCAGGGGCGCGGGAGCGCCGGGCTTGGGCCGGTGGACTCGCCGACGCGCAAGGTCACGGTGGCGTGCATCCGCATCGGTGTCGGCACCCCTTCGATCATGTCCAGCAGGCACCTGGCTGCGTCCTGGGCCATGCTTTCCATGGGGCGCTGCAACGTGGTCAGCGCAGGTATCACCATGTCGGCGAGCGGTGAGCCGTCGAAACCGACAACGGACAGCTCGCCCGGCACCGCGATGTTGCGTGCCGCCGCCGCCTTCAGCACGCCGGCCGCCATGATGTCGTTCGACGCGAAGATGGCGGTGGGCCGGGGAAGGCTGTCGAGCAGCCGGCTGGCGCCGGCGACGCCGGACTCGAAGCCGTAGTCCCCCGCCACCTCGCCCACCAGCTCGGCCCCGGCCCCCTGCACAGCGTCGACGAAACCCGCGCGGCGTTCGCGCGTCGAGTGAAAGCCAGCCGGCCCGGCGATGAGCGCGAGTTGGCGATGCCCCAGCTCGATCAGATATCGCGCCGCCTGCCCGACGGCCTCGCGCTCGTTGGACAGCACCATGGCCTCGTAGCCGTCGATGTGGGCAGACGACATCGCCACGACATGGGCCTTCACCTCGGCCAGCGCCTCCGCCAGGCCTCGCAGGCCCGACAGGGTGGGAGGGATGACGATGCCGTCCACGTGGGAGCGGGCGAGAAAGGCCAGCACGTCGTCGACGGAAGGCTCCTGCCCGGCCGGCACCGGGTGCACGACCAGCTCGCAGCCGCGACGTGAAGCTTCGGCAGCAATCCCCCGTTGCACACTGTGCAGCACGAGGGCGTTGCGCTCGTCGTGGACCAGGCCGATGAGGTAGGAGCGCCCCGTCGCCAAACCGCGCGCGCGCAGGCTGGGCCGGAAGCCCAGCTCCTCGACGGCGGCCTCGACCCGGCTGCGTGTTTCCGCGTTCACGAACTTCGATCGGTTGATGACGCGGGAAACCGTCCTGATCGACACCTTGGCCAGCGCCGCCACGTCCAGGATGGTCGCCCCCGTCGTTTCACCGGTTTGAAGTCCGCTCATCACTGAACTCTCTTGTCTCGAAGTAGTATGACTATTTTGTCGCAACTATCTTCGCCGATCTTGAGGAACTTTGCCAACGCTGGCAATCTCGCTACGATGGCCAGGTTGCCAGCGCTGGCAATCTCATGCACACCATGAGATCGCCGAGTCCGGTGGACGGGTCCGTCGACGTCGTCACCAGGCAGAACCAGGTGCTGACGAAGCCAGGAGCGCAGGATGTTGAACCGAATGACCGCGATGGATGACGACTTTTCTGAACGCGCCGCGCTGCCCGTCGAACACGGCGGCGACCGCAAGGCTCAACTGGTGGAGACGCTGCGCCGCCGCATCCTGAGCCTGGAGCTGAAGCCCGGCGCCATCGTGGACGAAGTGGAACTGGGCGCCGAGTTCGGCCTGTCACGCCCGCCGGTGCGGGAGCTGCTGCGCCAGATGGCGGCGGAAGGCTATCTGGAGCTCGCGCCCAACCGCGCCACGCGCGTGTCGGCGCTGAGCTACGAGTCCATCCGCAGCTTCTTCCAGTGCGCGCCGGTGATCTACAGCGCCACGACGCAACTGGCCGCCGAACGGGCGACGCCGGCCGATGTGGCGCGGCTGCGAGCCATTCAGGCCCGGTTCAAGGAGGCCATTGCAGCCCACGACATCGACCTGCGCATCCACTGCAACGACCAGTTCCACCTGGAGATCGGCAAGATCGCCAACAACGCGCACTTCATGCCCAGCCTGCAGCGGGTGCTGCTCGACCACGCACGGCTGGGAAAGATCTTTCACCAGCCGTCACCCTCCGCCGAGAAGTCCTTCACCTCCATGGCGGTTCACGAGCACGACCTGATCATCGACGCCATCGAGCGCCAGGATGCGAGCGCGGCAGTCGAGATCATCCGCACCCACATGGAGCTGTCGCGGCGCCGCATGTCGTCCTATGCGATGCCCGACTTCCTGAACATCCCGCTGGCCAGCTGACCGCTGGGCGCCTGAACAGCGCGCCCAGCGGATCAGAACTCGATCAGCAGCCGCCCGCTGTAGCGGCCCGCCGCCGTGGCGGGCATGCCGGCCGGGCCGGTCAGCTCCGCCGCCTGCATCTTGGCGCCCATGCCCGGGATGGCGTGCATGACGCCGATGTCGCTGTTCGGGAACTCCACGCTGGTGGTCGGAAAGTCGGCCAGCCGTGCGCCCAGTTGCAGGAAGGGTGCGCCCGGGCTGTGCAACGTCAGCTCGCCTTCTGCGGACTCCAGCCGCACCCAGCGCGGGTCCGCGAAGTAGCCGGCCACGGCGGGGCTGGGCAAGCCCTTCGCCGACGTTGCGGCGATGTCGTGCACGCCGAGCACCGGCCCGCGCTGCCGGTTCTGCCACACGGGGTGGGGCCCGCGCACGAGCGCGCGCGCGGCCGAGACGCTGTCCAGCGGGCGGCTGAAACCCACGCCGTGGTACAGCACCGGCCCTTCCAGGCGGTAGGCGTAGTCCAGCGCCAGCACGCCGTCTTCGTCCAGCGTCCAGCGCACGCGCTCCAGCCCGCCGGCACCGGGCGCTTCCAGCCAGGCCAACTGCCGCCCGGTCGCGGCGTCGCGCGTCACGCCGGACGTCACGACCGGCCTGTCCGTCACCGGCAACGCAAAGCGCTCGGCCTCGTGGGCGATCTTCAGCGAGGCGACGGCAGGCGTCTTGCGCGCGCCTGCCAACTGGCTGATGCGCACGGCCTTCACCCACTGCGGCGGGAAGATGTGGGCCTGCCCGTCGCGCGCCACGCGGGCACTGTCGTACACGGTGTGCCAGCGCTGCCCGTCCGGCGACAGCGCCAGCTTGAAGCCGGCCCAGCCGTCGGTCTCGGTGATGGCGAGGTCGATCGTCGCGACGTTGGCCATCGTCGCTGCAGGGAACTCGTAGACGCCGTCACCACGCGCGGCCGGCGCCATCCACACCGGCTCGACGCCGGCCTTGGGGCGGCCCACCACCAGACGCGGACCGTTGGACAGGGGCTGCACCTTGCCGTCACGCAGCAGGCCGGTCAGCAGGCCCGTGCCAGCGTCGAAGCGGGCCGCCACCTTGCCCGCCACGAGGCGCAAGGCGCCCTCCTCCTCGACGACCTCCGGCGCGCCGGAAGCCTTGCCATCCAGCGGCAGCTGCGGCCGGTCACGCACCGGCCACACCCAGGTCCACAGGTGCTCGCCGCCCTTGACGGCGGTGAGGCGCAGCGCATCGGCCGAGCGCCAGACCTTGGGCAACGGCAGCTTCAGTGCGCCAGCGCCATGCGGCGGCACGGCAGGCCCTGCCAGCTCACCTTTTACGAGCACGCGGTCGGCCTGGGCACCCGGCTGCGGGCCGCCGAAGCGCAGCCATTCCCACTGGAAACGGACCGCCGCCAGCGACGTGAAGTCGTACTCGTTGCCGAGCTTCAGCACACCGTTGAACCGCCCGTCCAGCGCCGGCGCCTCGATCTGCACGGGTGACCAGATCTCCTTCACGGTGAAGTAGCTGGCCTCCTTCTCGAAGCGCGGTCCGACGATGCCGTCCGGCGCGTAGCTGCCGAAGAGGTCGAGCTTGCCGTTCTGATCGGTGCGGGCCAGGCCTTCGTCGGCCAGATTCCACAAGAAGCCGCCGGCACCGCGCGGCGATGCTTTCATCGCGCGCCAGTAGTCGTCCAGCCCGGCGCCCAGGCCCCCGTCGAACAGGCCGTGCAGGAACTCGGTGGGCAGCACCAACATCGGCCCGGCCAGGCGGCGCTGCAGGTCGGGGTAGCGCGGGTAGTGCTTGGTGTCGAGGCCACCGAAGGGTTCCCACGGGTGGATCAGCGGCCGCGCCTGCGGGTCGTAGAAAGCGAAGTCGCGGTCCAGTTCGCGGTTCCAGCCGCCTTCGTTGCCGTTGCTCCAGATGATGATGCTGGGGTGGTTGACGTCGCGCTGCACCAGCGAGCGCACCAGCTTGCGGCCCACCTCGGTGTCATGCGCCTTCTGCCAGCCGCTCAGCTCGTTGATGACGTACAGGCCCAGCTCGTCGGCCGCTTCCAGGAAGGCCTTCTCGGGCGCGTAGTGCGCCACGCGCATGGCGTTCATGTTCATGGACTTGATCAGGCGCGCGTCCTCATACGCCTGGGCGCGCGACACCGCACGGCCCGTCTCCGGGCGGAAGCTGTGACGGTTGATGCCCTTCAGCAGGATGCGCTGGCCATTGAGGTACAGGCCCTGGCCGTCGCGCACCTCGAAGGTCCGGAAGCCGAAGCGCTCGCGCGTCTGGTGCACGGACAACTCGCCGGCGTACAGCGTGACGTCGAGCCAGTAGAGATGAGGTGTCTCGGCAGACCACAGGCGCGGGCGGTCGAAGCGCCCCGCCAGCTGCACCACGCCCACGCCACCGGCGGGGAGCGCCGTTGACAAGGGCTGCCCCACGGCCGCGCCGTCGAGCGTCCTGACCTGGCCGACCACGCGCGTGACCGTTCGCGGTGCGCGCAGTTCCACCTGCGCCTTCAGCTCGCCCGAGGCCTGCGCGGCGATGGCAACGTGCGCGATGGACTCGGCCGGCGACACCTCCAGCCACACCGGCCTGTAGATGCCGCCGAACACCCAGTAGTCGCCATGGCGCTCGGCAATGTCGGTGGCGACGGCGGCCGACGCCTCGCTGACCTGCACCTCCAGCTCGTTGTCCTCGCCGAGCCGGAGCAAGGCGGTCACGTCATGGCTGAACCGGTTGAACCCGCCCTGATGCACCGGTCCGGCCAGCTTGCCGTTGATCTTGACCGTGGTGTCGGTCATCGCCGCGTCGAAGACGATGCGGACGTTGCGGCCCTTCCAGGCCGCCGGCACGGCAAAGCGGTGGCGATAGGTGCCCGTATCGGCCGCACGCGGCCCCTTGTCGTAGCCGTACTGGTAATGGCCGAAACCCTGCTGCTGCCAGTTGGACGGCACCGGGATGCGCGCCTTCTCGCCCGCACGCCGACCGCCGTCGATGCGGAAGTCCCAGCTCACGGCATCGTCCGGGCCGGTGCCACTGAGCAGCACGGTTTCGGTGCGCGGCGCAGGCGACGCGAGGGCGGCCTCCCCCAGCAGCAAACCCGTCAGGCAGGCCGCAGCAAAGCGGACGAAGAAGCGGTGGTTTCTCATTGCTGCAAATCGTCTTCTGAATAAGGCCACGCCGGGCGAATACATGAATCGGCTGGAAACCACGGAGCGAAACCCGACCAACCCTTGGCCACCTCAATCAATTCAATCCGGAGAACAGATCCGCCCATTCGAATTGAGTTTCCGATCGCCGATTCCCCCCGAAAAAACAAAGGCTTGCGCGCACCACGAGAAACACATGATCAATCCCCGGTGCGCCCCAGATGGTAGCCCGGCACCCGGGCACCCTGCCGATCAATCATTTGATCGCTTGCGGTTTTATACATTGTGTATTTTGCAAGAATCAGCAAGTTGAGCGCTCCTTCCCGATCCGGGTGGTTATCGTTCGGCCCGAATAAAGAACACCTCGACTCGGCACCACAACAAAATACAGAACGAATAAACCATATCAGTGGAAATACTCGTTCGGCGCCGTCAAACTGCCTGAAACGCATCTCCGGGATCGGTTGACTGCCCCCGAGGCCTCCGGCAACCGACTCTCTTTGCCGCGCGCTCCGGCGCGCGGCCCTTTCTTATTCGCTGAACTCCCGCGCCATGCATGAATCCTCGACTGGCCTGCGCTTCAAGCGCCTGCTGCTGACCGGCGCCGCCGGCACCCTGGGCCGCATGCTGCGCCCGCGCATGAGGCGCTACTGCGAGACGCTGCGCGTCTCCGACCTCGCCGCGATGGAGCCCGCCGGTGACGGCGAGGAAGTCGTCATCGCGCCGCTGGAAGACGAGGCTGCGATGTTCGCGCTGCTGGAGGGCGTGGACGCCGTGCTGCACTTCGGCGGCGTGTCCGTCGAGAAGCCGTTCTCCACCGTGCTGCCCGCCAACATCGTCGGCGCCTACAACCTCTATGAAGCCGCGCGCCGCCAGGGCACCCAGCGCATCGTCTTCGCCAGCTCCAATCACGTGACCGGTTTCTACGGCCAGGGCGAGACCATTTCCGCGCATGTCGTGCCCCGCCCCGACACGTTCTACGGCCTGTCCAAGGCCTTCGGCGAGAACCTGGCGCAGTTCTATTTCGACCGGCACGGCCTGGAGACGGTGACCCTCCGCATCGGCTCCTGCCTGCCCGAGCCGGTGAACCGCCGCCAGCTGTCGAGCTGGATCAGCCACGACGACATGGAGCGCCTGCTGGTCGCCGTGCTGAGTGCGCCGGTCGTGGGCCACAGCATCGTCTACGGCGTCAGCGACAACCGCAGCACATGGTGGGACAACTCGCAAGGCCGCCAGGTGGGCTACCGGCCGCAGGACAGCTCCGAGCCCTGGCGCGCCGCCGTCGAAGCGAAGCAGCCGCACATCGACCCGGCGCGGCCGGAAGCCCGCTACCAGGGCGGCGCCTTCGTCGTGCTCGGCCCCTTCCCGTTCGCGGGCCAGGAGTGAGCATGCAGGCCGGCCCGTCCATCCCCTTCCAGCCCGCCTCGCGCCTGCCCGATTCGGCCTTCGAGATCCTCGCGCCCGAGGGCCGCGAGCTGCGCCTGTTCTCGGCCTGCGTGGAGCAGCTCGCCACCGGCCTGCAGTGGGCCGAAGGGCCGGTGTGGTTCGGCGACGGGCGCTACCTGCTGTGGTCCGACATCCCCAACGACCGCATCCTGCGCTGGGACGATTGCAGCGGGCAGGTCAGCGTGTTCCGCCAGCCGGCGGGCAATGCCAACGGCCATGCGCGCGACGCGCAAGGGCGGCTCGTCAGCTGCGAGCACCTGGGCCGGCGCGTCACGCGCACGGAGCTGGACGGCCGCATCACCGTGCTGGCCGACCGCTTCTCGGAGAAGCCGCTGAACTCGCCCAACGACATCACCTGCGCGCCCGACGGCAGCATCTGGTTCACCGACCCCGAGTTCGGCATCAGCGGTGACTGGGAAGGCGCACCGGCACAGCGCGAGCAGCCGCACGGCGTCTACCGCATCGACCCCGTCAACGGAGAACTACAGCGCGTCATCGCCGACCTCGCCGGCCCCAACGGCCTGGCCTTCACACCCGAAGGCCGGTTGCTGGTGGTGGAAAGCCGTGCGCAGCCCCACCGGCTGATCTGGTCCTACGCCGTCGATGGCGCAAGCGTCAGCGACAAGCACTTACTGATCGACGCCGAAGGCCCCGGCGCCTTCGACGGCATCGCCGTGGACACGGCCGGCCGCCTCTGGTGCGGCTTCGGCGGTGGCGGCCAGCCGGGCGTGGACCCGGCGCTGCTGGACGGCGTGCGCGTGTACTCGCCGCAAGGCCAGCTGCTCGCGCACATCCACCTGCCCGAGCGCTGCGCCAACCTGTGCTTCGGTGGCGCCAAGAACAACCGCCTCTTCATGGCCAGCAGCCACTCGCTGTACGCGCTCTACGTCAACGCCCGAGGAGCCGTCCGGTGACAGCCAGGCAGATCTTGATCACACGGCGGCAGTTGATTGCCGCCACGGCCATCGCCGGGGCCACCGGCGCGTCCGCACTCGCGCCGCCCGCTTCGGTGTTCCCCGCCGCCAAGGCGCAGGCCATCGTGGACGGCATCCAGCTGCCGCGCATCCCGCGCCGCGACTTCCCGCTGCATGACCACGGCGGCCGTGGCGACGGCAAAGCCGACAACACCCAGGCCATCGCAAGCGCGATCAAGGCCTGCGCCGATGCCGGCGGCGGACGCGTGGTGATGCCGGTGGGCACCGTGCTCACCGGCCCCATCCGGCTGCGCTCCAACGTGGAGCTGCATGTACCCACCGGATGCCGCCTCAAGTTCATCCCCGAGCCCGCGCGCTACCTGCCGGCGGTGCACACGCGCTGGGAAGGCGTCGAGCTGATGGGCTACCACCCCTTGATCTACGCCTTCGACGAGCATGACGTGGCCGTGACCGGTGGTGGCATCCTCGACGGCTCGGCCGACGACCTCACCTGGTGGCCGTGGAAAGGCCCCTGGGCAGACAAGTTCAAGACCGTGCCGCTGGCTGAGCGCCAGGCTGCCGACCGGGCCCGCCTCTTCGAGATGGCCGAACGCGGCGTGCCGGTCGCCGAGCGCGTGTTCGGCGAGGGCAGCCGTCTGCGCCCGCCGTTCTTTCAGCCCTATCGCTGCAAGAACGTGCTGTTCGACGGCCTCACCATGGTTGCGTCGCCGTTCTGGCTGCTCCACCCAGTGGAGTGCAGCAACGTCACGTTCAGGAACGTCACCTGCGCCAGCCACGGCCCGAACAACGACGGCATCGACCCCGAATCCTGCACGGGTGTGCTCATCGACCGTTGCACGTTCGACACCGGCGATGACTGCATCGCGATCAAGGCCGGCCGCAATGCGGACGGCCGGCGCCTCGCGACGCCCTGCGAGCGCATCGTCGTGCGCCATTGCCACATGAAGGACGGACATGCCGGCATCGCCATCGGCAGCGAGATGACGGGTGGTGTCAGGCAGGTCTACGTGCACGACTGCACGATGGACAGCCCCGCGCTGACGCGCGCGCTCGTCCTCAAGTCCAACAGCTACCGCGGCGGACGGATGGAAGACATCCACCTGACGCGCATCAAGGCCGGCACCATCGACAAGGCCTTCGTGCAGATCTGGCTGCACTACGAGGAGGGCAACGGGGGCGGCTTCTCGCCCTCGGCGCACCGCATCACGATCAGCGACTCCCAGGTGGAACGCACAGGCCGCGTGCTCGTCGTTCGCGGCATGTCGGAACAGCCGGTCACCGGCCTGGTCCTGAGCAACATCCAGGTCGGCCAGGAGGCGCAGCCCTCCGTCGTGCTCGACACGAAGGACATCGTGCTCGACCGTGTCGCCGTCGCAGGCAAGACCTGGCCCCGGGAGCACGTGGCCCAGCTTCCTGGCCTGGAAAGCATCAATTGCGACAAGTGGGCGGTCTGCAAGTAGCCCCCCGTCACTCTTACAGATGGAACCTAGAGAATGAAAAAGGCCGAAGACCTGCGCAGCGCGCGCTGGTTCGCCAAGGACGACTTCCGCAGCTTCGGCCACCGCAGCCGTGTGCTGCAGATGGGCTATTCGCCCGAAGACTTCATTGGCAAGCCGGTGATTGCCATCGTCAACACCTGGAGCGATGCCAACCAGTGCCACACCCACTTCAAGCAGCGGGTGGAGGACGTCAAGCGCGGCATCCTGCAGGCAGGCGGCTGGCCGCTGGAGCTGCCCGCCATCTCTCTGAGCGAGAGCATGGTCAAGCCCACCTCCATGCTCTACCGCAACTTCCTCGCGATGGAGACCGAGGAGCTGCTGCGCAGCCACCCGGTCGACGGCGCGGTGCTGATGGGCGGCTGCGACAAGACCACGCCCGGCCTCTTGATGGGCGCCATCAGCATGGGCCTGCCGCTGATCTACCTGCCCGCCGGCCCCATGCTGCGCGGCAACTGGCGCGGGCAGGTGCTGGGCTCGGGGTCGGATGCCTTCAAGTACTGGGATGAGCGCCGCGCCGGGCGGCTGAGCGACCAGGCCTGGGCCGAGATGGAAGCCGGCATCGCCCGCAGCCACGGCACCTGCATGACCATGGGCACGGCCGCCACCATGATGGGCATCGCCGAGGCGCTGGGCGTCACGCTGCCGGGTGCGTCCAGCATTCCCGCGCCTGACGCCAACCACATCCGCATGTCCGCCGACTGCGGCCGCCGCATCGTGCAGATGGTGTGGGACGACCTGACGCCGGCCCGGCTGCTCAGCAAAGGCAGCTTCCAGAACGCCATCGCCGTCGCGATGGCCATGGGCTGCAGCACCAACGCCATCATTCACCTGGTCGCCATCAGCCGCCGGGCGAATCTCGCCGTCACGCTGGACGACTTCGACACGGCCAGCCGCCACATCG
>NZ_JBIGHW010000018.1:0-65991 GCF_043555875.1 Pelomonas margarita | reverse complement strand
CCCCCGGGGGGGGCGCCACCCCCCTCGCTTCCGCCATCCCTCCCACCGTCGGGCGGGTCATGACCCGCCATCGGGTGGCGCCACCCCGCAATGCCGGCGGGTCGCGACCCGCCCTACGAGCTGCCTCCCAACGTAGGGCGGGTCATGACCCGCCATCGGGTGACGCCACCCCGCAATGCCGGCGGGTCGCGACCCGCCCTACGAGCTGCCTCCCAACGTGGGCCGGTCATGGCCCGCCACCCCGCAATGCCCCACCACACAAACGTCGCCACGCGTGGCGCCAACAAAAAAACCTAACTTGTTGTTCGAAGTCGCTTGACGTGACGGATGTCACACCTTCACAATTGCGAACGATTCGCATTTGCATGAACAGGGAGTCTTGACACCGTGCCTCCGCCCGCCAGCGCCATCCAGCATCACATTGCGCAGATCTTCGAGGAGCTGCTGCGCCATGACGGCTATGGCGAGTTCAAGGTGGAGCTGCGCATCCTGAAGCGCGGGCAGAAGGAGGTGCTGGTGCATTACGGCAAGCAGTACCGCTATGTCATCGACTTTCCCGCGAGCGCCGAGCTGACGCCAGGCGTTGCCACAAGCAAATCAAGCCTCATGCCGGCAGCGCCGGCGTGAGCATCGGCCGCTGCGCTGGCGCAGCGGCCACCGGAGGCGGCTTGGGGCCGCATCCGACACCACACTGTTTCGCAGTCCGATCGCTTCTCTGGGTGAAGGTGAAGACGCTCTCAATCCTGGAGTGATCATGAACCTGTCCATCCGTACGCCGCTGGCCGCCGCTGCCCTTCTGGCCATCGCCGGCCACGCCGCCGCCAACACCACCCACGACGCCTTTGTGGACGTCGCGGGCTCCGCCGCATTCGACGGCTTCAACCAGTTGGTCAACACCCGCATCACCCGGGCCCAGCTCGGCGCGGGCGTGGCGAGCAATGTCGCCGGCTCGGACCAGACCGCCACGCTGCAGCGCCTGACGGGCGGCTTCTACCCCGCGAGCTTCGGCCTGTACTCGTGGAGCACGGATTCGGCGTTCGCGATCAACGTGGCGTCGGCCGTGGCCAACCTGGGCACGGTCACGCTGCAGTCGTTCATCACCGTGGACACCTCGCAGGGCGTGGACGGCCTGCTGCAGGCGGGCTATCTGCCCACGCTGAGCATCAATGGCGGCGCGCAGGTGCTGGCGGCAACGTCGTACTCGGTCACGCCGGTGGCGGGCGGGTTTGACATGGAAGGCAACCCGCTGCAGGCCAGCCCGAGCAACCCGAACTACGGCTACTTCAGCTGGGACCTCGCGGCGGTGACGACGCCGGTCACGTCCTTCCGCGTGAACTTCGGCCTGGACACGCACGCCAGTGCGCTGGCCTTCCAGCTGGACCAGTCGGTGGCGGCGCCGGTGCCGGAGCCGGGCACCTACGGCCTGATGCTGGCCGGCATGGGCGTGCTGGGCCTGCTGGCCCGCCGCCGCAAGGCCACCACCACGCAGCACTGATGCACTGAACGTCCCGCAGCGGCTACCGACGTCACACGCTGCCACGGGCTGGCGCGTGGTAGCCCGCTGCAACGTACGGCCCGGGTGCGGGCCGTTCTCTTGGGCGCGACCGGCTCGGGTCGGTCGCGCCATTTTTTCCCCTCGGAGTCACACGATGCACCCCGCCCTGCACGCGAGTGCCTGTGCCCTGGCCCTCGCCCTGCTGAGCGGCAGCGGCCAGGCATGGGCCAGCACCACCCATTCCGCCTTCAGCGATGTCGCCGGCTCGGCGGCCACGGATGGCTACAACCAGTTGACCAACGCCCGCATCACCACCTCGCAGCTCGTCGCCGGCCTGGCCGGCAATGCGCACGGCGAAGGTGCCGCGAGCTTCAAGCGCCTGACCGGCGGCTATTACCCGGCCAGCAACGGCCTGTATTCGTGGAGCACCGACTCCGCGTTCTCCTTCACCGTCGGCAACGCGGTGGCCGGGCTGAGTTCGGTGAACCTGCAGAGCTTCGTGACGGTGGACACCTCGCAGGGCGTGGACGGCATGCTGGAGGCCGGCTACCTGCCCACGCTGAGCTACAACGGCGGCGCCCAGTCGCTGGCGCCGGTGTACACGATGTCGTCGGTGGCCGGCGGCTTCGACATGGACGGCAATGCGCTGTCGGCCTCGGCGAGCAACCCCAACTACGGGCAGTTCGCCTGGGACTTGTCGGGGGTGGGCACGTCGGTGTCGTCGTTCACCATCACCTTCGGGCTGGACACGCATGCCAATGCGCTGGCCTTCCAGCTCGACCAGGTGGCGGCCGTGCCCGAGCCGGGCACCTACGCGTTCGCCGCGATCGGCCTGGCGCTGTGTGCCGGCGCCGGCTGGCGGCGCCGGCACAAGACCCGGAGCCTGGCGGCATGAGGGCGCTCGCCGCCGTGCTGGCCGGCCTGCTGCCCGTTCTGGGCAACGCCGCGGAGCCCGCCGCGCCGCCGCCCGAGGAGATGCTGCCCGTGGTGCGCACGCAGGCCGCGCCGGTGGCCGAGAAGCTGGGCTTGCCGGCCGACCGCGCCATCACGCGGCTGGACGCCGAGGTCATTGAGCGGCGGCAGGCCGAGAACATCTTTGATGTGCTGAAGGACGTGCCGGGTGTGGCCGTCGTCGGCGGCCCGCGCGCCAGCGGCATGCGGTTCACGCTGCGCGGCTTCACGGACAACGAGGATGTGCTGTTCAAGATCGACGGCGCGGTGAAGGGGTTCGAGAAGTACCGCTTCGGCGGCGGCGTGTTCCTGGAGCCCGAGTTGCTGAAGACGCTCAGCGTGGAGCGCGGCCCCTCGGTGACCTCGGGCTCGGGGGCGTTGGGCGGCACCATCTCCGCCACCACCAAGAACGCGTCCGACCTGCTGGCGCCCGGGCAGCGGGCCGGCGCGCTGCTCAAGCTGGGCTTCAACGCGAACAACCGCGAACGGCTGCGCATGGGCGCGGTGTTCGGCCGGGTGGCCGAGCGCATCGAGCTGCTGGCCGCCGTCGTGCGGCGCGACTCGCAGGACCTGCGCCTGCCGGACGGCACGCGGCTGACGCTGTCGTCCACGCATTCGGAGAGCCGCCTCGCCAAGATCGGCTTCACGCCCGTCGACGAGCTGTTCATCGAGCTGGGTCACGTCGCCTATCGCGCCGGCCCCGAGCGCCAGCCCTACGACGCCACGGGCGGCCTGGTGGGCGTGGGCGGCATCGTGCATCGCGACATCGACGACGCGACGACGCACCTGCGCTTTGCCTGGGAGCCGGCGTCGCGCTTCAAGCTGCGCGGCATGCTGGCGCGCGAGCGCACCCACCTGCACGACCTGCACAAGCGCGGCGAGACGCGTTTCCAGATTTGCGCCAACGGGCCCATCGAGTACTGCAACGACGACTGGCACTACGACATCGTCAACGGCGAGCTGTTCGCCGACACGACGCTGAAGCTCGGCGAGGTGGACGCGGCGGTGACGCTGGGCGCGCAGGGCCTGCGCAACCGCCGCGATGTCAAGCGCGTGAGTTCCAACGCACGGCTCAACGAGATGAACTGGCCCGGCGGCTTCAATGCCGCGCAGCCGCCGGGCGACAAGCATTCGCACGCGCTCATCGCCGAGGGGCGCCTCACCTGGCGCGACTGGACGCTGACGCCCGGCATGCGCTGGGACCGCTACACCGTCATCGCCCAGGGCGGCACACGCGACAGCATGGCCCGCGAGGGGCAGACGCCCGAGATCAGCTTCGCCAAGGCCCAACCCTCGCTGGCGCTGACGTGGCGCGTGCCGCACACGGCGTTGGCGCTGACCGGCCGCTACAACGAGGGCTTTCGGCCGCCGCTGATCGACCAGTACTTCGCCGATGGCAGCGCCAACGCCGCCATGCAGAGCGGGCTGTGCATGCGCACGGTCAACGACCCGCTGCGCGGCGGCGTGGTGTCGGCCAGCACGATACGGCCGCTGTACGACACGGCCGGCCTGGGCCGCCCCTACGACCCGGCGCTGGACCACGCGCCGACCAACGGCATCTGCGGCGACCTGTACGTGCCGCAGCAGTCGGCCAACCGGGAGCTGACGCTGGCCTGGGAGCCGGCGCAGCAGGGCGGCCAGCAGTGGTTCGGCCGGCTGACGCTGTTCCGCATCCGCACCGACCGGCTGCTCAGCTCGCTGCGCTGGCAGGACGGGCGCGTGCAGCAGCCCGGCATCGAGCAGCGCCGCGGGCTGGAGCTGGAGCTGCGCTACGGCAGCCGGCTGTGGTTTGGCGAGTTCAACCTGGCGCGGGTCAAGCGCCGCGCCGTCCACGAGACGGCCGCCGAACAAAGCGGCGCCGACAGCTACTCGGTGCCGCCCGACAGCGCCGGCCTGACGCTGGGCCTGCGCGCCTTGCAGGGGCGTGTGGAGGCCGGCTGGCGGCTGCGCCACCTGGCCGACCGGCGCGCCTACATCGCCGGCGCGCCGGCCGTGTGCGCCAGCACCGCCGACGCGGCCGGCGTGGGCACGCATTACGGCGTGGACACGCACGAGCTGTTCGCCAGCTGGCAGGCCGCGCCCTGGGCGCTGCTGCGCGCCGGCGTGGACAACCTCACCAACCAGGACTACTGCCTGAGCAGCAGCTTTGCCGGCGGCGTGGGCTTTCACGCACCGGGCCGCGCCGCCAAGTTGTCCGTCACCTTGCAGTACTGAGAGGCTGAGAGTTTTTCACCCATGCCCGCCTTGCACGCCAAAACGCCCTCGCCCGTCGTTGCAAATGCTCGCCATAGCCCGAGCTATGGCTGCGCTTTGCGCCTAGTTCGAGGGCGCTTTGACGCGCCTTTCTGGCACGGCCGAAAAACTCTCAACCTCTGATTCCCAACCCCGGCCCCCGCCGTTTTTTACCCAAGCAAACCATGCAGATGACTCAGATCGCCCTCGCCTCCGCGCTGCTCGCCGCCGCCTCGCTGGCGCAGGCCAACACCACGCACGACGCCTTCACCGATGTCGCCGGTTCGGCGTCGTTCGACGGCTGGAACCAGATCAACCGCAGCGGCCTGGGCTGCACGACCAGCGCCTGCTCCACGGCCCAGCTGGTCGCCGGCATCACGGCCAATGTCGCGGGCTCGGGAGATGCCGTGCTCAAGCGCGAGTCCGGCGACCACTACCCCGCCGGCTTCGGCCTGTATGGCGGCAACTCGGTGCTGAGCTTCACCGACACCACGCTGGCCGCCAGCATCGGCACGCTGGTGTTCCAGGGCATCGTGAACGATTTCAGCGGCACCGGCTTCGGCCTCACGCTGAGCTACAACGGCGGCAGCCAGGCGCTGGCGGCTACCAGCGTCAGCAGCGTGCTGACCAACGGCGTGGCCGACTACTACCGCTACACCTTCGATCTGTCGAACCTGGGGGCGCTCAACAGCTACACCTTGTCGATGAACGCCGGGTTCTCGCAGATGCTGGCCTTCCAGGTTGACCAGGTCGCGGCAGCCGCGCCGGTGCCCGAACCCAGCAGCTACGCGCTGCTGGCCAGCGGGCTGGGCGTGATCGGCTGGCTGGCACGCCGCCGCTCGGTGCCCGGCAACCGCGCCTGATGCAGGCCTGGGCAGCCCGGTGCCCGGGCGCGGCACGGCTGGCCCCGGCCCCCGCGTTGGCGGTGGCCGGGGCCGCGCTGGCGCTGTACGCACCCGAGCTGGCGCGGCTGCCCATCTACTGGCAAAACCCCGCGCACTCGCACGGCCCGCTGGTGCTGCTGGCGAGCTGCGCGCTGTTCGTGCAGACGTGGCGACGCGCGGCACGGCGGGCGCCCGCGAGGCCGGCGCCATGGGCCGGCGTGGCCGCGCTGCTGCTGCCCGCCCTGGCGCTGCTGGCGCTCGGCCGCCTCAGCGCCACGGTCCAGTTCAGCCTGCTGGGCCTGCCGCTGTTGCTGGCCGCGCTGGCGCTGTGGGCCGGTGGCCCGGCACGGCTGCGCGCCCAGGGGCGCTTTGCCTATTTCTTTCTGCTGTTCCTGGTGCCCTGGCCTGCGGTGCTGACAGACCCGCTGACCCAGCCACTCAAGCTGCTGATCAGCGTTGCGGCCGAGCAGCTGCTGCACGGCCTGGGCTATCCGGTGGCGCGCGACGGTGTCGTGCTGCAGCTGGGCGCCTACCAGCTGCATGTCGCCGACGCCTGTTCCGGCCTGCATTCGCTGTTCATGCTGGAGGCCTTCGGGCTGCTCTACCTGCACCTGCTGCGCCAGCCCTCGGCCGTGCGCCAGGCCACGCTGGCGGCGCTGATCCTGCCGATCTCGTTCACCGCCAACCTGCTGCGCGTGCTGGCGCTGGCGCTGTTGACCTTTCACGGCGGCAGCGCCCTGGGCCAGGGCCTGTTGCATGAGGGGTCGGGGCTGCTGCTGTTCACACTGGCGCTGCTGCTGCTGGCGCCGGCCGACACGCTGCTGCGCCGCTTTGCCCCGGATCGCCCCACCGAGGCGCCCGCCCCGCCCTGCCCCGCCGGACCCATCACCCGCCCCGGCTGGACGCAGGCCGCGCCGTTGCTGCTGGCGCTGGCCTGCGTGCAGCTGGCCGTCCAGCACGCGAGCGCGCTGCCGCCCGGGGCGTCGCATATCGACCTGCAACAGCACCTGCCCCCCCAGGTGGGCGGCTGGCGGCTGGTAGCCGGCGGGCCGGACCAGGTGGTCCTCATCGGCCCCGGCGAGGCCGACGTCTATGACCAGCAGGTGCTGCGCACCTATGCCGACCCCAGCGGGCGGCTGCTCATGCTGAACATCAGCCATGTGAGCCAGGTGGGCGTGCTGGCGGACACTGCCCATGACCCCGCGCTCTGCTACGTGGGCCAGGGTTTCCAGCTGCTGGCCTTGCAGCCGGCACCGGTGGCCGGCGTGCCGGGCCATCGGCTGCTGGCACGGCGCGGCGGCCGGCTGGAAGCCGCAAGCTACTGGCTGCGCACCGGCGCGCGCTACGACGATGGGCCGCTGAGCGCGAGGCTGCACCTGCTGCGAGACCGGCTGGCCGGCCATGCCAACGACGGCTTGCTGGCGCGCGCCTCCGTGCTGCTGAAGCACCCCGACGAGGCGCCCGAAGCGCACGCGGCGCTGGAGGACTTTCTGGCCACGCTGGTGTCGAGCAGCCCGGCCGGGGCACGGGCGCTGTTGCAGCCTTGACCCCCTTGCTGCCGCGCCCCGCCTGGCGATTCGCGCTGGCGCTGGTGATGCTGCCGCTGCTAGGCGCGCTGCTGACGGCGCTGGGCTGCCTGCTGCTGATAGCGCCCGTCTACACGGCCAGGGTCAGCGTGGCCGTGCAGGCCCCGCCCGCGCGGCTGCCGATGTACGGCGCGCTGCTGCAAAGCCGCAGCATGGCCGAGCGCGTCATCGATCACTTCGCGCTGCAGGCGCTGTGGGGGGAGCGCAGCCGCACCGACACCCGCGAGCGGCTGGCCGAATCCGTCCGCGTGGGCAGCAACCGGGGCGGGCTGCTGATCGTGGAGGTGGATGCGCCGCTGCCCTGGCTGGCGGCTGACATGGCCGGCTTCCATCTGCTGGCGCTGCAGGACATGCTGGACCAGCTACGCCGCGCCGGCGCCACCGAGCGCCGCCAGCGGCTGGCGGCCGCCCTGCACGAGGCGCAGGCAGCGGCGGCCCGGGCCCGCGAGACGCTGGCGCGCAGCGGCATCGACGAGGCGTCGCTGCGCAGCGACCGCCCGTACGCGATGGCCCAATGGCTGCAGCTGTCCCATGCGCTGCAGCAGGCCCAGGCCCGGCTGGCCCGCGTGGCCACGCGGTACGCGCCCGGCAGCGCCCCGTACGGCACCGAAGCCGCCCTCGTGGCGGCGCTGGAGCAGCAGCTGCAAGGGCTGCAGGCAGCCCGCCCGCCCGCAGCCGCCGGCTATGCCGCTGCGTGGCGCGAGCACCAACGCCTGGAACGCCTGCTGCTGCGGCTGCGCCTGGCCGACCAGCAGTTGCAGCAGGACGCCGAGCGGCGCGAGGAGACGCTGGCGGTGGTGGACCGCCCCGCCCTGCCCGAGCGCGCCGGCCGGCCCGGGGCGCTGGCACTGATAGGCGCCAGCTGGGCGCTCTGCACCGCCGGCTTGCTGGCCTGGCGACGGCGCGGGCGTCGGTGACGGGCGGGTGGGTGGGTCCTCCACCCCGGAACGGCGGGTCGCGACCCGCCCTACCGGTGCATTCGTAGGGCGGGTCATGACCCGCCGCCCGCCGGCCGCACGGGCAGGTGGGTGGGGCTGTCCTCCACCCCGGAACGGCGGGTCGCGACCCGCCCTACGGGTGCATTCGTAGGGCGGGTCATGACCCGCCGCCCGCCGGCCGCACGGGCAGGTGGGTGGGGCTGTCCTCCACCCCGGAACGGCGGGTCTCGACCCGCCCTACGGGTGCATTCGCAGGGCGGGTCATGACCCGCCACTCGCCGGCCGCACGGGCAGGTGGGTGGGGCTGTCCTCCACCCCGGAACGGCGGGTCTCGACCCGCCCTACGGGTGCATTCGTAGGGCGGGTCATGACCCGCCACTCGCCGGCCGCACGGGCAGGTGGGTGGGGCTGTCCTCCCCCCCGGAACGGCGGGTCTCGACCCGCCCTACGGGTGCATTCGTAGGGCGGGTCATGACCCGCCGCTCGCCGGGCGGGTGGGTGGCACCCACCCGAACGGCGGATCAGAAGGCCTGGTAGGCCGGCAACTGCCCGTCCTTGGGCCGCACCTGCGTGAAGCGCGCCGCCAGGCGGGACTGCACGCTGGTGGGCAGCGGCGCGAAGCCGGTGCCGCGGGTCAGGTCGTCACCATGCATGAAGCACCAGTACAGGAACTTCATCGCGCCCAGCGCCTTGGCGGCGGTGGCGGGCTCGGCGTCCAGCAGCACGAAGCTGGTCAGCGTGATGGGCCAGGCGTCGTTGCCGGGGCGGTCCAGCAGCGTGGCGAGGTCGTCGCCCTGGCGGTGCATGTCGCTCTCCAGGATGGCGACACGAAAACCCGCCTCGGTAGGCAACACGAAGCGCCCGGCCGCGTTGCGCAGCTTGACGGCGGGCAGGCGGTCGCGCAGCACGCGGTCGAAGGACACGTAGGCGATGGCGCCGGGCGTGGCGCGCAGCGTCTGCACCATGCCGTCGTTGCCCTCGGCCTTGAGCGGGTCGCCGGGCCAGGCCGGTGCCTGGCTGGCGCCCACCTCGGCCTTGAAGCGCGCCGACGCGCCCGCCAGGTAGCGGCTGAAGCCCTCGCTGGTGCCGGACTTCTCGGCCCGCACGACGCGCCGGATGGGCAGCACCGGCAGCACCAGGCTGGGGTTGAGCGCGGCGATGCGCGCGTCGTTCCAGACCTTGACGCGGCCCTGGAAGATGTCGGCCAGCAGCTCGCCGTCCAGTTGCAGCGAGGCGCCCAGCCCCGGCAGGTTGACCACCGGCACGACGCCGCCCACCAGCATGGGGATCTGCACCAGCTTGCGGCTGGCCAGCTCGGCGGCAGGCAGCGGGGAGTCAGTGCCGCCGAAGTCGGCCTTGCGGGCGGTGATCTGCTTGATGCCGTCGCCCGAGCCCGTGCCCTTGTAGGCCACGGCGGCGCCGCCGGCTTTCTGGAAGGCGCGGCCCCAGGCGTCGTAGATCTTGGAAGGGAAGGTGGCGCCCTGCCCCTGCACCGGCTGGGCGAGGGCGGCGGACGACGACAGCAACACGGCGGCAAGCGCGAGCGCCAGGCGCGGGTACGGCTTCATGAACGGTGGCGAATCCTGGTGTAAACCCGGGATCATGCCCTGTGGCTTCCGGCCGACGGGCCGGGCAGCCGCTCTAATCGGGCGTTTTCACGGCTTTGAGCACCATCCACATGCCCCGCCTCCACCGTACCCGCCTGGCCCTCGCAGCGACCCTGCTGGGCCTGGCCGCCCAGGCCCCGGCCCTGGACCTGCGCGACCTGTCCAGGGAGGTCTCGCCCTGCGACGACTTCTACAGCTTCGTGAACGCCAACTGGGATGCCGTCACCGAGCTGCCCGCCAGCCGCGCCCGCATCGGCAGCTTCGACCAGCTGCGCCAGGCCAACGACGAGCTGCTGAACCGCGCGCTCAAGGAGCTGGCCGACCAGCCGTCGCTGC
The DNA here is from genome assembly GCF_043555875.1 of Pelomonas margarita. Taxonomy (NCBI): domain Bacteria; kingdom Pseudomonadati; phylum Pseudomonadota; class Betaproteobacteria; order Burkholderiales; family Sphaerotilaceae; genus Roseateles; species Pelomonas margarita. The sequence goes on along the minus strand of NZ_JBIGHW010000018.1, from coordinate 55,962 downwards.
AGGCCACGCCGGGCTTGAAGCTCATCGCCGCCTACTACGCCAGCGGCATGGACGAGGCGGCCATCGAGGCGCGCGGGCTGACGTCGGCCACGCCGCTGCTGAACCGCATCAACGCGCTGCAGCGCCGCGAGGACCTGCCCGCGCTGCTGGCGCTGCTGAACCGCAGCGGCGTCAGCGCGCCGCTGGGCTATGGCGTGCAGCCGGACCGCAAGGACACCCGCAAGAACGTGCTGGGGCTGGGCCAGTCGGGCCTGGGCCTGCCGGACCGCGACGACTACTTCCGCGACGACGCCCGCACCCGCACGCTCAAGGCAGCCTACCGCACCTACACCCGCGCGCTGCTGACCGGCGCCGGCCTGGCCGCGGGCGACGCCGAGCTGGACGCGCTGGCCGCCTTCGAGACCCGGCTGGCCGAGGCCTCGCGCGAGCGCGCCAAGCTGCGCGACCCGAACGCGGCCTACAACCCGATGTCGCCCGCCGAGCTGAACACCGCCGCGCCGGGGCTGGACTGGACGGCCTACCTGGCCGTGCTGACGGCCGGCGCCAAGCTGCCGCAGCGCCTGCTGGTGGCCCAGCCCGAGTTCGCGGCCCGCGTGGGCCAGCTGGCGGCCGAGACGCCGCTGGACGTCTGGCGCAGCTACCTGGCGCTGCGCGTGCTGGACGCGCTGGCACCGCGCCTGCCCAAGGCGCTGGCCAATGCCTCGTTCGAGTACCGCGGCAAGGCCATCACCGGCCTGCAGGCCCCGGCCCCGCGCAACGAGGACGTCATCCTGCAGATCGGCGGCCGCACCGGCACCGAGCCGGTGGCCATGGCACTGGGCGAGCTGTTCGTGGCCCGCGCGTTCTCGCCCGAGGCGCAGAAGCGCTCGCTGCAGCTGGTGGAGGACGTGCGCGCCGCCATGAAGGAGCGCATCGAGAAGCTGGACTGGATGACCGCCCCCACCAAGGCCCGCGCGCTGGACAAGCTGGCCAAGATGCAGCCCGTCATCGGCGCACCGGCCAAGTGGCCGCAGTTCGAGGGCCTGCAGCTCAGCAGCACCGACTACGCCGGCAACTGGCTGAAGGCCGCGCTGTGGCACAGCGACCGCCAGATCAAGGACCTGGACGCGCCGGTGGAGCGCGACCGCTGGCGCATCAGCCCGCACATCGTCAACGCCTTCGCGGGCGGGCTGAACCAGATCATCTTCCCCGCCGGCATCCTGCAGCCGCCTTTCTTCTCCGCCACGGCCGACGACGCGGCCAACTACGGCGGCATCGGCATGGTGATCGGCCACGAGATCACGCACCACTTCGACGACAGCGGCCGCAACTTCGACGCCGGCGGCTCGCTGACCGACTGGTGGACGGCCGAGGACGCCGCCGGCTACAAGGCGCGCGCCGACAAGGTGGCCGAGCGCTACGGCGCCATCTCGCCGCTGCCGGGCTACACCATCAACGGCCGGCTGACGCTGGGCGAGAACATCTCCGACGTGTCGGGCCTGCCCATTGCCTACGAGGGCCTGCTGCGCGCGCTCAAGCGCAGCGGCACGCCGCTGGACAAGAAGACGGCGGGCTACACGCCGGCGCAGCGCTTCTTCATCAGCAACGCGCTGGTGTGGCGCAGCAAGGTGCGCACGGAGTTCCTGATCAACCAGCTGCGCACGGACTCGCACTCGCCGGCCAAGTACCGCGTGCTGACGCCGATGGCCAACACGCCCTACTTCTCGCAGGCCTTCTCCTGCAAGCCAGGCAGCGCGATGGTGGCCAAGGACCCGCTGACGGTCTGGTGAGCGAGACAACGCCGCTCGGGCAGCGCCGCATTGGGTAGAGCGGGTCGCGACCCGCCGGCGGCGTTGCCACACGGCCCGATGGCGGGTCATGACCCGCCCTACAACGACATCGCTCGGGCAATGCGGCATTGGGTAGGGCGGGCCGCGACCCGCCGGCGCCGTTGCCACGCGGCCCGATGGCGGGTCATGACCCGCCCGACAACGACATCGCTCGGGCAGCGCCGCATTGGGTAGGGCGGGTCGCGACCCGCCGGCGCCATTGCCACATGGCCCGATGGCGGGTCATGACCCGCCCTACAACGACATCGCTCGGGAAACACGGCATGGGTCGGGCGGGTCGCGACCCGCCGGCGCCGTTGCCACGCGGCCCGATGGCGGGTCATGACCCGCCATACCACGACATCGCTCGGGCAACGCGGCATTGCCCCGCAACCCAAACAAGAAAGGGCGAGGCCCCAAGACCTCGCCCCCTCAACAAGCCGATCAGCTGATCAACGGATCAGCCGATCCACCTCACCACTGCAGGCTCAGCGAATACGCCCCCGTGCCGCTGTAGCGCTGCACATGCACGTACAGCGTCACGGCCGACGAGCCGCCGTTGGCGTAGGTCACGCTGTCCACCTGGCCGGCACCCTTCTCGCTGCGGGCCAGGATGGTGCCCGAGCTGTTGCGCACGTACAGGTCGAAGTCGTTGCTCGCGCTGCCCATGGTCAGCGCCGCCGACAGCGACTTGCCGGCCGGCAGCGTCACCTTGAAGTAGTCGGTGTCGCTGGTGGAGCCGATGCTGCCGTTCACGGTCGCCGGTGCGGACACGGTGTTGGCCGTGGCCCGCGTGTTGTTGGACTCCGTCTCGTTGACCGCGCCCGTCGGCGGCGTCGTGGCACCCGTGATGGCCTGCACCGCCGCCTGCGCGTTCAGGATGCCCGACCCGCAGCCCGAACAGCTGCCCGGGAAGGCGCGCGCACTGCTCTGCAGCGCGGCCTTGATCTGGTCCGGCGTCGCCGTGGGCTTGGCGCTGAACATCAGGGCTGCCACGCCGGCCACGTGCGGTGCGGCCATGGAGGTGCCCTGGTACCAGGCGTAGTTGTCCGCCCCCGGCGCCTGCGTGCCGGCGTTCAGCGTGCTCAGGATGCCGTTGCTGCTGGACGAGCGCACGTCGCCGCCCGGGGCGGCCAGCGTCACGACCGTGCCGTAGTTGGAGTAGTAGGCGCGTGCCCCGTTGCGGTCGGTGGCCGCCACGGTGATGACGCCGCTGCAGTTGGCAGGGCTGGAGTTGCTGGCGTTCTGGTTCTCGTTGCCGGCAGCCACCACGACCACCGCGCCGCGCGAGCGGGCGCTGTTGATGGCGTTCTGCGAGGTGGTCGTGCAGGCGCCGCCACCGCCCAGCGACAGGTTCAGCACCTTGGCCGGCGTCGCGTTGGCGGGCAGGCCGGACACGGTGCCGCCGGACGCCCAAACCATGCCGTCGGCGATGTCCGAGGTGTAGCCACCGCACTTGCCCAGCACGCGGATGGGCTGGATCTTGGCGTTGAAGGCGATGCCGGCGATGCCCGCCGCGTTGTTCGTCTTGGCGGCAATGGTGCCGGCCACGTGCGTGCCGTGCCAGCTGGAGCCGGAGGCCGGGTCGCCGGCGGCGCACTCGCTGGCGGCGGTCCAGTCGCCCGGGTCGCTGGCATCGGCATCACGGCCGTTGCCGTCATTGGCGACCGCAGTGTCGTTGATCATGTCGTAGCCGGCGACGGTCTGGCCCGACAGGTCGGCGTGCGGGCGGATGCCGGTGTCGATGACGGCCACCACGACGCCCGTGCCGGTGGCCAGGTCCCAGGCCGCCGGCGCGCGGATGCCGCCGGTGGTCTCGAACAAGTCCCACTGCGAGGTGTAGCTGGTGTCGTTGGGCGTCAGCAGCGGGTACATCTTGCGGTCGGGTTCCGCGTAGGCGATGTTGGGGTCGGCCGCCTTCAGCTCGGCCGCCAGGCGCTCCAGGTCGGCGTTGGCCAGCGCCCGGTCCAGCTTGAAGACATGCGCGCCGGTGCCGGTCTGGCGCAGCAGCCGGGCCTGGGCACCGCGCTGGGCCAGGCGGGCGTTGACCGAGCCCAGCCGGCTGGACAGCGCGGTCGCGTCCAGGCTGCGGGCGCGCAGCACGCGGGCGTCGGCGAGGTCGGCCTCGACGGCATCGCGGTAGCCGACGATGAGGCGGTCGGTGGCCGGGGCGGCGCGCTGCACGGCACTGGCCAGCCCGACATCGACCTGCACGTTGGACACACCAGCCTGCACGGCGCCCACCGCCAGCAGCCCGCAGGCCAGCGCGATCAGGGACTTCTTGTTTGCAACAACGAATCTCATGGGATGTTTCCGCAAAAGTCACCGTGGCGGACGGCAGGCCGGCTCGGCCCGTGGGATCTCCACATTGGGCGGCGCCGCCTTGTTGTTGGCTTGCCGGCAGGTCTCCCGCACTCCCTTGCCCTGCCGGCCCGGCGCATTCCGAAGCGGGGCGAAGTCTGTCAGCGGGTGCATGCCGACCTTGTCACCCCACGCAGGGACGGAACCCACCCGATAGTGCTAGTCCGGATGGCGCAGGGCCGTGACGAATGACATGGGCCAGGGCTGACAGCCCGTCTTGGCGCGAACTCAGTTCGGCCTCGGTTTTCGACAGGCCATCGCACGGCAGACGCAACTCATCCCAAGTGCCTTGGGTGCGCTCGACCGAGCCCCTAGCCTGAGCACAGGTCGACGCAATTCAGTGTCGTCTCCCGCAACACCCATCGATCAAGGAGTCCCTCATGTCCCACACCCTGCGCAACACCCGCCGCCTGCTCGCCGCTCTCGCCACGCTGACGCTGGCCGCAGGCCCGGCACTCGCCCAGTCGGCGATGCTGGAACGCGTGGAAGTCCAAGGCGGCCGAGTGATCGAGACGGTGCCGCGCAGCGACGTTCATGTCGCCTGCCCGAGCATCGACGACGAACTGACACGCGCGCTGGCACGCACCTGGCACGACACCCATCGCTTCGGCGAAGTGAACGTCCAGTTCGTGCTGGAGAACGGGCAGGTGAGCGCCGTCACTGCCAAGGGCGTGTCCAACACCGTGGCACGCAGCGTCCGCAGCGCGATGTACCGCGTGGACTGCGCTGCGCAGAAGACGGCTGAAGCCCAGGTGTACCGCTTCACCGTCGCCCTCATCGACCCTAACCCCCAAGGCAAGCGCAGCAGTGACGGCACGCGCACCGCCGCGCGCAGCGTGCGGATCAGCAGCGGCAGCTGAGCGCCTGCGCGATCGCCGCGTCCACCGCTGCCAGCGGCTGCGCCAGCCGCGCGGCGGCGCCACCGGCCACCTCGTCCCGCTGCGGCGCGGCCCACACGGGCGCCGGGAAATGGCTGTCCCACTCGAAGCGGGCGATGACGTGCCAGTGCAGATGCGGCACGACATTGCCCAGCGCGGCGAGGTTGATCTTGGTCGGCGCCAGCAAAGACCTCAGAACGCGCTCGATCTCGGTGACAGCGTCCATGCAGGCGTGTCTGTCCGTGTCCGGGAGGTCGCTGAACTCGGCGACATGCGCGTTCCAGATCAGCCGGTAGAAGGCCGGGAAGCGCCGTGCCTCGTCGCCATCGACGACGCGGATGACGCGGAATTGCGGCGTGCGTGCGACGACAAGGCCGCCGTCGCTCTCACACAAAACGCAGCTCACACCAGCACCCGCTCGATGCCGCCTGCGTTGGCCTTGGCCACGTAGTCCGGCATCCAGTTCTCGCCGAGGATCTGGCGGGCCATCTCGACGACGATGTAGTCGGCTTCGAGCAGGCCGTTCTGCAGGTCGTCGCCGTAGCGCGTCAGGCCTTGCAGGCAGCTGGGGCAGGAGGTCAGGATCTTCAGGTTGTCCTGCGCGCCGACCTTGCCCGACTCGCGCAATTGCGCCTCGGTCTTGCGAAGCTCTTCTTCCTTGCGGAAGCGCACCTGCGTGGAGATGTCGGGCCGCGTCACGCCCAGCGTGCCGCTCTCGCCGCAGCAGCGCTCGCTCTTCACGACTTCGGGGCCCACCAGCGCCTTCACCGTCTTCATCGGCTCCTGCAGCTTCATCGGCGAATGGCAGGGGTCGTGGTACAGGTAGCTGCTCTTGGAGCCGAGGGTGATGCCCTTCTCCAGCAGGTACTCGTGGATGTCGATGATGCGGCAGCCGGGGAAGATGTCCTCGAACTTGTAGCCCTGCAGCTGGTCGTAGCAGGTGCCGCAGGACACGACGACGGTCTTGATGTCGAGGTAGTTCAGCGTGTTGGCGACGCGGTGGAAGAGCACCCGGTTGTCGGTGATCATCTTCTCGGCCTTGTCGAACTGGCCCGAGCCGCGCTGCGGGTAGCCGCAGCACAGATAACCAGGCGGCAGCACGGTCTGCACGCCGGCATGCCAGAGCATGGCCTGCGTGGCCAGGCCGACCTGGCTGAACAGGCGCTCCGAGCCGCAGCCGGGGAAATAGAACACGGCCTCCGTCTCGCTCGGCGTGGCCGGCGGGCGGATGATGGGCACGTAGTCCTTGTCTTCGATGTCCAGCAGCGCACGCGCCGTCTTCTTGGGGAGTCCGCCAGGCAGCTTCTTGTTGATGAAGTGGATGACCTGTTCCTTGATCGGCGCGGCGCCGACGGTCGCGCGCGGCGCCGCCGTCTGCTTGCGGCCCGCCGGCCTGAACAGGTCCACGGCCAGGCGCTGCGCCTTCATGCCCACGCCCACCATGGCCGTGCGGGCCAGCTTGATGGTCTCGGGGTTGGTGGCGTTCAGCATGAACATGGCCGCCGCGTTGCCGGGGCGCCAGGTCTTCTGGCCCATCTTGCGCAACAGGTTGCGCATGTTCATCGTCACGTCGCCGAAGTCGATCTTCACCGGGCAGGGCGAGGCGCACTTGTGGCAGACCGTGCAGTGGTCGGCCACGTCCTCGAACTCCTGCCAGTGCTTGATGGACACGCCGCGGCGCGTCTGCTCTTCGTACAGGAAGGCCTCCACCAGCAGCGAGGTCGCCAGGATCTTGTTGCGCGGGCTGTAGAGCAGGTTGGCGCGCGGCACATGCGTGGCGCAGACCGGCTTGCACTTGCCGCAGCGCAGGCAGTCCTTCACCGAGTTGGCGATGGCGCCGATGTCGCTTTGCTGCATGATCAGCGACTCATGCCCCATCAGGCCGAAGGACGGCGTGTAGGCGTTGCGCAGGTCGGCCGGCAGCGCGTCGTTCTTGAGCAGCTTGCCCTTGTTGAAGCGGCCCTCGGGGTCCACGCGCTGCTTGTAGGCCGTGAAGTTGGCCAGCTCGTCGTCGCTGAGGAACTCGATCTTGGTGATGCCGATGCCGTGCTCGCCGGAGATCACGCCGTCCAGGCTGCGCGCCAGCACCATGATGCGGGCCACGGCCTCGTGGGCCGTCTGCAGCATCTGGTAGTTGTCGCTGTTGACGGGGATGTTGGTGTGCACGTTGCCGTCGCCGGCATGCATGTGCAGCGCCACCCACACGCGGCCGCGCAGCACGTCCTTGTGGATACGGCGGCACTCGGCCAGCAGCGGCTCGAAAGCGGCGCCGGCAAACAGCGTCTGCAGCGGCTTGAGGATCTGCGTCTTCCACGAGGCGCGCAGCTCATGCGTCTGCAGTTGCTCGAAGAAACCGGTGTCCAGGCCGTTCAGCCAGTCCTGCCAGAGCTCGCCCACCTCGCGCAGCAGCGCCAGCGCCTGCTGCACGCGGTCTTCCAGCAGCTCGGCGCTGGGGATTTCGCCCGCGTCGTCGCTCTTGCCCAGCGGCAGCTTGCCCGTCGTGAACAGCGCCTGCAGCGCCGTGACGAGCTCCAGCTTGTTGCGCAGGGACAGCTCGACGTTGATGCGCTCGATGCCCAGCGTGTACTCGCCCATGCGGTGCAGCGGGATCACGACGTCCTCGTTCACCTTGAACGCGTTCGTGTGCTTGCTGATGGCGGCGGTGCGCTTGCGGTCCAGCCAGAACTTCTTGCGCGCATCGGCGCTGACGGCGATGAAGCCCTCTCCCGAGCGGCCATTGGCCAGGCGCACGACTTCCGAGGTGGCGTGCGCCACCGCGTCCGCGTCGTCACCGACGATGTCGCCGATCAGCACCATCTTCGGGAAGCCGCCGCGCTTGCTCTTGGTCGCGTAGCCCACCGCCTTCAGGTAGCGGTCGTCCAGGTGTTCCAGGCCCGCCAGCAGCACGCCCGTGTCGGCAATCGAGAACATGTAGTCCTTGATGTCGACGATGCTGGGCACGCAATCCCTGGGGTTGCCGAAGAACTCCAGGCAGACGGTGCGCGTGTGCGCCGGCATGCGGTGCACGATCCAGCGCGCGCTGGTGATGAGGCCGTCGCAGCCTTCCTTCTGGATGCCCGGCAGGCCGGCGAGGAACTTGTCCGTGACGTCCTTGCCCAGGCCTTCCTTGCGGAACACGCGGCCCGGGATGTCCAGGCGCTCGGTGCGCTCCAGCGTCTTGCCGGACGCATCGAAGTAGCGCAGCTCGAAGCTCGCCACCTCCACGTCGTGGATCTTGCCGAGGTTGTGGTTGAGGCGGGTCACCTCCAGCCACTTGGCCTCGGGCGTCACCATGCGCCAGCTGGCGAGGTTGTCCAGCGCCGTGCCCCACAGCACGGCCTTCTTGCCGCCGGCGTTCATGGCCACGTTGCCGCCGATGCAGCTGGCCTCGGCGGACGTCGGGTCCACCGCGAAGACGAAGCCATTGGCCTCGGCCATGTCCGCCACGCGCTGCGTGACGACACCGGCTTCGCTGAAGATGGTCGGCACGTCCCGGTCCAGGCCCGGCAGACGCAGCATCTCCACGCCGCGCAGCGCTTCCAGCTTCTCGGTGTTGATGACGGCGCTGTTCCACACCAGCGGCACCGCGCCGCCGGTGTAGCCCGTGCCGCCGCCGCGCGGGATGACGGTCAGGCCCAGTTCGAAGCAGGCGCCCACCAGCCCGGCCATCTCGGCCTCGGTGTCGGGCGTCAGCACAACGAAGGGGTATTCCACGCGCCAGTCGGTCGCGTCCGTCACATGGGACACGCGGGACAGGCCGTCGAACTTGATGTTGTCCTTGGCCGTGTGGCGGGCCAGCGTCTTGGCGGCGCGCTTGCGCAGCGTGGCCGTGCTGTCGAAGAACTTGTCGAACTCGGCCACCGCCGCGCGCGCCGCCTGCAGCAGCTCGCCGACGGCAGCGTCGCGCTGCGGGTCGCTGCCAGGGTCACGGCGCTTCTGCACCTCGCCCAGGCGGTGGTGCAAGGCCTCGATCAGCTGGGCACGGCGCTTGGGGTTGTCCAGCAGGTCGTCCTGCAGATAGGGGTTGCGCTGCACCACCCAGATGTCACCCAGCACCTCGTACAGCATGCGCGCCGAGCGGCCCGTGCGGCGTTCGCCGCGCAGCTGGTCCAGCAGCGTCCAGGCCCGCGAGCCCAGCAGCCGGATGACGATCTCGCGGTCGGAGAACGACGTGTAGTTGTACGGAATTTCGCGCAGGCGCGGGGCGTCGTGGGCGACGGTGTCGGCCACATCAGCGGCGGCCGGCATCAGGGGATGCGGTGCGTTCATAGAGGGGGCGAATTATCGCAGCGGGGTATTTCCCTCCAGAATCCGGCAAATGAAGCCCTGGCCCTACCCCTTGTGGCTCGCGCACCGCGGCGCGGGCAAGCTGGCCCCGGAGAACACGCTGGCGGCGTTCCGCGCCGGGGCTGCGCTGGGCTGGCGAGCCTTCGAATGTGACGCCAAGCTGAGCCGCGACGGCGAAGCCTTTTTGCTGCACGACGACACGCTGGAGCGCACCACCGGCGGCCAGGGCTCACCGGCCGGGCAGGACTGGGCCGAGCTCGCCCGCCTGGACGCCGGCGCCTGGCACAGCCCGCCCTACGCCGCCGAGCCCCTGCCCCGGCTGGCCCAGATCGCCGCGTTCTGCCGCGCCAACGGCTGCGCGCTGAACATCGAGATCAAGCCCTGCCCGGGCACCGAGGCCGCCACCGGCGCGGCCGTGGCCCGCGAAGCCGCGCGGCTGTGGGCCGGCGCCGCGCTGCCGCCGCTGCTGAGCAGCTTCCAGCCCGAGGCGCTGGCCGCCGCCCGCGATGCCGAGCCCGCCCTGCCCCGCGCGCTGCTGCTGGACACGCTGTGGCCCGGCTGGCCCGACACCGCCCGCGCGCTGGGCGTGGTGGCCGTGATCACCCACTGGCGGCTGATGGACGCCGCGCTCACGCAGCAGCTGCACGCCAGCGGCTGGCGGGCGCTGGCCTACACCGTCAACGACGCCACCGAGGCCGCGCGGCTGATCGCCCAAGGCGTGGACGGTGTCATCAGCGACGCGGTGGACCGGCTCGGGCCCGGCAGCGGCGCTTAAGCTCCCGCCATGACCGACGACGACCTGCTGCGCTACTCCCGCCACCTGCTGCTCGACGAGATGGGCATCGAGGGCCAGCAGCGCCTGCTGGACGCCCACGCGCTGGTGATCGGCGCGGGCGGCCTGGGCTCGCCGGTGGCGCTGTACCTGGCCTCGGCCGGCGTGGGCCGCCTCACGCTGGTGGACCACGACACCGTGTCGCTGACCAACCTGCAGCGCCAGATCGCGCACGACATGACCAGCCTGGGCCGGCTCAAGGTCGAGTCCGCCGCCGCCCGCATGGCCGCGCTGAACCCGGGCGTGCAGGTGCACGCGCTGGCGCAGAAGGCCGACGAGGCGTTGCTGGACGAGCTGACACCGCAGGCCGACGTCGTCATCGACTGCACCGACAACTTCGCCACCCGCCACCGCGTCAACGCTGCCTGCGTGCGGCACGGCAAGCCGCTGGTCTCCGGGGCGGCCATCGGCTTCGATGGCCAGATCAGCGTCTACGACAGCCGCTCGGCCGCCCATCCCTGCTACGCCTGCCTGTTCCCGCCCGAGTCGGGCTTCGAGGACGCGGCCTGCTCGACGATGGGCGTGTTCGCGCCGCTGGTGGGCATCGTCGGCAGCCTGCAGGCGGCCGAGGCGCTCAAAGTTCTGGCCGGCATCGGCGAGCCGCTGGCCGGGCGGCTGCTGATGCTGGACGGCCGGCGCATGCAGTGGAGCGAGATCGCCCTGCAGCGCGACCCGAGCTGCGCCTTGTGCTCTCATCGCGCGCCATGACGGTCCAAACTTCGACAGGCCTGCGCATCCTGGTGGTGGATGACGACGAGAGCGTGCGCGGCAGCGTCGCCTACGTGCTCGACCGGCTGGGCCATCAAGTGATCGAGGCCTCCGGGGCCGCGTGGGCGCTGGAACTCTTCGACCGCCATCAACCGCACCTCGTGCTGTCCGATGTGGCCATGCCCGTCGAGGACGGCTACTGGCTGGCACGGCAGATTCGCGAGCGCGAACGCGTGCACAACGGCTGGACGCCGGTCATCTTCATGTCCAGCATTTCCGAGGCCACGCGGGTGGCCGAAGGCATCGCCGCAGGTGGCGACGACTACCTGACCAAGCCGGTGCACCCGGTGGTGCTCGAAGCCAAGCTGCACGCCATGGAGCGCCTGCGCGCCATGCGCGCGCAGCTGCAGGCGGTGACCGAGGAGCTGCACCGCGCCAACCGGGAGCTGCAGCGCCAGGCCTCGCACGACGCCCTGACCGGACTGCTGAACCGCCGCGGCCTGGACGACCACCTCGACGAGGCGCTGCGCATGTGCGCCCGCACCCGCAGCCCGATCACGCTGATGTTGTGCGACGTGGACTTCTTCAAGCGCTACAACGACGCGCTGGGCCACGGTGCCGGCGACGACTGCCTGCGCCAGGTCGGCACCCTGCTGCGCCAGGTGGCGCGCCGGCCCATGGACTCGGTGGCACGCTTCGGCGGCGAGGAGTTCGCGATCATCCTGCCCGACACGCCGCGCTCCGGCGCTCGCATGCTGGCGCAGGCCATCACCCGCGTCTTCCGGGGCGCGGCCCTGCCGCACCCTGCGTCGGAGGTGGCCAGCCACATCACGCTGTCCGGCGGACTGATCACCTGCGACCCGGGCCACGGCCTGGTCGCCGCTGAGCTGCTGGCCGGTGCGGACGACATGCTCTACCGGGCCAAGGCGCTGGGGCGCAACCAGTTCGTCGGCCCGTGAAGCTGCGGAGAACCGCTGGATGAAATCCGGCGGCGGCCCGGTTTTGGGGCACAAAATCCGGCGGTGACCCACCCAGAATCTGCTCCGCCCATGAAGCCCACCGACGTCCCGACGCGCAACTTCCCGACCGCCCGGGAGGAATGCCGCACGCTGCAGCCCCACCCCGACTACGACGGCCCGGGCAGCGCCTATGAGCTGGCCTTCAAGGACGAGAGCTTCCTGCTGCGCCAGGACATGCGCGCCGTGCGCATGCAGCTGGAGCTGATGAAGCCCGAGCTGCTGCAGGACGAGCAGGGCGTGAAATCCACCATCGTCATCTTCGGCAGCGCCCGCATCCCGAGCGCCGAGGCCGCCCAGGCGCTGCTGAGCGCAGCCGAGGCCAGCGGCGACGAGACGCAGCTGCGCGTCGCCCGCAGCAAGCTGGCCATGAGCCGCTACTACGAGGAGGCGCGCCGCTTCGCGCAGCTCGTGACGACCGCCTGCGCCGACCGCGGCTGCCCCGTCGTCGTCGCCACCGGCGGCGGCCCCGGCATCATGGAAGCCGGCAACCGCGGCGCCTACGAGGCGGGCGGCAAGAGCGTGGGGCTGAACATCGTGCTGCCGCACGAGCAGTACCCCAATCCGTACATCACGCCGGAGCTGTGCTTTCGCTTCCACTACTTCGGCCTGCGCAAGATGCACTTCCTGATGCGCTCGGTCGCGCTGGTGTGCTTCCCCGGCGGCTTCGGCACGCTGGACGAGCTGTTCGAGTCGCTGACGCTGATCCAGACCGGCAAGAGCCGCCGCCGCCCCATCCTGCTGTTCGGGCGCGAGTTCTGGAGCCGCCTGCTCAACATCGAGCTGCTGCTGGAGACCGGGATGATCAGCCCCGGCGACGAGCAGCTCTTCCACTACGTCGAGACCGCCGAGGAAGCCTGGCGCGTGCTCGAGAACCAACCCGAGCTGTCCAGCCCGCCCACGCCATGACCAAACTGCGCAACGTCTCCCTCATCGGCGCCCCCACCGACATCGGCGCCGGCGCTCGTGGCGCCAGCATGGGCCCCGAGGCCATGCGCGTGGCCGGCCTGGCCGAGGCGTTGCGCGCGCGCGGCGTGGACGTGCTGGACCGCGGCAACCTCACCGGCCCCGCCAACCCCTGGCTGCCGCCCACCGACGGCTACCGCCACCTGCCCGAGGTGGTGGCCTGGAACCGCACGGTGCACGACGCCGTCTACGACGAGCTCAAGACCGGCCGCATGCCCATCCTGCTGGGCGGCGACCACTGCCTGGGCCTGGGCTCCATCGCGGCCGTGGCGCACCACTGCCGCGACGTCGGCAAGAAGCTGCGCGTGCTGTGGCTGGACGCCCACGCCGACTTCAACACCAGCGCGCTGACACCCAGCGGCAACATCCACGGCATGCCGGTGGCCTGCCTGTGCGGCTTCGGCCCGCAGGCGCTCATCGAGATCGGTGGCCAGACGCCGGCGATCAGCCCCAAGTGGGTGCGCCAGATCGGCATCCGCAGCGTCGACGAGGGCGAGCGCCGCTTCGTGCACGAGCAGGACCTGGAGGTCTTCGACATGCGCTTCATCGACGAGGTGGGCATGCGCCACACGATGGAGCTGGCGCTGGCCACGCTGGACGACAACACCCACCTGCACGTGAGCTTCGACGTCGACTTCCTCGACCCCGTGATGGCCCCGGGCGTGGGCACCACCGTCAGCGGCGGCCCCACCTACCGCGAAGCCCACCTGTGCATGGAGATGATCCATGACACCGGCCGCATGGCCTCGCTTGACGTCATGGAGCTCAACCCCGCGCTGGACGAGCGCAACAAGACCGCGCTGGTGGCGGTGGACCTGATCGAATCGCTGTTCGGGAAAAGTACCTTGATGAGGAAGTGAGCTTGCCGGGCTGGCGACGGGTCACACGCCGTTAGAGTCGCCGCCCATGGACGCCACGCCCTACCTGCTGGTCCAGCTCAGCGACCTGCACATCACCCGCCCCGGCACGCTGATCTCCGGCCGTGTCGACACCGCCGCCGCGCTGCGCCATGCGGTCGACCGCGTGCTGGCCATCCGGCCCCGCCCGGTGGCCGTGCTGGCCACCGGCGACCTGGTGGACGCCGGCCACCCGGCCGAGTACGCCCGGCTGCGCGAGCTGCTGCAACCGCTGCTGGACGCCGGCCTGCCGTTGGCCCTGCTGCCCGGCAACCATGACGAACGCCGCGCGCTGCAGGCCGCCTTCGCCGGCACGGCCGGCGTGCATCTGGGCGACGCCGACGCTCCCGCCATCCAGTACGCGCTGGACCTGCCCGGCCCGCTGCGCCTCGTGGTGCTGGACAGCCTGCAGACCGGCCGCCCGGAGGGCGGGCTGGACGAAGTCCGGCTGGCCCAGGCCGACGCGCTGCTGTCCGCCCGCCCGGACCTGCCCACGCTGGTGGCCCTGCACCACCCGCCGCACGCCAGCGGCCTGGCGGTGATGGACACGATGGCGCTGCAGCAGGGCCTGCCGGCTTTCGAGGCATTGATCGCCGCCCACCCGCAGGTGCAACTGGTGGCCTGCGGCCACCTGCACCGCATGACGCTGGGCCGCATCGCCCATGCCCCGGCGGTGACGGCGCCGTCCACGGCGCACCAGCTGGCGCTGGACCTGGCGCCCGGCGCCCCGCTGGCGCTGGCGCTGGAGCCGGCCGGCTGGCTGATCCACGCCTGGGGGCCGGGGCTGCCGCTGGTCACGCACCTGGCATTGGCCGGCCATCCTGAGGTGATTACGGACTTGTGAGCGCGGACCTGCTTGATAATGGTTCTCATCCAATCCGCCACATGCCGTGGCGGCCGCAGCCACCAGGAACCCACGCATGTCCATCGCTCAACGCGCACCCGTTCGCCGCGCGATCTTCGCCGCCCTCACGCTGTGCCTGGCCGCCGCGCTGCCCGCGCAGGCTGCCGAGGAAGTGACGATCTACACCACCCGCGAGCCCGGCCTCATCAAGCCGCTGCTGACCGCGTTCAGCATGCGCAGCGGCATCCAGGTCAACACGGTGTTCGTGAAGGACGGTCTGCTGGAGCGCGTGAAGGCCGAGGGCACCCGCTCGCCGGCCGACGTGCTGATGACCGTGGACGTGGGCAACCTGCTGGACCTGGTGGAAGGCGGCGTCACGCAGCCGGTCAAGTCGGCCGAGCTGACGTCGGCCATCCCGGCCCACCTGCGCGCCGCCGACGGCCAGTGGTTCGCGCTGTCGCTGCGCGCCCGCGTGCTGTATGCCGAGAAGAACCTGCCGCTGACCGCGCTGCGCTACGAGGACCTGGCCGACCCGAAGTGGAAGGGCAAGGTCTGCACGCGCGCCGGCCAGCACCCCTACAACACCGCGCTGATCGCCGCCCACATCGCCCACAACGGCGAGGCCGCCACGGAGAAGTGGCTGCAGGGCGTCAAGGCCAACCTGGCGCGCAAGGCGGCGGGCGGCGACCGTGACGTGGCCCGCGACATCCTCGGCGGCATCTGCGACATCGGCCTGGCCAACTCCTACTACGTGGGCCAGCTCAAGACGTCCAAGGAAGGCAGCGACGCCCGCAAGTGGGGCGACGCCATCAAGGTCATCAAGCCCACCTTCGCCAAGACCGGCGGCACCCACGTCAACATCAGCGGCGCCTCGGTGGCCCGCCATGCGCCGCAGCGCGCCAACGCGGTGAAGCTGCTGGAGTTCCTGACCTCGCCGTCGGCCCAGGAGCTCTATGCCCAGGCCAACTACGAGTACCCGGTGCGCGCCGGCGTGACGCTGGACCCGGTGATCGCCGCCGCCGTCGGCACGCTCAAGGCCGACAGCCTGTCGCTGACCGAGATGGCCAAGCACCGCAAGCAGGCCAGCGTGCTGGTGGACAAACTGGGCTTCGACCGCTGACGCGTGACACCCGCCCCCACGGCCGGGCGCCGCAGCCGCCCGCCACTGCCTGAGCGCGCCACGCGCCGGCGCCTGCCATGACAGCGCAGCGGTCCGTCGGGCCGCTGTGGCGTGCCACGTCCATCGTCATCGCGCTGGGCGTCATCGTGCCCGTGCTGCAGCTGGCCTGGCTGGCGCTGGGCGGCGAGTTCGAGCACTGGCGCCATCTGCTGGCCCATGTGCTGCCCACGGCCGCCTGGAACACGCTGCAGCTGATGGCCGGCGTGGGCCTGCTGGTGCTGGTGATCGGCACCGGCTGCGCCTGGGTCGTCACGGCCTACGACTTCCCCGGCCGCGGCCTGCTGCACTGGGCCCTGCTGCTGCCGCTGGCCATGCCCACCTACATCGTGGCCTTCGCCTACCTGGACCTGCTGCACCCCATCGGGCCGGTGCAGGGGGCCATCCGCTGGCTGCTGGGCTTTGACAGCCCGCGCGAGTTCCGCCTGCCCGACCTGCGCTCCATGGGCGGCGCCATCGTGCTGCTGGGCCTGGTGCTGTACCCCTACGTCTACCTGACCGCCCGCGCGCTGTTCGCCACGCTGCCGGCCCACCTGCTGGAAGCCGCGCAGTCGCTGGGCGAGACGCGCTGGGGCGCGTTCCGCCGCGTCGCGCTGCCGCTGACGCGCCCGGCGCTGGCCGTGGGCGTGAGCCTGGCGCTGCTGGAGACGCTGAACGACATCGGCGCGTCGGAGTTCCTCGGCGTGCAGACGCTGACCGTGGCCATCTACAGCACCTGGATCACCCGCTCCGACCTGGCCGGCGCGGCTCAGCTGGCCTGCGCCGCGCTGGTGGTGGTGTTCGGGCTGATCTGGCTGGAACGCCAGGGCCGGCGCCACCAGCGCTACGGCTCCACCCGCCGCATGGCCGGCATCCGCCCGCGCCGGCTGCGCGGCGCGCGGGCCTGGGGCGCCACGCTGGCGCTGAGCCTGCCGGTGCTGCTGGGCTTTGCGGCGCCGGCCGCCTACCTGGCCTGGGAGTCGGCCGAGCGGCTGCTGCAGGGCGGCGGCATCTCGGCGGGCTTGCTGCAGGGCCTGGGCAACACGCTGGCCCTGGCCCTGGGCGTGACGGCGGCCACGCTGGCGGCCGGCCTGGTGGTGGCCTGGACGGCGCGCAACCAGGGCAGCGTCGCCAACCGCGACCACTGGCAGGCGCGCCTGGCCTCGGTGGGCTATGCGCTGCCCGGCACCGTGCTGGCCATCGGCCTGCTGACGCCCGCACTCGCCGCCGACCACGCACTGGCCGACCTGCTGGGCCTGCGCAGCCTGCCGCTGATGAGCCTGGGCGTCGTGCTGGCCGTGGCCTGCGCCATCCGCTTCCTGGCCATGCCGGTGGGCGGCATCGACGCCGGCCTCGCGCGCATCCCGCCGTCGCTGGAGCACAGCGCACGCGCTCTGGGCGAGACGGTCACGGGCACGCTGCGCCGCGTGCACCTGCCGCTGCTGCGCCCGGCGCTGGTGAGCGCCGCGCTGCTGGTGTTCGTGGACGCGATGAAGGAGCTGCCCGCCACACTGCTGCTGCGCCCGGCCAACTTCGAGACCCTGGCCACGCTGCTGTACGCTGAGGCCGCACGCGGCACTTACGAGGAAGGCGCGCTGGCGGCCTTCGCCATCGTGCTGGCCGGCCTGGCGCCGGTGGCCCTGCTGTCGCGCAGCTCCCTGACTTCGACCCCGAACACGACCCCATGAGTGCCGCGCTGCACATTGCCGACCTGACCCTGGGCTACGACGGCCGCGAGGGCTTCAAGCCCGTCGTGGACGGCCTGTCGCTGTCGCTGGAGGCTGGCCGCATCGGTTGCCTGCTGGGCCCCTCGGGCTGCGGCAAGTCGACGCTGCTGCGGGCCATCGCCGGCTTCGAGCATGCGCGGCGCGGCGAGATCCACATCGGCGGCGAACTGATGTCGTCGCCCAAGGCGCATGTGCCGCCCGAGCGCCGCCACGTCGGGCTGATGTTCCAGGACTACGCCCTCTTTCCCCACCTCACCGCCGCGCAGAACGTGGGCTTCGGCCTGCGCCGCTGGCCGGCGGCCGAACGCGACGCGCGCGTGGCGGAGATGCTGGCGCTGGTGGGCCTGGCCGACCTGGGCCGGCGCCACCCGCACGAACTCTCCGGCGGCCAGCAGCAGCGCATCGCACTGGCCCGCGCGCTGGCCACCAAACCGGCGCTGCTGCTGCTGGACGAGCCCTTCTCCAGCCTGGACGGCGACGCCCGCGAGCGGCTGACGGTGGAAGTCAGCGACATGCTGCGCGCCGCCGCCCAGACCGCGCTGCTGGTGACGCACAACGCGGCCGAGGGCGCGCGCTTTGCGGACTTCATGGGCAGCATGCAGGCCGGCCGCCTGGCCTCGTGGACGCCCAGCGCCGAGGCCGCTCAGGCGCTGGCGATCCAACCCTCCAGCGGGTCCACGCCCTCGGGCCAGCCATAACGCGGCTGCCCGGCCGCCCAGGTGGCCTGCAGCAGCGCGAGCACGGCGTCCAGGCGGTCGCCGCTGGCATCGGCCACCAACTCATCGCGCTGCGCGTGGCTGAGTTTCAGGCGCAGGCCCAGCTGCGTGCGGCCCTGCTCCAGCGCGTCGACCATGTCCTTGCGGGCGATCAGCCGCTCGGGCGTCTGCGCGGCCTTGGTGTCGCTCTTGTAGGAGCGCCGGCCGATGAGTTCGCGCGCCAGCAGGCCCGGGTAGGCCTCCAGCGCGATGCGCGCCTCGTCGCCGGCCAGCAGGCCCGGCAGGTGCACGCCGGCCGCGATCAGGCGCGGCAGGCCGGCATGCAGCATCCAGGCCACCGGCGGGTTGACCCACTTCATGCTGGGGCTGGCGCCGGCCGGGCCGTCGCAGGCACGGTGCGCGAACTTGGCGCCCGCCGGCCGCGCATCGCAGAAGGCGGCGAAGCGCGCGCGGATGTCGGCCCGGTCCAGCGCCGCATAGTGGGCCATCAACGCCGCGTAGTCGGTAGGCCAGCCGAGCTGCACCACCAGCTCGCGCGGCAGGCCGAACGGCAGGTCGAAGCCGCCCAGCCAGGGCCCGGGCTGCGCCAGCCACGCCGAGAAGGCCTCCAGGCTGTCCAACGCTGTCAGTCCGTGCAGCCGAACAACAGCACCGTGCAACCCGCCGGCGGCCACCGTGATGGGCTTGGCGCGGCGTGGCGCGCTCGTGAAGTCAACCCCGAAAAATCTGCGCTCTTGCATGGATGCCATTCTCAGCGTGGGCAGAATGCGCCTCTCTGATGTCAGATCTGATCGACCGCCCCGCTCTGCCCGTCATGCCCGTCGCGTTCGAACCCGACAGGTTTGACGCCGCCATCGCGGCCCAGCGCCAACTGGCTGCAGCCGGTGCCTGCGAAGCCGCCAGCGACGGGCTGGCGCGACTGCTGCAATCCTGCCCGCCCGAAGAGACACGCCGCCGCGGCGAGGTGCTGGCGCTGCTGGCGCAGCAGTACCCGAGGCTGGGGCGCCTGACGGCCGGTGCGCGCTGCGCGTCAGAGGCGTTGGCGCTGGCGCAGCGCCTGAGTGATGACGTTCTGCTGGCCGACACACTGACGGCGCAGGCCTATGTGTACGGCCAGTTGCTGATGGGCCGCGAGGCGCTGGAAGCCGGCATGAAGGGCCTGGCGGCCGCGCGCCGCGCCGGCGACGCCGTGCGCGAGGCCTGGGCGCTGTGCCGCGTGGGCATCGCCTATGCCAGCCTTGACAACCCGGTGCAGGCCTGCGCCTCGGCCGAGCAGGCGCTGGAGATTGCCGAAGCCGCCCAGGCCGACGAGGTGCGCATCGCCTGCCTGAACAACCTCGCCTACTTCTGGCTGCGCCGCGTCGAGGAGGCCAAGGTGCTGGGCGACCGCCCGGCGCTGGCCGAGGCCGCCCGCCAGGCGCGCCACACGGCGGAGCAGGCCACCGCGCTCGCGCGCAGCGCCTCGGGCAGTCCGTACGCGGTGGCCGTGTCGGTGTCCAACGTCATCAACGCGCTGCTGGCCGGTGGTCGGCTGGACGAAGCGCTGCCGCTGCTCAACGAGTTCGGCCACCTGGCCCATGACCACGGCTACCGCATGCTGGCCATCGAGGCCGATGCCCAGCGCGCGGCTTTCCTGAGCCTGAAGGGCGAGCCCGAGCAGGCGGCCCGCATGCTGGAGGCCCTGTTGAACGCGACCACCGCGCCGCCGCCCAAGCTGCGCCGGTTGCTCGTGCGCTCGCTGTACGAGACGCACAAGGCCAGCGGCCAGCACCGCGAGGCGCTGGCCTGGCTGGAGCAGTTGGTGAGCCTGGACCGCCAGCTCAGCCGTGACAACCTGGTGCTGCAGACCGAGGTCATCCTGATCCGCGACCAGGTCGAGCAGGCCCAGGCCCGTGCCGACAGCGCCGCGGCGGACGCACGTCGCGAGCGCGCTCGCGCGACCCACCTGGAGAACGAGCAGCAGCGCCTGCGCGAGCACGCCATGGCGCTGGACCGCGCCGCGCATGAGGACGTGCTGACCGGCCTGCACAACCGCCGCCACGCCGAGTTCGCCCTGCCGCTGCTGGTGGAGGGCGCGCGCGTCGCCAACCAGGTCATCAGCGTGGCCATGCTGGACGTGGACCACTTCAAGAAGATCAACGACACCCATGGTCACGCCGTGGGTGACGCCGTGCTGCAGCAGCTGGCCCAGTTGCTGCGCCACCGCCTGCGCAGTGCCGACCTGATGGCGCGCGTGGGCGGCGAAGAGTTCCTCGCCGTGCTGGTGGGCATCGCGCCGCAGCAGGCGGCCGAGATCTGCGAGCGGCTGCGCCTGGCCGTCGTGGAGCACGACTGGCCCGCCATCACGCCGGGCCTGGCGGTGCGGGTCAGTGTCGGGCTGGCCGGCGGCGTGCCGCCGCAGTCTGCCGACACGCTGCTGGAGCGCGCCGACCAGGCGCTCTACGCGGCCAAGCGCGCCGGCCGCAACCGCGTGCACGTGGACTGAGAGGCCTCGCCCCGCGTCCGTTCAGGCCGGTGTTGCGCGTGTGGCCCGTCAGGCCCGGCGGCGGCGCCACGCCACCAGCCCACCCAGGCCCACCGCCAGCATCAGCGCGGACGCTGGCTCCGGCACCGCGCTGACCGTGATCTGTGTCTGCGTGTTGCCGCCGTTGGCAAAGCCCGGGTTCAGCACATAGGTCAGCACGGTGCTGCCCGCAGCGAGGCTGACGGTGAAGTCCCACTGCTTGACGTTGTTGATGAACGAGATCTCGCCCTGCTTGCTCCCGTCGACCGCGACGCCGCCATGCTGGGCGAAGTTGTTGCCATAGCCGCCCGGCCCACCCACGAGGGTGCCGCCCAGCTCGACGACGACGCGGTAGTCGCCCGCCTTGGGCGCCGTCCACTGCACGGCGGCATGGCCCCAGTCGCTCTCCAGCGAGACCTGGCCGGGCGCGATGCCGAAGTCGGTCACCGCACCGTTGTTGCGGTAGATGAAGACCTGGCCTGACGCGGCGATGCCATAACTGGCCGTGGCGGCATGCCAAGCCAGCGCACTGAACTGGTCCTGACGGCCGTCGATGAGCTGGCCATAGGTCCAGGGGCCATTGGGGTTGCTGGCCGGCGCGTAGTCGCCGACCAGACTCCAGGTCTCGGCTGCGTGGGCAGCGCCAGCGCAGCACAACGCGGCTGTGGCCACTGCGGTGGCAGCCAGGCGGGATAGGGTCATCGGGGTCTCCTCGGTCGTGATGGATCACGCCTGCTGCGCTGCGGGGCAGCACAGCAGGCGGCGCGCCGTAGTGTTGCCGCGCCAGCACGACAGTCCATCCGTCGCCCGACACCGGCTGGCCACGCGATCAGGGGGATGTCCATGGCCAGCGTGGCCCAGCCAGGCGCCGGCCGGCCTGCGGGTTCAGGCAGTTGACATGTCGAAGCGAGCTCCTGGATACTGATTTGGAACCGGTTCCAACTCACACAACAACGGAGACAAAAGACGTGTACCAGGAAGACTTCATCAAGGGCGCGGCCGGCCATCTCGGCCGCGCAAGCCGCGGCATGCGCCGCACCGGGCTGGGCGCCCTGATCGGCGCCGCCCTGCTGGCCGGCTGTGGCGGCTCGGGCGGCGGCACCGAGGCGGCGACACCCGCCCTGCCCACGCCGACCCCGACACCGCCTCCCGCTGGGCTGACCCTGCTCAAGACCAGCGGCACCCAGTGGGTGGACGCCGACGGCAAGCAGGTGCTGCTCAAGGGCACCAACCTCGGCAACTGGCTGGTCCAGGAGTTCTGGATGATGGGCCAGGGCGGCAACGGCGTGACTGACCAGTGCACGCTGGAGGCCAAGCTGACCGAGCGCTTCGGCTTTGACGAGAAGGAGCGGCTGATCAAGCTGTTCCGCGACAGCTGGCTCACCGAGCGGGACTGGGACCAGATGAAGGCCTTCGGCTTCAACGTCGTGCGCCTGCCCATCTTGTGGAGCGTCATCGAGGACGAGAAGAAGCCCAAGACGCTGCGCGCTGACGCCTGGAAGTACCTGGACTGGAGCATTGCCGAGGCCAAGAAGCGCGGCATGTACGTGATCCTGGACCTGCACGGCGCGCACGGCGGCCAGACGCCCAACGACCACACCGGCTGCTCGGGCCAGAACAAGTACTGGACTGACACCGACGCGCAGGAGCGCACGCGCTGGGTGTGGCAGCAGATCGCCACCAAGTACAAGGACGAGCCGGTCGTGGCGGCCTATGACCCGCTCAACGAACCCTGGGGCTCCACGGCCGAGGCCATGGTCACCCGCGTGGAGGACCTCTACAAGACCATCCGGGCCATCGACCCCAAGCACATCGTGCTGCTGCCCAGCCACTACGGCAGCATCGACGCCTACGGCGACCCGACGGCCAAGGGCATGACCAACGTGGCCTTCGAGATCCACCCCTACCCTGGCCTGTTCGGCGATCGCCCGGGCGACTCGCACTACAAGGTGCACCGCGACTGGCTGCGCTGCGGCCCCACCGGCACGACCGGCGTGTGCGCCTACGACAAACAGGTCAGCGCGCTCAAGGTGCCGATGCTGGTGGGTGAGTTCCAGCCCTGGCAAGGCGCCGGCCTGGACCTGGGCGGCCAGATGGGCCGCGCCACCTACGACACCTATGCCAAGTACGGCTGGGCGTCCACTTCGTGGGCCTACAAGGTCGTCAGCGCGGCCGGTGGCTCGGGCAAGGGCACCTGGGGCATGGTCACCAATGCGCCCAACACCAACCTGGACACCGGCGTGGGCATGGTCACCAAGGCCAGCACCTGGGACTGCGCCGGCTGGAACAGCAGCTTCGCCAATGCCTGCGCGACGAAGGCGCCCACCATCAAGGTCGGCGGCACCGGCCCCAAGACCTACTACTTCGTCATCAAGACCGGCGCGCTGGGCGGCAGCAACCCGGACGTCAGCTTCGACAAGATCAGCCTCGTCGACACCACCAGCAACGCCGAGCTGATTGCCAGCGGCGGTTTCGGCAGCGCCACCGGCTGGACGCCACTGACCATCAGCGGCGCACTGCAGCTGGACTTCAACTACACCGGCGCCGACAAGGCGCCCACCGGCAGCGACGGCGCCATGCTGCGCGTGACGCGGCCGGCCGGCAGCACGGGCGAGGTCAACGGCGGCATCTACCAGGCCATCACGCTGCAGGGCGGGCGCAGCTACACGCTCAGCGGCCTGTTCCGCGACAACGGCAGCGCCAACACCTGGGCCGAGATGTACCTCGTGGACACGGTGCCCGTGACCGGCAAGGACATCGTCGACATGACCGGCAAGGTGGACTTCGCCACCGCGACCGTCGCCCAGATCGAGACCTTGTTCAAGGGCTATGCGACCCAGGCCTATGAAGTCCACAGCGGCCTGTCGCAGTGGATGACCAGCGCCACCGCGCCGGAGGTCTACCAGCTGCCCGAGCGCCCGGCCGGCCTCAAGCTCACCGAGGGCGCCGGCGGCAATGCGCTGAGCTGGACGGCCAGCACCGACGCCAAGGTCACGGGCTACAGCGTCTACCGCGCCACCAGCGCAGCCGGCAGCTATGCCCGGCTGACCGACAAGGTCAGCACCGCCAGCTACACCGACACCAGCGCCACGCCCGGCACCACCTACTACTACGTGGTGACGGCGCTGACGGCGGTGAACGAGAGCTATGACAGCGAGCCCATCAGCACCACCATCGCCCACGTGCCCGTGCCGGCCACGCTGCAGGCCGAGAACTTCACGGCCATGAGCGGCGTGCAGCTGGAGAACAGCAGTGACACCGGTGGCGGCCAGAACGTGGGCCACTTCGACCCCGACGACTACATCGAGTTCAAGATCAGCGTCGCCACCGCCGGCAACTTCACCCTCGACTACCGGCTGGCCACCGCGGCCGGCAGCACCGGCTTCGAGGTGTGGGTCGACGGCGCCAAGGTGCTCAACGCGATGGCCGTGCCCAACACCGGCGGCTGGCAGACCTGGGTCACGCAGACCAGCGCGGCCTTCCCGCTGTCCGCCGGCAACCACACGCTGCGGCTCAAGTCGGTGGGCAAGGAGTGGAACCTGAACTGGCTGAAGGTGAACGCCCAGTAATGCAGCTCGGCCGCCGGGCGCAGAGCCTCCCAGGTTCGCCGCTCGCCGGCCCCCCTCCCCACCCCTTTCAGCGCTGGGTCAGCGCCTGCGCCGTGCCGACCTGCCGGCCGGCGCGGCTCAGAAGCGCCAGGTCGCGCCCACGCTCAGATAGCGCCCCACGGCCCCCTCCTGGTGCAGCGAAGGGTTGTAGTGCGCGCCGCCCGAGGACACGCCGCCGCCGCTGGATCCGGACGCGAAGGCGTCGATGGGTGCGGCCCGGTCGAAGAGGTTGGTGACCGCCATGCGCAGGCTGAGGCCCGGCGTGAGCTGCCAGCTGGCGTTGAGGTTGACCGTGGTGAAAGACGGCACGCGGCACAGCGGCGAGCCCGTGGCCGGCAGGCCGTTGGGATAGACCGTGGACAGGGCCGAGGCGCAGTCGGGCAGGTTGTAGCTGCTGTCCTCCACCTTCATGCCGCTCACGTAGTTCAGCGTGCCGCTCAGCTCCACCGGCCCGCGCGCCCAGGCCAGGCCCAGCGAGGCGCGGTCCTTGGGCGTGCCGGTGTTGGTAGAGACAAAGCTCGGGCCGTGCGTGCCCGCCATCTCGTAGACCTGGCCCGGGCCGCGGTCAATGGTGTAGCGGATCATGTGCGACCACTGCAGCTGCGGCGTGAACTGCCCCCAGGCGCCGGCATCCAGCTTCATGCGCCAGTCCACATCCACGCCGCTGGTGCGCGCGCTGCCCAGGTTGATGAAGGGGTAGGTGCCGTACAGGATGGTGTCGTCAGCACTCGTGGGCGCAGCGTTGGGCGTTGTCGGGCTGTTCACGCGGTAGATCCGGGTGCCGTAGGCCTCGGGTGTGTCGATCTGGCCCTGGCCGAACAGGCCCACCGAAACGATCTGGTTGCGGATCTTGATGTCGTAGTAGTCGACCGACACGTTCATGGTCGGCAGGGGCTCAAACACGAAGCCCAGCGTCATGGAGCGCGACTTCTCCGGCTTGAGGTCCTTGCCCGGCAATTGCAGCTGCGTGCCGCCCACGCCAATGTCGCAGGGCTGGCCAGGCTGGACCAGCTTGCACAGCGCCGTGTCCACCAGCGGCGGCAGGTAGCCCGCACTCGACCCGCTGGTGCCGATCTCCACCGGGTTGGGCGCGCGAAAGCCCCCGGCCCAGGTGCCGCGCAGGATGAGCTCCTTCATCGGCACGTACTTCACGCCGGCCTTGGGCGTGACGGACGACCCATAGGTGTCGTAGTGGTCCACGCGCATCGCAGCGTCCACTTCCAGCTGCTGGGTCAGCGGCGCCGCCAGCTCGACATAGCCCGCCGTGATGGTCTGCTTGCCCACGCCGAAGGCGTAGATGTTGCTGGCCTGGGCGCCGCTAGAGAAGCCCTCGGGGAATCGCTCGTCCAGAGACCGCTTGCTGAACTCGACGCCGGTGCCCAGTGCCAGGTTGCCGCCGCCGAGCTTCATCAGGTCGCGGCTGGCGCGCAGCGAGATGAAGTTCAGCGTGTTGGTGGACGTGGAGCGGCCTTCGGGCGTGAGGCTGGCCAGCACGCTGGCCGGGTTGTTGGCACCGATGACGTACTTGCCGCTGCTGAGCGCAGATTGCAGCGCCGGCAGGCTGACGATGTTCTTCAGCGTCAGGTCGGTCGCCACACGGGTCAGGCCGAGCGTGGCCTGCAGATCCCAGCCCGCGATGCCGCCCGACAACTCGGCCACCAGGCGCTGTGACTGCGTGGACGTCCGCGAGCGCTGGGCCGGCAGGTCGGTGAACTCATAGTCCACCGGGCTGCCGGTGGCCGGATCGACGACGTTGGTGCCGTTGAGCACCGTGGGCAGGGGGCTGGGGTGGTTCGGCCCGAAGTTGAAGGTGGTGATGCCGCCATCCGGCGACACCCAGTTCAGCAGCCCCACCTGCGTGGCGCGGCTGCCCAGCACCGAGGCAGCGACCGACAGCGTCCAATCGTGCGGCAGCAGCGCCGTCACCTTGCCGAGCAGGCTGTAGGTGCGCGTCTCGGGCGCCACCTGCAGCTCGGGGTTGGCCACCAGGCCCAGGTCCTCGCCGCCGTAGCGCGTCCAGTCCGAGCCGCCCAGCGCCGGCCGGTCACTCAACAACACCGCGTTCTGGCGCCGAAAGCCCGCGCTCAGATAACCCGCGACGCCGTCGCGCGTGAGATCGCCAAAGCCGCGGATGCCCGAGACCTTGACCATGCGGCCGTCGCCCTTGGACGCGCTGCCCACCTCGGCCTGCAGCGTCGTGCCCTCATGGCTGCGCTTGAGGATGACGTTGACAACGCCGGCCATCGCATCCGAGCCGTAGATGGCAGAGGCGCCGTCCTTCAGCACCTCCACCCGCTCGACGGCCTCGACCGGGATGGACGCGATGTCGACGAAATCGCGCTGGCCGTCGTCCGGCAGCGGGTAGGACGCCATGCGGTGGCCGTCGATCAGCACGAGGGTCGCACCCACCGTCAGGCCGCGCAGCGAAATGCCGCTGCCGCCGGCGCCAAAAGCGCCCGGCGTGGCCTGGCCCAGCGAGCCCATGTTGTTGGCCGACAGGTGCTGCAGCACCTCACCCAGCGTGCTGTAGCCGCTGCGGGCAATGTCGGCGGCGCTGAGCTTTTGCACCGGGCTGGGCGTCTCGGCACTGGCGCGGCGGATGTTGGAGCCGGTGACCGTGACGCGGGCCAGCGAGGCCTTGTCGGCCGCCTCACCACCTGCCGCACCATCGCCGCTCGTGGCCTGGGCCCACAGGGCCGGGGAGAAGCAGGTCAGCAGGGCTGCGGCCAGTGGCAGCAGGGGCAGGCGGCGGGTCGTGTTCACAGTGATGTCACCTCGTCGGGTTGGAGAAGCGGGAAAAAGTGCGCGATTCTGGAACCAGCAAGAAGCGCGCCGCAGACCGCCCAACACGAAACACCCGAAGCGTCGGCTCGCCACAACAGGCAACACGCCGCCGACCTGAGGCCAGCCAAAAGCGGCCTTCGCGCGACGAGAGTCCCTCTTTCGGGGCCCTGTCCGGTGGACAGGGCATGAGGCCGGTAGGAGCCGGCCCGGCTGGGCTCATCGTCGGCCTGAGCCGATGGGCAGCAGATTCGGTGCCAGCGGTAGGCTGCGCTCGCTGTCTGTGGTCACAACAAACCTGCGTTTGCGTCTGGCACGAATGCCGTGGCGCTGCATCAGCTGACGCACACGCTCCATCATCGTGCGGGCTAGCTCGGCACGCAGCCGGGCCAACTCCATCTACTCGGGCGTCACTGGCTTGCCGCCAGCCCCGGTGAGCGTTCCGGCCTCGCCCAAACGCACCCAATTGCCCAGACTCGCCTTGGTGATGCCCAGAACCTTCGCCGTCACCGCCACCGCCACCGCCACCGACTATCCGCCCTTGACCAGCTTCATGGCGTCGAGCTTGAAGTCCTGGGTGTACTTGCCTCGAACCTGCTCGTCATCTCCGGTTCTTTGCTGTGATTTCACCATCAGCTAAGAACTACGTTTCTCGGGGATAAGGTCACTGCACAAGCGGAGGAGATCGGACCGATCTTGTCCCACCTGGCCGGCGCGACTCAACCTGCTTGCGATTGAAGATCCAAGAGCGCGAGTGCGTTACGCTCGTCTAGCCGTCCGCCTTGCGCCGCCAGCGCATAGTAGTCGGCATCGCCCAGCGCTGCGCGCGCCAGCGACTCTGCCAGCGCCAGGTCGTCGCCAGTGTCGGCCACACGCAGCGGCTGTTTGCTGCGGCGCTGCAGCAGGTGGCCGACGAAGCAAGCACAGTCGCGGTGCCGGCCGGCCCGCGCCAGCACCCAGGCCGCCAAGTCTGCGCTGACGGTCAGGCCAATGCGTTGGGCGTCGTTCAGCAGGGCTGGCAGGCGCATGAACACGTCGCGGAGGCGCCCCTGCTCAACCATCACGCGCAATACGCTGCCGCGGGCATAGATCGCACTGAAGCTGCCTTGTTCGGACTCCTGCGCCAGCCACGACTCCAATCGCCGCAACGCTTCGTCGTATCGGCCGAGCATGCGCAACACGGTGGCCAAATTGTCGACCGCCACGCCAATGTGGCCGGTGATACCGGCACGCTCGGCCAGCGCCAGCTCGGCTTCTCGGTGGGCAAGCGCAGCCGGCAGGTCTCCCGCGACCTGGCAGGCAAAGGCCAGAGTTCCTAGCGCTACGATGCGTGCCTGCACCCGCCAGCCGGGGTTGGTCTCCAGCAAGGCCTGCATCTCGTGCAACGCGGCTGCAGACTGCGCATCGGGACTCCGGCTGCCGCGCACAAGCGCGATCAGCGACCACAGCAACATCCAATCGTCATTCGCGGCGCGGCTTGCAGCCACGGCGCGCTGGGCAACCTCGGGGGCACGGGAACTGTTCGCGAATAGGCTCTGCTGGGCGAACTCGGTCCACCAGCGCGCACGCAGGCGCAGGTCTGGAACCTGGTCCACCAGCGGCTCGCAGGCCGCCAGCAGCTCCAGCGTGTCGGCGCGCCAGGTGTAGTCGAAGGAGGCAGATGCTGCCGCGCTCAGGCGCAGCGCGCAGGCAGCGTCGTGCGCCACGGCCCAGCGTGCGGCTGCGCGCACATTGTCCAGTTCGGCCTGCGCGAGGGCGCGCTTAGCCGGGTCGGGGCGGTGGGTTGAGGTGGGTACCGCGGCTGCGAACAACTCATCCAGCGCCAAGGCGTGGCGCTGGTGCACCGCAGCGGCTTCGCCGGTTTCTGCCAGTCGGTCTAGCGCGAACTGGCGTGTGGTGTCGAGCAAGCGGTAGCGCGGCGGATCCTGCCCGTCGAGCGCGACCAGGGACCGGTCCACAAGCACGGCCAGGCGGTCGATCGTGTCCCAGCGATCGCTGCCGTCCGGGGTGGCCACCGTGGCCGCTAGGTCGAGCGTGAAGCCGCCGGCAAACACGCCCAGCGTGCGCAGCAGTCTTTGCTCGTGCGGGTCCAGCAGCGCATGGCTCCATTGCAGCGTTGCCAGCAGCGTGCGCTGTCGAGCCGGGGCGTCGCGTTCGGTCTTGCGCAGGAGCGAGAAACGCTCGGCGATTGCCAAGCGCACGCCTGCCAGGCCCAACGCCGGCACCCGCGCGGCCGCCATCTCCAGCGCCAGCGGCAAGCCGTCCAGCTCGGCGCACAGCGCGCGCAACTGCGGCGCGCCATCTGCGGCGAGTTGCCAGCGCGAGTTCGCGGCTCGTGCACGTTCAATGAAGAGCGCTGGCGCTGCCGTGGCCAGGGCCTCGGCATCGGGCAGATCGGGCGCGGGCAGGGCCAGCGGCTCAAGTCGGTCCACTCGCTCGCCGGAGATCGTCAGCGGAGCCTGGCTAGTCACCAGCAGTCGCAGTGCCGGTGTTGCGGCCAGCAGCCGCGGCACCAGCGCGGCGACCGCATCGATCACGTGTTCTGCGTTGTCCAGCACCACAAGCGGCGCGGCACCGGCGACGGCCGGCGGGTCAGCGTCCGGCTGACCGACGGCGCGTTGCACCGCAGCCAGAACCTGGGAGCCGTCAACCAGCGGTGCAAGGTCGATCCAGTGCACGGCCTGATCGTGCACGGCGCACATCGCCAGCACCGTCTTGCCGACACCACCCGGGCCGATCAGCGTGACGCAGCCCGGCAGCTGCAGCATGGACTTCAGGCGCTGCAGATCAGCCTCGCGGCCGAACAGTCGCGGCGCGGTACGAGCCGTCATTGGTGACGCTTGCGACGCGGTGGGTGCTGGCAGGTTTGCCGACGCAGCACCGCCCGTTCTGGGCCGCCCCGTAAAGCGGTATCCGCGCCCGGGCACCGTGACGATCAACTCGCTGTGCAGCGCGCGGCGTAGCGCGACGACCTGGGCGGCGATGTTGTTCTCTCCCACCACCAGGCCCGGCCAGACGGCGTCCAGCAACTCGTCCTTTGTAACGAGCTGGCCGGCTCGCGCAGTCAGCGCGACCAGCAGGTCAAAAGCCCGCGCACCTAACGGCACAGGCTCACAGTCGCACAGCAATCGACGCTCATCGATCTGCAGTTCATAACGATCGAAGTGAAGGACAGAAGAAGGATTCACGGGACACAGCCAACGGACCGGATGCGCGAGCATACGGGTGTCCCGCCAAAGCGGGCGTTGGCCGCGGCGCACCAGGGCCCAGCCTCAACGCGACCGTCGTCGAACGGTCAGCGCGAGGACGCTCAACCCGGCTATCAGCAACGCATAGGATTGCGGCTCCGGTACGGCGGCCACGTCGCCGGAATGCACAGCCACGGCATAGAACTCGGCGAGTTCTCCAGCAGTGGCTTGGGCCCCTTGATGGGTGGTGTAGATCCATGCATTGCCAGGCGTCGGAGCGTACTCGGTACCTGACCAGTAGACGTAAGCCTGCACATTCTTGAACAAGGCCAGGTTCGCCTGCTGTTCCGTGGTGTCGCCGGTCGGGTTCAGCACCGTTTCCCAGGCCTTGTTGCCCAGGTCAACGGCGAACAGGTGGCTCAGTTCACCTCCGGTGCAGTTGAAGCCGCCGTATTGCGTGCCGAAGCCGCCCCCGACGTTGACGCTGCTGCCGCAACTGGTATCGCCCGGATTGAGTGTGGGCAAACGCCAGCCGCCCAGGCCGCCGTAGTTCAGGCCCTCGGCCCAGGCCTTCGCAGTGGCCAAGTCCATCAGGCCGTCGCGGGACTGACCGCTGGTCTGGGCGTAGTTCATGTCAGCCAGCCACGTGAGGTTGAGCACGTCGTCATACACCATGCCGCCATCGCGTGCATGCAAGGCCGCCTGGGCGGTCCCGGTGGCGGCTGCCAGGGCGACGACCGCCGCAGCGGCCAAGGTCTTCAGCGTCGGATTGCGCATGGTTATTTCCTGATTCATTTCAAGTTCAGAGAGTGACAATGAAGGCCGATCCAGCGCGTCAGGCGCGGGCGCGGGTGCGGCGGCGCGACAGGAACACCATGACGCCCAGACCGGCCGCCATCAGCGCGTAGGTCTGCGGCTCCGGAACGGCAGCTACGCCACCGTCGAGGCGGATGTCGTCAAATTGGTAGGTGTTGACCGAATCGACTGCCTGGCGCCAACTGACCAGCGTGACTTTGTCGAAAGCGCTGCCGAACGTGACCGCCGAAAAACTGCCGGTGCCGACTTGGGTGGCGTCCACCACCTGGCTGGCCAGCACGTTGCCCCAGGCATCAAGGCCCAGGAATGTGATGGCGGCCGGCTGGTTGCCGACAGGTACCGCGAGCGAGAGGCCGTCGAAGTCGAAGGTCTTGCCGTCAGTGCGCTGCAATTGCGTCGTGATCACACCCTGATCAGCACCGGCGCCGCCGCCGGCCCACAGCGCCGTGCTGCCGACGTAGTCCGCCGCACCCACCGCCGGAACTGTGAAGCCGGTTTGCGCACCGGTGAACAAGCGGTAACCGCTGGCGAGGTAGGTTTGGCCGATCGAGGTGCCGCTTCCTGCATGGGTGAGGTTCTGGAAGTCCAGCACGGTGGGCGTGGCGGCAAAGGCGCCGGACATCGCGAACAGCGCGGCGATGCCAAGGATGGGGCGAGCGAAGAAGGACATGGGGTTGGTTCCTGGATTTGGAGGTTGAGAGGCCGGTGCAGCCACTGTCGCGCGGCGCATCTGGCAAGTCATGAAAGCGCCGTGAAGCGAGATGAACCGCGTGGCGCGCTGTTCAGGCCGGCCCGGCAGGCCGCCCGGGGACAGTGGCCTACGCCGCGCGCCAGCGCCGCCGCGCGCACAGGGTCAGCAGCCCCACGCCAAACAGCCCAAGCGAGCCGGGCTCAGGTACCGCAGTCACCTGGTCCAGTCGTACATCGTCGACCTGGTGCGCTTGCCAGGCCACGCCGGACTGCTGCCAGCTGACCCGCGAGACGCCGATAAATCGGTCATCGAAATCGATGGCGTTGAATTGGCCGACTCCGATGGAAGCGCCGGGCACGGTGATGCTGTTGACCAGTCGGCCCAGCGCATCGAAGCCCTTGAACGTGACGTCAGCCGGCACATAGGCCGAACCGGCGCCAAGCGACAGGCCGTTGAAGTCGAACACACCACCGTCTGCACGCTGAAGTTGCAGCGTGCCCGGCGCTTCTGCACCGCCATTGCCGGTGCCGCCCCAGGCCAACAGTCCGGCGCTGCCGGCGTACGAGTCGATCAAGCCCGGACCGATCACGATGAAGCCGAAAGTGCTGTCGGTGGACAGCACGAAGCCGTTGCGCGTGTAGCTATTGCCTACAAGGACGTCGAGGTCCGTGGTGGCCAGGTCGTTGAAGTCCAGCGTGACAGGGGCCGCGTTGGCTGCAGTGGGCAGCCAGCTCGCCAGGGCCAGTGCTGCGGCGCAGGCGCCATGGCGTGCCGGGCATATCAACAGGGATTTCAGGGTTTTCAGGGTTTGCATCATGTTTGTCGTGCGGATTTGTCGTGCGGATCGTCCGAATGGGCTCTCAGAACGAGACCGTGCTTCGGGTCGGGTAGAGGTTCCCCGTGAAGCGCGTACTCGGATCGACGATGCCGAACTGCAACCCAACCTCGCTTCCCACGATGAAGCTGTTGCGCACCAGCACCGGGAACGCGCCATTGATGGCCGTGATTCCGTACTGGTTGCTCTTGACCAGCGCACGGTCGACCATCGCGCTGCTCAACTGCATGCCCCACTGGTTGAACTCGGCGGTGACTTCTGACACCTGTAGGCCGCCCATGCCGCTCACTGTGGTCGGATAGGCCAGCCTCTGCGAGAGGCCAACTTGGTTGTGGCGCAGCGTCAGGCTCTCAGCCCGACCGCCGCCAGTGAACTGCACCCCGATGCCGAAGCCCTGGACGCTGCCGTTGCGGACTACCAGGTTGTCACGGCCGGCGATGCCCGGAATGTTCTCGTTGGCGGTGAAGGCCAGCGTGCAGGTCTGTTCGAAGGCGCTCTGCGTTTGCTCGCAGCGGCGCGTGCTGCCGGTGATCGTATGGCCGTTAAGGTCGATGGTTACGTTGTCGACCGTCACGGTCAGTCCGACCTTGCCGACGGCCACGCTGATGTTGCCCATCAGCTTATAGGCACCGGGCACGGTGATGTTGATTGGGTTGACGCTGGGGTAGATGGCCGTCTGAGCCTGGACGCTGGTGGCCATCAGGCTGGCCAGCGCGGTGGCAACGGCGACGAGGAGATGGGGCGTTTGCATGGTGTACGAAGCTCGGTGTGTTGGTGTGTCGAGACTGTCGCCCGCGCCCACGGAACGCGTCTTGAAGACGGCATGAAATGGCATGAAATGCAGATCAAGACCCTTGACGTCGCCCTACCCTGCGGCCCCTGGTGCCTTGCGCATGGCCGATCGCCAGCGACGCTGGCTCCATGCAAGCTGCCTGGGCGGAAACGTACCGACTTCCTACGCCGTGGCACATGCCTTCGCAAAGACCGAAAGCATGCGAAGTGCTGCCGACAGTGGTACACGGAAGTCCTCCAGCGCGCCCCTTCATGCTGATGTGCATGAAAGAGTGGCCTGCCGATAGAAAAACTGCACATACACACAGTGCTCCCAGTGCTTGATGGGCAGATGCTCTCCATCCGGTGGCCATCACACGCCACCTTGTGATGAGCGTAGGGCCGCTCAGTCCGCCGGAAGTCTCTGCACGTTCGTTATCCGGGAGCCGAGCAGTCAGCCTGGCTCAAAGAGACGACGAGCGGCACTTGCTGCAGAGACGCCGGCCCCCGACAACCCACTCGCTTCGCCGAGTCGGTGTCGACTGACTCAACCAGCCGCATGCTGACCCGGCCGGCGCCCAGCGGTCACAACGGCCGAGGCCCTTGCGCTTCCTGCCATGCAGCCAACTCCAAGGGCCTCAAGCCGAATCTCACCGCGTTGCCCGGATGCAGCGCTGTGAACTCCGCCAGCACCAGCTTCGCGAAGTGGTCTTCATCTGCGACCGGGATGGCACCAGGCATTCGCGACTTGACCGCCTGCTCCGTCGCAGCGTCGCCGGCTCGCACGATGGCAGCAATCACCTCGGCCAGGGCTTGGCGGTGGCGCAGACGAAAGATGTCTGGCGGCACCAGGGTTTGCTTCACCGCAACGTACTGCTGACAAGAACGTTCATAGGCCCAGACGAAGACATCGCGCAGCAGCTCCACACGATTGAGCTCGTACACACCCAGCATGGCATCGACATAGGCCTGCTGAGGCACGTCAATGAAGGACAGCGGGCAAAGGTTGTGGCGGATGAAGGGGATGTTTGCCGCCAACCGCGAGACCCGCTTGTTCACGTCCTCGAAGGGCTGCAGATAGGGCAAGTGCACCATCAGGAAGAAGGCCTGCTCGAAGGGGTCAGCGATCTCGGCCGCCATGCGCACGACGATGCCGAACAGTTCCTCCAGCCTCTGCGGCAGCGCGGCAGGCAGATAGACGCTCCCGCCGATTTCAACGGCGCGGCGGCGGATGCGCCCAACCGCTGCGGGGTCAGCCATCAAACCGTCCGACAGGAAGGCGTGCAGGGCGACCAAGGTCTCGGCATCCACCCGCGCATGCTCCGGGTTGAGCACCAGGTACTCGATGGCCTGCTTGTGATTCAGGATCATCTGCGTTTCGAGCGCGTCCTTGCCCTCGGCGGCCTGACCGAACTCGATCAACTTCTCCGTGTCCAAACGGCTGTAGGTGTTCCCTTCCAGGTGAGACGATGCCCACGACAGGTCGATCAGCAGTCGGTTCAGGATGTCGCGTGCAAACGTACCCGCGGGAGTTTGGTCGGCCGGTGAGCGCCCGAGCGCGTGCAACTGCTCCCGCAGGCCTTGCGGTAGGTACGCGGTGTGATTGGGGTGGTATTGCTCCAGAAACTGCAACCGATAACTCACAGGGGCGCGCAAGTGGCGGGGCTGGGTGACATACGCGCGGATCTCAGCCCCTTCTGCGGAAGTCACCACGTACGCCGGCTGCCCTGCCGCCTGAACTGCTTGCTCGGTGCCGCGAATCTGAGTCGCGGAGCGGCCGCCGGCATCGCCTTGCTCCGACTGCGCATTGCGGTGGTAGCGGGTGGCCCGCCCTTCTCCCTGAATCGTGATGCGCCCCTGGGCCACCAGCAACGCGAGTCGCCGCTGCAGAGTGCGCCGCTGATGGTGGTCGCCCAACTGCCGCGATAGCGCCTCGATGCTGAGGCCCTCTGGCGCGGCCTGGATCAGCTCGACCAACGAATCAAGCTCTTGCGGCGGTGTCACGCGAGGCATATCACGACAGTTTGTTCCACGAAATCACATTATCGCGACAGATAAACTGTCTCGCAAATGGAATCGCGACACATCCAACATGGAACCTGGCGGTCGGCGACCAGGTCATAGCGTCTATCCGCCGCCCAGGCGAGGTGGGAAGAAGCCGCGAGACCAAGTGCCGGATGGGCAGGCGCGGCCGTCCGGCGCGGCTGACGCAAGCTGAAGCTAGGTCGCTACGAGGTGACGGTCAAGCATGTCCCCCGCTGGATGCTGGCGCTGGGCGTTGGTCCAGCGGGTGCGGCCGTGCGGGCGCTGGCCTGGATGGGACCATCGCATGTGCGCGAGTCCTTGGCCACCCTGCGGCGAACGCTTCCTTCCACGGAATGGCAGGCGCTGGCGTCGGGGCGTGCCAGCCTGCCCTCGTGGATGGCCAGGGCGATTGGCGAAGAAGCGCTGCGTGGCTGATT
The DNA here is from genome assembly GCF_043555875.1 of Pelomonas margarita. NCBI lineage: Bacteria > Pseudomonadati > Pseudomonadota > Betaproteobacteria > Burkholderiales > Sphaerotilaceae > Roseateles > Pelomonas margarita. The sequence goes on along the minus strand of NZ_JBIGHW010000018.1, from coordinate 20,112 downwards.
CCTGCTTCTCCCTCAGCGACTGGACGAGCTGAAGTCCTCGAAGTGGGACGGGAGCGGACCAGCCGCCCAGCCCATCTGCTGGAGAAGGACTTCTGGGTCGTCTGGACGCTCGGCACCCTGTTCGGGCCGCCGGTCGCAGCTTCATTTCATAACGTCACTCGGCGGCTTGACGCTGGGCCTCACGCTCGGAATATGGTGGAGACTGCGATGTGCTCGCCTCTGCAGGCGTCTGCCTGTCGAGACTGACGCCTGCGCGTACAAACGAGCCTTCAGTTGCGTATGAACCCGCGTGCACCGGCTGAGATCGTCGACCCCGTGTCGACGGCTGAGCTGGTCAACGCAGCCGCAATGCAAGGTCGTCAGCTCGTAAGAACTATCGCGGTAGAAGCGCCCGGTACTGGACGCCCCCGCCCCGCGACCCGGCCATGGGCGCGCTGTCGCTCGTCGATGGCGCCTCCTCAGGGTCAGAGAACATCATCAATCCAACGGAGACCTGCGTGAGCCACCCCACCCTCATCGAAGTCCTGCGCGGCAACGCCGTCGAGTCCTGCCATGCCGGCGCCCTGGCCATCGTCGACGCGTCGAGCGCCGTGCATACGGCCCTGGGCGACGTGGACCGGCCGGTGTTCCCGCGCTCGGCCGTCAAGCTGCTGCAGGCGCTACCGCTGGTGGCCAGCGGCGCGGCCGACGCCTTCGCGCTGACCGATGAGGAACTCTCGCTGGCCTGCGCCTCGCACAGCGGCGAACCCGCGCATGTGGCCACCGCCGCCGGTGTGCTGGCCAAGCTGGGGCTGGACGCGAGCGCGCTGGAATGCGGCACCCAATGGCCCGGCCGCGAGCCAGTGCTGCGCGCCATGGCGGCGCGCGGTGACGTCGCCACGCCGCTGCACAACAACTGCTCGGGCAAGCACAGCGGCTTCGTCTGCGTGGCCTGCCTGATGGCGCGCCAGGCCGGGGCGGAGCCGGCCGCGTTCGCCCGCGGCTATGTGGCCGCCGAACACCCCGTGATGCGCGAGGTGTCGGCCGCGCTGTCTGCCGCCACGGGCGTGGACGTCGAACGCGCGCCGCGCGGCATCGACGGCTGCTCCATCCCCACCTTCGCGCTGCCACTGCGCGCGCTGGCGCTGGCCTTCGCGCGTGCCGGCACCGGCCAGGGCCTGTCCGAGGCCCATGCCCACGCGGCGCGGCGGCTGCGCCGCGCGGTGACCGCGGCGCCCTTCATGGTCGGCGGTACGGACCGCTTCGACACCGTCGTCATGCAGGCGCTGGGTGAGCAGCTGTTCTGCAAGATCGGCGCCGAGGGCGTGTACTGCGCCGCCCTGCCCGCGCTAGGGCTGGGCGTGGCGCTCAAGATCGACGACGGCGCGGCCCGCGCCGCCGAGGCGGCCATGGCCAGCCTGGCCGCCGCGCTGCTGCCGGCGCTGGACGACCGCCAGGCGGCACTGCTGCAAAGCCTGCACCACCCCGTGCTGCGCAACTGGCGCGGTACCGAGGTGGGCCGCCTGCGGCCAGCCGCGCCACTGGCCGCCGCGCTCGGCGGCGTCCTCAATCCGACGTAAAAAACGATACAAAACGAGACCAAGCAAGCGCTTGGTTGGCGCTACAGTGCGGCCGCCATGCCTGCCCGACCGCCGCCCGCCCCTGCCGCCGCGCCAACCGCTGCCGCTCCTGCGCCTGCCCTGCCCGCCCGTGAGCGCCTGCTGGTTGAAGCCATGCGGCTGTTCGGCGAGCGCGGCTTCGACGCGGTGACCACCCGCGAGATCTGCAGCGCGGCCGGCGTGAACCCGGGCGCCATCCACTACCACTTCGGTGACAAGGACGGCCTGTACGCCGAGGTGCTGCGCGGCCCGGTGCGCGACCTGCAGCTCAGCATGGCCGGCTTCGACGACCCGGCCATCAGCCTGCACGAGGCCATCTGCCGCTTCGTGCGGCCCTTCCTGTTCGACGACGGCAGCTGCAGCACCCAGCTCTTTCTGCGCGAGATGGTGGCGCCCAGCCGCATCTTCATGGAGATGGTCACCGGTGAGATCGGGCCCATCTTCGACCGCTTCGCGCAGCTGCTGGCCCGCCACGCCGGCATGGACGCGCCCAACGCCGCGCTACACCAGCTCGCCATGGGCCTGCAAGCCATGGCGCACGACTACGCGCTGAGCCGCCCCGTGCTCGACGCCTTCCACCCCGAGCTGCTCGCCGACGACCCGCACCTGGAACAGACCTGCCACCGCCTGGCCGACTGGGGCTGCGTGCTGGTCGACTACGAACGCCAACGCCACCTGAACCCATGACCACACGACTCCTGCTCGCTGCCCCGCTGCTGGCGCTGCTCGCGGCCTGCACCACGGCCCCGCCTGCCGCGCCGCCGGCGTCCACCGCCATCCCCGCCGCCTGGCGCTCGCCACTGCCCCATGGCGGCAGCACAGCCGCCTTGGGCACCTGGTGGCAGTCCTTCAGCGACCCGGCCCTGGCCCGCCTCATCGAGCGCGCGCAAGGCCAGAGCCCGACGCTCGCCCAGGCCGCCGCACGCCGCCGCCAGGCCGAGGCCGGTGCTGCACAGGCCCGCGCCGCGCTGCTGCCCGCGCTGACCGCCAACGCCCAGGCCCAGCGCGGCCGTGCGCTCAACGGTGTGCCTGGCAACAGCACGCAGGCCGGCGCCACGCTGAACGCCAGCTGGGAGATCGACCTTTTCGGCGGCCAGCGCGCCGCCGCCGAGGCCGGTGCCGCCGAGGCCTCGGCCGCCACGGCCGACTGGCATGCCGCCCGCGTCAGCCTGGCCGCCGACCTGGCCCAGGCCTATGTGCAGCTGCGTCTGGCCCAGGCCCGTGAGGAAAGCGCCGAGCTGGACACCCGCTTCGCCGAGCAGACCGCCGCCTGGGGCCGCCAGCAGCAGGCGGCCGGCCTCCTCAGCGCCAGCGACGCCGCGCTGCTGAACACCGAGCGCGCCGTGGCCACGGCCAACCGCAGCCAGTGGCGGGCCGAGGCGCAGATCGCGCTGCAGACGCTGGCCCTGCTGTGCGGCGAGCGCGCCGAGGTGCTGGCCGCCGAACTAGCACCGCCGGCCGTCGCGCCGGAAGGCATCGCACTGCGCCGCAGCCAGCCCCGCGCGCCCGCCTTTGACGTGGCCGGCCTGCCTGCCCAACTGCTGGCCCAGCGGCCCGATCTCGCCGCCGCGCACCAACGCTGGATCGCCAGCGTGCAGCAGCAGCGCAGCGTGGAGGCGCAGCGCTGGCCGCAACTCAGCCTGGCCGCGCTGGCCGGCGAGACGCGGCTGCGCGCCGGTGGCATCACCAGCAACGCATCGACCTGGGCCTTCGGACCGTCACTGAGCCTGCCGCTGTTCGATGCCGGCCTGCGCAAGGCCCGCGCCGAGGGCGCCGAGGCCGCGGCCGACGAAGCCGCCGCTGCGCTGCAGGCGCGCTGGCAGCAGGCCGTGGCCGAGGTAGAGCAGCAACTGCAACGCGTGGCCGCCAGCACCGAGCGCGAGCGCGAGATCGACGCCGTCAAGCGCGAATGGGAAGGCATTGCGCTGCGCACCGGCGCCCAGGCCCAGGCCGGCCTGCAAAGCGGCCTGCAGCGCAACACCACCTACCGCAACGCGCTGGCCGCGTACGACGCCGTGCTGGGCGTGCGCGCCGAGCAGGCGCTGGCCTGGATCAGCCTGTACCGCGCCCTGGGCGGCGGCTGGCCCCGATGACGCGCCGTCCCGCCGCACCGCACGCCCGTCGAACCACGACATCGCCATGGATCACTGACATGAAGACCCGCATCCCCACCCTCCTCACCGCCACCCTGACGCTCGCGCTGGCCGCGGCCTTCGTCATCGCGCTGTCCGGCCCGGCCGAGGCCCAGCAGGCCGCCGCCAGTGCGGCGCCCAAGCCGGCGCTGACCGTCAAGCGCGTGCTGGCCCAGTCGGCCACCTGGCCGCAGACGCTCGCCGGCACCGGCTCCATCGCGGCCTGGCAGGACGTCGTCATCGGCGCCGAGATCGGCGGCCAGCGCCTGGCCGCGCTCAATGTCGACGTGGGCGACCGTGTCAAGAAAGGCCAGCTGCTGGCCCGACTGAGCCCCGGCACGCTGGAAGCCGACCTCGCCGCCAGCAAGGCCGCGCTGCTGGAAGCCGAGGCCGCCGCCCGCGAGGCTGGCCAGACAGCAGCGCGCGTGAAGACGCTGCAGGGCAGCGACGCACTGTCGCCGCAGGCCATCGACCAGGCGCTGGCCGCCGACGCCGCCGCGCAGGCACGCGTGGCTGCGGCCAAGGCACGCGTGCAGGCCGACCAGCTGCGCCTGTCCTACACGCAGGTCACGGCGCCGGACGACGGCGTCATCACCGCCCGCATCGCCACGCCCGGCGCGCTGGTGCAGCCGGGCCAGGAGCTGTTCCGACTGCAGCGCCAGGGGCGGCTGGAATGGCGTGCCGAGGTGCCTGGGGCCGAACTGGCCCAGCTCAAGGTCGGCCAGAAGGTCCGCGTGCAGCCCAGCGGCGCGCCGCCGGTGGATGGCCGCGTGCGCCGTGTCGCGCCCCAGATCGACCCGCAGACCCGCAACGGCCTGGTCTACGTGGACGTCAGCGGCGGCGGTGAGGCGCTGCGCGCCGGGCTGTTCGCGCGCGGCGAGTTCGTGCTGGGCGACAGCGCCGCGCTGACGCTGCCGCAGAGCGCCGTGCTGCTGCGCGACGGCTTCAGCTACGTGTTCCGCATCGACGGCAACAAGGTGCGCCAGCAGAAGGTGCAGGTGGGCCGCCGCGAAGGCGCGCGCATCGAGATCCGCGCGGGCCTCGCGGCGGGTGCTGCCGTGGTGGAGTCGGGCGTGGGCTTCCTGGCTGATGGCGACACGGTGCTGGTCGCCACCGCGACGGGCGACGCCGCCCGCGCGCCCAAGTAAGGAGCGACCCCGATGTTCAACGTCTCCCGCTGGTCCATCGCCAACCCGGTGCCGGCCATCATGTTCTTCATCATGCTGACGGCCGCCGGCCTGTACGGCTTCAAGCAGATGAAGATCCAGCAGTTCCCTGACATCGAACTGCCCACCATCGTCATCTCCGCCTCGCTGCCGGGCACCGCGCCCGCGCAGATGGAAACCGAGGTGGCCCGCAAGATCGAGAACTCGGTCGCGTCGGCCCAGGGCGTCAAGCACATCTACACCAAGGTGCAGGACGGCAGCGCCAGCATCACGGTCGAGTACCGGCTGGAGAAGCCGCTGCAGGAGGCGCTGGACGACACGCGCGACGCGGTGGCCCGCATCCGCGCCGACCTGCCTGCCGACCTGCGGGACCCGGTCATCACCAAGATGAACCTGTCGGGCATGCCCATCCTGACCTACACGGTCTCGTCCAGCGCGATGGACGACGAGGCGCTGTCCTGGTTCGTCGACAACCAGGTCACCAAGCGCATGCTGGCCGTGCGCGGCGTGGGCTCGGTGGCCCGCGTGGGCGGCGTCACCCGTGAGCTGCGCGTGGAGCTGGACCCGTCGCGCATGCTGGCGCTGGGCGTGACCGCCGCCGAGGTGTCGCGCCAGCTGAGGAACGTGCAGCAAGAAGCCCCCGGCGGCCGCGCCCAGCTGGGCGGCGCGGAGCAGTCGCTGCGCACCATCGCCACCGTGCAGAGCGCCGAGGAACTGGCGGCGATGGACATCCCGCTGGCCGACGGCCGCCGCGTGCGGCTGGACCAGGTGGCTGCCGTCAGCGATACGCTGGCTGAGCGGCGTGCCGGTGCCTTCCTCAACGGCAAGCCGGTGGTGGGCTTCGAGGTCGTGCGCGCCAAGGGCGCCGGCGAGGTGGACGTGGCCGAGCGCGTGCGCGCGGCGCTGGAGGAGCTGAAGGCGGCGCATCCGGACATCACCGTCACCGAGGCCTTCAACTTCGTCGACCCCGTCATCGAGAACTACGACGGCAGCATGAAGCTGCTGCTGGAAGGCGCCTTCCTGGCCGTCGTGGTGGTGTGGTTCTTCCTGCGCGACTGGCGGGCCACGCTGGTCAGCGCGGTGGCGCTGCCGCTGTCGGCGCTGCCGGCGTTCTACGTGATGTACCTGATGGGCTTCACGCTCAACGTCGTGACGCTGCTGTCGCTGTCGCTGGTCATCGGCGTGCTGGTGGACGACGCCATCGTCGAGATCGAGAACATCATGCGTCACCTGACGCAGGGCAAGACACCGCTGGAAGCTGCCCGCGAGGCGGCCGACGAGATCGGCCTGGCCGTCATCGCCACCACGTTCACGCTGATCGCGGTGTTCCTGCCCACGGCCTTCATGAGCGGCGTGGTGGGCAAGTTCTTCGTGCAGTTCGGCTGGACGGCGGCCATCGCGGTGTTCTTCTCGCTGGTCGTGGCCCGCATGCTGACGCCCATGATGGCGGCCTACATCCTCAAGCCCCCGAAGCACGCGCACAAGGAGCCGTTCTGGATGCCCGCCTACCTGCGCGCGGCTCGCTGGTCGTTCACGCACAAGGGCAAGACCATGGCGCTGACGGCCGCCTTCAGCGTGGCCGCCTGCGCACCGCTGTTCATGGACAAGATCTCCAGCGCCTTCATCCCGCCGGACGACCTCAGCCAGACGCAGATCAGCATCGAGCTGCCGCCCGGCAGCACCTACGAGCAAACGCGCGCCATTGCCGAGCAGGCCCGCGCCGTGGCGGCCACGCATGGCCACGTCAAGCTGATCTACACGGCCGTCGGCGGCGGCAGCGCGGGCGGCGACCCGTTCGCGATGAGCGGCGCGGCCGAGTCCCGCAAGGCCACGCTGACGCTCAACCTCACGCCGCGCCAGCAGCGCAGCGGCACCAGCAAGCAGCAGATCGAGCGCGAACTTCGCGCCGAGCTGGAGCGCATCGCCGGTGCGCGCATCAAGGTGAGCTTTGGCGGCTCCAACGAGAAGTACCAGTTGGTGCTCGCCGGCGAGGACGGCGAGACGCTGGCCCAGCACGCCGCCAAGGTGGAGAGCGAGCTGCGCGGCCTGCCCGGCATCGGCCAGGTGACCAGCAGCTCCAGCCTGCAGCGGCCCGAGCTCATCGTGCGCCCCGACGCCGCCCGCGCCGCGGACCTGGGTGTGAGCACGGCGGCGATTGCCGACACGCTGCGCATCGCCACGGCCGGTGACTACGACCAGTTGCTGCCCAAGCTCAACCTCAGCCAGCGCCAGGTGCCCATCGTCGTGCGCCTGCCGGACGCCGCCCGCGCCGACCTCGCGCTGCTGGGCGAGCTGACCGTGCCGGGTGCACGCGGCCCGGTGCCGCTGCGCCAGGTGGCCGAGCTACAGCTGGCCAGCGGCCCGGCGCAGATCGACCGCTATGACCGGCTTCGCAACGTCAACTTCGAGCTGGAGCTCAACGGCCAGTCGCTGTCCGACGTGCAGGCCGCGGCCGACAAGCTGCCCAGCCTGAACAACCTGCCGCCGGGCGTCACCAAGGCCGAGATCGGCGACGCCGAGGCCTTCGCGGAGCTGGGCCAGGGCTTCCTGCTGGCCATGGGCACGGGCGTGGCGTGCATCTACATCGTGCTGGTGCTGCTGTTCCACGCGTGGGTGCAGCCGGTCACCATCCTGGGGGCGCTGGTGCTGTCCGTCCCGGGCGCCATCCTGGCGCTGTTCGCGACGGGCACTGACCTGTCCATGCCTGCCATGATCGGCATGATCATGCTGATGGGCATCGCGACGAAGAACTCCATCCTGCTGGTGGAGTACGCCATCGTCGCGCAGCGCGAGCAGGGCCTGAGCCGCCTGGACGCGCTGCTGGACGCCTGCCACAAGCGTGCCCGGCCCATCGTCATGACGACGCTGGCCATGGGCGCGGGCATGATGCCCATCGCCCTGGGCTTCGGCACCGACCCGAGCTTCCGGGCCCCGATGGCCATCGTCGTCATCGGCGGGCTGATCACCAGCACGTTCCTGAGCCTGCTGGTGATCCCGGTGCTGTACGAGATCGTGGACGACGTGATCCAGAAGTTCAGCCGCAAGCGCGGCACAGCGGCCGCGGCCTGAGAGGGTGAGAGCCTTTCACCCATGCCCGCCTTGCACGCCAAAACGCCCTCGCCCTTCGTTGCAAATGCTCGCCATAGCCCGAGCTATGGCTGCGCTTTGCGCCTAGTTCGCGGGCGCTTTGACGCGCCTTTCGAGCACGGCCGAAAAACTCTCACCCTCTGAGGCCGCGCCCGGCCTCGCTCAGCGGCGCTGCAGCGAGGCCATCTCGGCGCTCACCAGGCGCTCGCGCAGGTTCCAGCCCATCAGGGCGGCCGCCGTGCCCACGCCGTGGGCCACCAGGCCGATGGCCCAGCCCCACACCGGGAAGAAGGGCTGGAAGCTGCCTCCGGCCAGGTAGCGGGCCAGCGAGATGCCCAGGTTGACCGCCAGGAACACGCCCAGATGGATCAGGAAGCCCAGCTTGATGTCCACGCGGCGCTGGGCCAGGGCTTGCAGGTCGGTGCTGTTGAGGTCGGTGTTCATGGGGTGGCTCCTTGCGGTTCGGGTTGCGATGCACGCATGGTGCGCCGCCCTCAGGCCCGGCCCCAGCGCGCCGCGACGGATCGCCAGGCCGCGCGCTGAATCGACAGCCGCCCCACCTGGGCGGCGGCCGCCTCTCATCCCAGCCTGAACACCGCCACCGACCGCGCCAGCTCGTCGGCCTGCTGACGCAGGCTGGCGGCCGCGGCGGCGGACTCCTCCACCAGCGCGGCGTTTTGCTGCGTCATCTGGTCCAGGCCCGCGATGGCCTGGCCGATCTGGCCGATGCCGGTGCTCTGCTCGCCGGTCGCATGGCTGATCTCCGACACGATGCTGCTGACGCGGGCGATCGCCTCGATGATCTCTTGCATGGTGCGGCCCGCCTGCGTGACGAGCTCGGCCCCGTTGTCCACGTTCTCGCCGCTGTGGGTGATCAGCGTCTTGATCTCCTTGGCAGCTTCGGCCGAGCGCTGGGCCAGCGTGCGCACCTCGCCAGCCACCACCGCGAAGCCCCGGCCCTGCTCGCCGGCCCGCGCGGCCTCGACGGCCGCGTTCAGCGCGAGGATGTTGGTTTGGAAGGCGATGCCGTCGATGACGGAGATGATGTCAGCGATCTTGTCGGACGAAGCGCTGATGCGCCCCATGGTCTTCACCACCTGGTCCACCACGGCGCCGCCGCGCCGGGCCACGTCGGCCGCATCGCTGGCCAGCTGCTGGGCCTGGCGCGCGGACTCGGCGTTGTGCGTGACGCTCACCGTCAGCTCCTCCATGGCCGAGGCCGTCTCCTGAAGGTTGGACGCGGCCTGCTCGGTGCGGTTGCTCAAGTCCTGGCTGCCGGTCGCGACCTCGCGTGACGCGGTGGCGATGCTGTCGGTGCTGGAGCGCACGCCACTGACCACCTGGACCAGCGAGGCCTGCATGCCCTGCACGCCGCGCATCAACGCGGCGGTCTCGTCGCGGCCGTCCGCGCGCACGGGCTGGCTGAGATCGTGCGCCGCGATGCGCTCGGCCGCCTGCACGGCCGCCGCCAGCGGCGCCAGGATGGAGCGGATGTTGACCACCGTGTAGGCCAGCAGCAGCAGCACGGCAGCCACGACCACCAGCAGCAAGTTGCGCCGGATACTGGACTGGTGCGCATCGACCTGCTCCACCTGCGTGGCCGAATGCTTGTCGATGCGGTCGGTCATCTCGCCCAGCGCCTTGTCCATCGCCCGCACCGGCGCCTTGACCGGCTCCATGGCCTGGTTGGCGGCGGCCGTGTCGGCGAACTCGCCCCGGCCCAGCCGGTCCAGCACGCCGGAGAAACCGCCCCGGTAGTCCTGCAGCGCCTTTTGCAGCTCCTCGGGCATGCGCTTGACGTCCGCCGGCATGTCCAGCTTGGCGATGCGCCCGAGGCTGTCCGAGACCTTGTCGAAGGTGGTCGTCCAGTCCTTGCGGTAGCGCTCAACGGCCTTGGCATCGGCCAGGTTGATGAGCAGGTCTTTCTCGTAGCGCCGCAGGTTGCCCACCCCGGCGCGGATGCCCGCCAGCAGCGTCAGCGCCTGCACGTCGTTGTCGACGTAGTGGACGAAGTCGGCCTTGGACTGGGACAGACTGCGCAGCCCCTGCATGCCGACGATCAGCATGCCCAGCACCGCCAGAGCCGCCAGCGCGAGCAGCCGCGCCTTGATCGTGAAATCACTCAGCTTCATCGCCACTCCCTCGTAGGTTGTGGCGGGAGACTAGCGGCTGGCGATCCCTTCGCCAAGCCACAAATCACGCATGGCTTGCTGGAAGGCGTCGCCCACGCGTTGCGGCTCGCGCCAGGGCCGCGCCCGGCCCGCCACCCACACCGACTGCCACGGCGTGCCGTTGCTGCCGAACACGACGGCGTCCAGCAGCGCGTCGTCCGGCAGCCCGCGCAGGCCATCGGCATCGCGGTTCAGCACCAGCGCATCGGCTCGGGCGCCGGGCGTCAGGCCCCAGGCCGCGAAACCAGCCGCGCGGGCGCCGCCATGCACGGCCGCCTCGAACAGCCGGGCCGCGCTGGACGGCTGCACGCCGGGCAGCGCGGCGATGTTGCGCTGCCGGTGCAGCAATCGCTGACCGTACTCCAGCCAGCGCAGCTCCTCCACCCAGCCGCGCGTGACCTGGCTGTCCGAACCCACCGTCAGCGGCACCCCGGCCTGCAGCCAACGCGGCAGATCAGCGAAACCGTCGCCCAGGTTGGCTTCGGTGCCGGCGCAGATGACGATGCCGGCGCCGCTGGCCGCCACGGCCTCGATCTCGGCCGGTTCGGCATGCGTGGCATGCACCAGCTGCCAGCGCGTGTCCAGGTGGCCGCCCTCGGCCAGCCATTGCAGCGGCCGCTGGCCGGTGGCGGCCAGGCAGTCGGCCACCTCGGCCGTCTGCTCGGCGACGTGGATGTGCAGCGGCAGGTCGTGGCCGCCGATGACGTCGCGCAGCCGCTTGATGTCGGCCGGCGACGCGCCGCGCAGCGAGTGCAGCGCGACACCCGCGTTGACCCGCGGCAGCCCGGCCGCGTTGATGCGCTGACAGGCCCGCCAGGCCCAGTCGGCGTCGGCCGCGAAGCGATGCTGGTCGGGGCGCAACCCGGCAGCGGCGAAGCCGCTGCGGGTGTAGACCACCGGCAGCAGCGTCAGGCCGATACCGGTGTCTTCGGCCGCGCTGGCCAGCGCCCAGGCCATGTCCAGCTCGTCCTCGAACGCCTGGCCGGCGGCCGGGTGGTGCAGGTAATGGAACTCGCAGACCTGGGTGTAGCCGCCGCGCAGCAGCTCGGCATAGAGCTGGCTGGCCACGGCGCGCAGTTGCTGCGGCGAGATGCGCAGCGCCAGCGCGTACATGCGGTCGCGCCAGCTCCAGAAGTCGTCCTGCCCGGCCTCGCGGCGCTCGGCCATGCCGACGAAGGCGCGCTGGAAGGCGTGGCTGTGCGCGTTGACCAGGCTGGGGATGACCGGCCCGGCCAGCAGCTCCGCGCCGGGCGGTGCCGGGTGGTTGACCGTGATCTCGGCCCAGTGGCCGCTGCCGTCCACGGTCAGCAGCACATCGCGCTGCCAGCCGCCGTTGACCCAGGCCAGGGGGGCGTGGAGTTGCTTCAGCATGCCAGCATCTCCTTCAGCAGCTGTTCGAGCAGCGGCGCCACGCGGGCGGCGGCGGCCTCGTCATAGGCCTCGCGCGGATCGCGCGCCTCGTCCATGTAGCAGCGCTGGCACATCTCCAGCTGCACCGCATGCACGCCCCGGCCGGGCTGACCGTAGTGGCGCGTGATGTAGCCGCCCTTGAAGCGGCCATTGACCACCTGGCTGTAGGCCGCCTGCGCGGCCAGCACCGCGCCCAGTCGGCGCGTGATGGCGGGGTCGCAGGACGCACCATCGGCCGTGCCCAGATTCAGCGCCGGCAGTTGTCCCTCGAACAGCCAGGGCAGCTCGGAGCGGATGCTGTGGCCGTCGAACAGCAGCGCCCGGCCGTGCGCGGCGCGCAGCCGCGCCAGCTCGGCGGCCAGCGCGTCGTGGTAGGGCTGCCAGTAGGCCGTGCGGCGCTCGGCCACAGCCGCAGCATCGGGCTCGGCACCGTCGCGGTACAGCGGCTCGCTGCTGAAGAAGCGCGTGGGCACCAGGCCCGTGCCGCCCGACGCGCCCGGGTACAACGGCTGGTCGTCCGGCGGGCGGTTCAGGTCGACGACGTAGCGGCTGTAGCGCGCCACGATGAGACTGGCGCCCAATGCCTCGGCCAGCGGCCTGTACAGGCGCGCCAGGTGCCAGTCGGTGTCCTCGCTGGCCAGCGCACGGGGCACCAGGCTGTCGGCCAGCGCCCGCGGGATGTCGGTGCCCACGTGGGGCAGGCTGATCAGCAGCGGCACGCGACCGCGCTGCAGTTCATAGACGCTCATGCTCCTCCCTGGCACACCCGTTCTATCAGCGGGTTATGCCCAAAACATGCTGCCAGCTCCCGCGGATGAGCGCCATCCCAGAGACAGAAGTCGGCGCGCTGGCCGGCGACGAGCTGGCCGCGGTCGCGCAGCCCGAGGGCACGCGCCCCATTGACGGTGAGCCCGCGCCAGGCCTCCTCGGGCGTCAGGCGGAACAGCACGCAGGCCATGTTCAGCATCAGCAGCGGCGACAGCGTGGGCGAGCTGCCCGGGTTGTGGTCGGTCGCGATCGCCATCGGCACGCCGGCATCTCGCAGCGCCTGCACGGGTGGCAGCCGGGTCTCGCGCAGCGCGTAGAAGGCACCGGGCAGCAGCACGGCCACGGTGCCGGCCTGGGCCATGGCCTGGATGCCGGCCGGGCTCAGGAACTCCAGGTGGTCGCAGCTCAGCGCACCGTGGCGGGCGGCGAGTGCGGCCCCGCCCTGGTCGCTCAACTGCTCGGCATGAAGCTTGACGGGCAGGCCCAGGCGGCCGGCCACCTCGAACACCCGCGCCACTTGGGCCGGGCTGAAGGCGATGTTCTCGCAGAAGGCGTCCACCGCATCGACCAGGCCCTCGGCATGCAACGCCGGCAGCCAGGCGCAGGCGGCGTCGATGTAGGCATCGGCGTCGCTGAATTCGGGTGGCAGCGCATGGGCGCCCAGGTAGGTGGTGCGCACGTCCACGCCACGCAGCTGGCGGGCCACGCGCAGCATGCGCGCCTCGGTGCTGGCGTCCAGCCCGTAGCCGGACTTGACCTCCAGCGTTGTCACGCCCTCGCGCATCAGCGCCTGGGCGCGGCGCGTGGCCGAGGCCAGCAGCTCGGCCTCACTGGCGGCACGCGTGGCCGCCACCGTCGAGCGGATGCCCCCGCCAGCCCGGGCGATGTCGGCATAGCTGGCGCCGTGCAGGCGCTGCTCGAACTCCTGCGCGCGGTTGCCGCCATAGACGAGGTGGGTGTGGCAGTCCACCAGCCCCGGCGTGACCAGCGCGCCATGCAGCTCCACCACCTCGTCGGCCGGCGGCGCCTCGGCGCTCGGCCCCACCCAGCGCAGCACGCCGCCATCCACCAGCATCGCGCCATCGTCGATCAGGCCCCAGCCGCGGTCCCCGGCCAGCGTGGCCAGGCGCCCACCCCGCCACAGCTTCATGTGTCGGCGCTCCAGGTCAGCCACCAGGCATGGCTGGCGGTGGCGTCAGGTCCCATGAAGACGCAGCTCTGCGCGGCAGGCGCCTCGCACCAGGCCAGCGTCAGCGGCGCCAGCGGCATGGCGCGGTGGCCATGCTCCAGCAGCCCGCCTTCCACGGTGAACAGGCCCACCCACGGCGTGCGCGGCAGCAACACCCGGCTGGCCGGCATGACCTCCAGGTTGCCGTGACGCTCCATGGCGTTGAACACGTCCGTCGCGCCGCGGATGAGCTGGGCGTCCGGCGCCAGCCCGCCGTCGAAGCCCAGCGGCTCGTCGCCCATGCTCTGCGGCCAGTCGAACAGGCGCAGCCCGGCGCCGCCGATGACCGCCAGTTGGCGGTGCACGCCGGGAAAGGCCGAGAACGGCCCATCGCGGTCCACGCGCGCCACGCTGACGCGCAGCACCCAGTCGTGCGCATGCGGCCAGGCCAGCAGCTCACGCGTGGTGCCGCCGCCGTTCTTCCAGGCCTGCGGCTGGACGTCTGCCGCGCTGACCTTGCTCCAACTCATGTTCTCGTTCCCGCTTCAGTGGCTCGCCGCGGATTGTCGGCAGCACTGGCCGGCAAACCTCATGCCGAGAAGCTCCCTTGCAATTGGTAACGTGCACCAGGGTGGGTCAGCTTGACCGCCGTGACGGCCACGCCACGGCTGTAGGTGATGCGCTTGACCACCAGGCAGGGGTCGCGCCGGCCGATGCCCAGCAGTTTGGCCTCCACCTCGCCGGGCAGGGCCGCCTCGATCATGTAGCGCGCTTCCGACAGTGGCGCCACGTCCAGCAGGTAATGCGTGGGCGTGATGCGAGTGAAGTCCTGCGCCAGGTAGTCCGGCGCACAGGCCGGGTTGACGGCCCGCTCCTCGCACTGGATGGCCTGGCCGTTCTCCAGGTGCACGATGAGGCTGAGGAACACCGGCGCCCCTCGTTTCAGACCCAGCTCGGCCGCCTGCTGCGGCGTGGCCTTGCCCTTGAGCAGCGCATGCACGCGCGCCTCGTGCTGGCCGCCGCGCTCGACGATCTCTTCGTGCACGTCGCGCACGTTCAGCGTGGAGGAGATGCGGTGCAGCTGCGCCACGAAGCTGCCCACGCCCTGCACCCGCTCGATCAGCCCCTCCTGCACCAGCTCGCGCAGCGCGCGGTTCACCGTCATGCGGCTGACCTCGAACTGCGCCACCAGCGCCCCCTCGCTGGGCAGCAGGTCGCCCGCCACCCAGTGGCCGCTGGCGATGCCTTCGCGCAGGTGGTTCTTGACTTTGAGGTACTGGGGCTCGGGGCTGGCGATTCTGGGCATGTCCGGATGCTAGTTGACTTGACTTGTATAGACAACTAGAGTCCAACGCGCCCCACAGGAGTACCCATGACCGCCCTGCCCCGCCCCGTCAAAGCGCCCACCGGCACCCAGCTGCACTGCAAGAGCTGGCTGACCGAGGCCGCCTACCGCATGCTGCAGAACAACCTCGACCCCGCAGTGGCAGAGAACCCGGATGCGCTCGTGGTGTACGGCGGCATCGGCAAGGCCGCGCGCAACTGGGAGGCCTTCGACCGCATCCTGGGCACGCTGCGCACGCTGGGCGACGACGAGACGCTGCTGGTGCAGAGCGGCAAGCCGGTGGGTGTGTTCAAGACACATGCCGATGCGCCGCGCGTGCTGCTGGCCAACTCCAACCTCGTGCCGCACTGGGCCACGTGGGAGCACTTCAACGAGCTCGACCGCGCCGGGCTGATGATGTACGGCCAGATGACGGCCGGCAGCTGGATCTACATCGGCACCCAGGGCATCGTGCAGGGCACCTACGAGACCTTTGCCGAAGCCGCCCGCCAGCACTACGGCGGCGATGCCCGCGGCAAGTGGGTGCTGACGGCGGGCCTGGGCGGCATGGGCGGCGCGCAGCCGCTGGCGGCCACGTTCGCGGGTTTCAGCTCGCTGAACATCGAGTGCCAGCAAAGCCGCATCGATTTCCGCCTCAAGACCCGCTACGTGGATGAGCAGGCCACCGACCTGGACGACGCCATCGAGCGCCTGCGCCGCTACGGCGCTGAGGGCAAGGCCATCTCCATCGCACTGCTGGGCAATGCGGCCGAGCTGCTGCCCGAGCTGGTGCGGCGCGTGAAAGCGGGCACCGCGCCCGCCCCGCACATCGTCACCGACCAGACCTCCGCTCACGACCTGCTCAACGGCTACCTGCCAGCCGGCTGGACGGTGGCTCAATGGCGGGCCGCTGCGGCCGACCCGGCCCAGCACGCCGCGCTGAAGTCCGCCGCTGCGCAGGGCTGCGCCGTGCATGTGCAGGCCATGCTGGACTTCCAGGCCCTGGGCGTGCCCACGGTGGACTACGGCAACAACATCCGCCAGGTCGCCAAGGACCAGGGCGTGGCGAATGCCTTCGACTTCCCCGGCTTCGTGCCGGCCTATGTGCGCCCGCAGTTCTGCGAGGGCCGCGGGCCGTTCCGCTGGGTGGCGCTCTCCGGCGACCCGGAAGACATCCGCAAGACCGACGCCAAGATCAAGGAACTCTTCCCCGACGAGACGCGCGTGCACCGCTGGCTGGACATGGCCGCCGAGCGCATCGCCTTCCAGGGCCTGCCGGCGCGCATCTGCTGGCTGGGCCTGGGCCAGCGCCACCTGGCCGGCCTGGCGTTCAACGAGATGGTGAGGACCGGCGAGCTCAAGGCCCCCATCGTCATCGGCCGCGACCACCTGGACTGCGGCTCGGTGGCCAGCCCCAACCGCGAGACCGAGGCCATGCAGGACGGCAGCGATGCCGTCTCCGACTGGCCGCTGCTGAACGCACTGCTCAACACCGCCGGCGGCGCCACCTGGGTGAGCCTGCACCATGGCGGCGGCGTCGGCATGGGCTTCTCGCAGCACAGTGGCGTCGTCATCGTCGCCGACGGCACCGAGGCAGCTGCCCAGCGGCTGTCGCGCGTGCTGTTCAACGACCCGGCCACCGGCGTCATGCGCCATGCCGATGCAGGCTACGACACAGCCATCGCCTGCGCCCGCCAGAACGAACTCAAGCTGCCTTCACTATGAACCTCCACCCCGGACACCTGACCCTGGCCCAGCTGGCCGACATCGCGGCTGGCGGCATCACGCTTGAACTGCACGACTGGGCGGCCGTCGACGCCAGCGCCGCGCTGGTGGCCGCCGCCGCCGCGGGTGACGCGCCGGTCTACGGCGTCAACACCGGCTTCGGCAAGCTGGCCAGCACCCGCATCGCCAAGGACCAGCTCGCCGCGCTGCAGCTGAACCTGATCCGCAGTCACGCCGTCGGCGTGGGCGCGCCGATGAGCCCGCCCGTCGTGCGCCTGATGCTGGCCACCAAGGCCGGCAGCCTGGCGCGCGGCTTCTCGGGCGTGCGCCGTGTCGTCGTGCAGTCGCTGCTCGACGCCTTCAACGCCGGCTTCATTCCCTACGTGCCCGCGCAAGGCTCGGTGGGCGCCAGCGGTGACCTGGCCCCGCTGGCCCACTTGACGCTGGCGCTGATGGGTGAAGGCGAGGCGCTGGTGGACGGCCAGCGCGTACCGGCCGGCGCCGAGCTCGCGCGCCTGGGCCTGGCACCGCTGACGCTGGCTGCCAAGGAAGGCCTGGCCCTCATCAACGGCACACAGGCCAGCACCGCGCTGGCGCTTCACGCGCTGATCCGCTTCGAGGGCCTGTTCGCCACCGCGCTGGCCAGCGGCTCGATGACGCTGGACGCGGCCCGTGGCAGCGACGGCCCCTTCGACGCCCGGATCCACGCGGTACGCGGCCAGCCCGGCCAGATCGAGGTGGCCGGCATCTACCGCGCGCTGGCCGCCGGCAGCGCCATCCGCGCCAGCCACCGGGAGGGCGACGAGCGCGTGCAGGATCCCTACTGCCTGCGCTGCCAGCCGCAGGTGATGGGCGCAGCGCTGGACCAGGCCCGCCACGCCACCCTGGTGCTGGTGCGCGAGGCCAACGCCGTGACCGACAACCCGCTGGTGTTTGACGACTGCATGACCGACGCCAGCGCCGGGCCGCCCCAAGCAGGCGGCGAGCCCCCTCGGGGGGCAGCCCCGCAGGGGCGTGGGGGTCTCATTTCGGGCGGCAACTTCCACGCCGAGCCCGTCGCCTTCGCGGCGGACAACCTCGCGCTGGCGATCGCCGAGGTGGGGGCCATCGCAGAGCGCCGCATCGCGATGCTCATCGACCCGGGCATCTCGCGCCTGCCGCCCTTCCTGACGGCCGATGCCGGCCTGCACAGTGGATTCATGATCGCTCACGTGACGGCGGCGGCGCTGGCCAGCGAGAACAAAAGCCTGGCCCACCCGGCCAGCGTGGACAGCCTGCCCACCAGCGCCAACCAGGAAGACCATGTCTCCATGGCCACCTTCGGCGCGCGCCGGCTGCACGCGATGCTGGACAACACGGCCCACATCGTCGCCATCGAGCTGCTGGCCGCCGCACAGGGCATCGACTTCCTGCGCCCGCTGACCAGCTCGCCCGCCGTGGAAGCACTGCATGCGCGCCTGCGCCAGCACTGCGCCAGCATGCCGGCCGACCACTACCTGGCGCCCGACATCGAGCGGGCGGCCGCGCTGGTGCAGGCCGACGCGCTGGCCGCCCCCGGCGCGCCTCGCTTCGCGGGCTGAGTCGCCCCGCGCCGGCGAGGCGCAGAATCGGGGCAGCCCTGGCTTCCACCCCGATGCTGCGCCGCTCCCTTGTCGCCACCCTCGCCGTGCTGACCGGTGAGGCCGCTGCTGCGCCGGCTACCGAGCCGGTCATGGTGGTGCACCACATCCCCCTGCCCGGCAGCGGGCCGGACGGCGCGCCCGCACTGCCCATGGCCGGCCGTGTCGCCACCTGGGCCCACCGCGCCGGACTGGCACTGCGCTGGGAGGCCGTGCCGCTCAAGCGCAGCCTGCAGGCGCTGCAGCGCAACACCGAACCGTTGTGCGTGCTGGGCGTGTTCGACACGCCGGAGCGCCGGCGCTTCGCGCGCTTCTCACGGCCCATCCACCAGGAGGAGCAGCAGGTCTTCCTGGTCGCGCGCCACGCGGCGCCCACCTTGCGAGCCCTGCTCAGCGCACGCGCGGCCGTGCTGTCCCCGCAGCTGAAGCTGCTGGTGTACGACGGCGTGGCCTACGGCGCGACGCTGAATGGCTGGATCGCCCAGCGCAACCCTGCGCCACTGCGGGCCAGTGCCAGCAGCGCCCACCCGCCGACCATGCTGGCCCGCGGCCATGCGGACTTCACCATCTCGGTGGCCGGCGAGCTGCGCGAATGGCAGCGCCGCGGCGAGCCCCATGCCCAGGCGCTGGAAGCCGTGCTGCTGCCCGGCATGCCGGCGCCGCCCCAGCGCCACCTGGCCTGCAGCATGAAGGTGGCGCCGGAGTGGCTGCGCCGCTTCGATGCGGCGGTCAGCACCAATCCCCTGCCCTGACGACCGACGCTCAGTAGCGCCCGGCAGCCCCAGCCACGCGCAGGAACACGTAGGCGAACCACGCCACCACGGCCCGGCGCAGCATGGCACGCAGGGCTGCGAGGCCAAGTCGATCGGTGTCGTCACCAGGCAGCGATGCTGCCCGAAAAGATTCATCTTCTCGACGCCGAGCTTTCCGCCTTGGATGCAGTCACCCCCGAGTCGCTGCCGACAGCGCCGAGCGTTAGGGCTTCGCTGCCTTCTTGGCGGCCGCCTTCTTTGCAGGCGCCTTGAATTTTGAGCGGTCGGACTCGTAGTACAAGGTTCCGTCCTTGTCGACCACCGGACATTCCACGCCCCACGCCTTTGCAAGACCTTGCGCCAGGCCGACGCACTTGTGGGTCATCAAGACGGCCACATAGCGCTCCTTGTCCAAGGTCGGCGCCTTCAGCTTCTTGCGACAGCCCTCGGCGACTTTGATAACTCGCTCTGGCTCCGCTGCATAGAGCGCGTCGATGTACCCGCTGAGGCAGTAGCGGGTGAGCTGCGTGTCTGCAAACGCAGTTGCGGGGAAGTCCTTGACGTTCTTGGTCACCAGAGCCACCGGTTGACCTGGCCAGTCATCGAGCGACAGCTTGTACGCGGCAGCAGCTACGTGCTGGTCCTTCGGGTCAACGGTTTCAAACTTCGGGACGTGCTTGGCGTATCCGGTCACCTCCCAGCCGTCAACAGCGTCACGCATACCGCGAAGGCAGGCCTGAATGCCCTCAGCGTCAGCGTCTTGTTTGGCGACAACGTTGCGCGCCCACTCTGCTTCGATTTCCTTCGTCCAATGGATGTTGATGAGCTCTTCCGCATGCAGATGCATGACGAGGTCTCTCATCCGAGGTGCGAAGAACACATTCGCATCAATCAAAACAACGCGAGGCGGCTCAGCAGCCCTGCCACCAGTCTTACTGTGTCATAAAAATGGCGACGTTCGGCCGCAACACGTGCATGAGCCCAATCGAAGGTTCAACTCATAGCTCAGCAGGTGCCGCAAGGACGTGATTGACGTCGGCACGTGGCGCTGAGCGCGCTGGGCTACCCCTCGGGACGTAATCTTCGGGAACTTCAGGCAACGCGCGGATGGCGAAGTTTTTTTTGCCGCCGATGGGCTTCTCGGCAGTCATTCGCTCAGCCATCAGAAACCCGTATGCCGCGATGCACAGGG
>NZ_JBIGHW010000017.1:0-76033 GCF_043555875.1 Pelomonas margarita | reverse complement strand
CCCCATCAGGGCCTGCATGCAGGCCCTGATGCCATTGGGCCGTGGCCGCTTCACCGCCAGTCCACGACCGCAACCAAATCCGACACCTCGCCAGCGAATAGACGCGGATTTACATCAGCGGCAACACCGGCGTGGTGCTACTCCTCGAACAGTTCGGAGTGCGTGCCGGTGCGCACGAAGATGATGGTGTCGCCGTCGGTCCTGTAGATCAGCAGGAAGTCGCCGCCGATGTGGCATTCACGGTGGTCGGCCCAGTCACCTTTGAGCGGGTGGTCGAGCCACTCGGGGCCTAGCGGTTCATCATTGGCGATGAGCAGCAGCATCGCCTCCTTCAGGCGCTTCATGTCGTAGCGCCCGGAGCGGGTCAACCGCTCCCAATCCTTGCGAAAGCTCTTGGCGGAATCACTTGCCCGTGGCGGCGCGGCCCGCTTACTGCTTGCTGGTTTTCTCGAGGTCATCGAACAAGGCGTCAGCAGAATCAAAGCGTGCAGCACGCGCCTTCACCATCGCACGCGCCTCTTCCATCGCCGCGCGGGTCTCGGCGTTGGGCACCTTGAGTTCCAGCGGGAACGCCTGATCGCTGACCACGCGCTTGAGCAGGATGCGCACGGCATCCGATACCGACAGACCCATCGAGGCCAGGGCTTCGGTGGCCTGCGTCTTGATTTCGTCGTCCACGCGGACGTGCAGCATTGCGGAATGCGCCATGATCGGCTCCTGTGAATCAGCGGATTATGTATCTCTTTTGAGATACAGTCAAGGCACTGAGTCGTCTCCCTGGAGTTGCTGGTCAGCGGCGGCATTGCCTCGCCCCACCAGGCGGCGCAAGGCTTGATGGCGACGGCCAAAATCGCTTCCGCATGACTGACCGTCAATGCAGCAAAATCAACAGGTTAAGAGTGCAAATCTGCACCACCATGCGGAAACGATTGACCTCCAAGTCATTGATTTATAAAGATTTATCTAAAGACTTGAAAACCGTCGAAGGTGTGAGCCTTCCGTGAGTTCGAATCTCACCGCTTCCGCCATGCAAGTGATTGATCTTGAAGGAAATTCTTTTAGATCAACGACTTAGCACCGATAACTGTCACAGTTGACTGTGACGCTTTGACCATCTTCAACCCATGAAGAAGACAATGGCAAAGCCTCTCGGAGGGCAGCCGGCCACCAAGGGCCGAGCCCCCTCAATCCGCATCTGTGTCCCCCAGGACCTCCAGGCCGCAGCACCTTAACCAGAATCAACCAACTCCGCCAACTGGGTAAGCGCCTCGGCGGGCGTTTGTTGCAGGGTCTGGTCGAGACAATCTTGAAGCAGGCGCAAAGCAAAAAGGGAACGTGGTGAACACGTTCCCTTTTTATCCGCAGTCAGTGCCTCGATGGCTTAACTGACTGGCATTGCCCCGAGGGGCCTTTTGCTTGGGTGCGCGAAGGAAGGTTTACTTCTTGGCGCTGCGGGCATGCACGCCCCACAGGCGCGCGAGTTCGCCGGAGCCGTCGGTGCCCTTGACGCCACGCCAGATGGATTGCGCCTTGCTGCCTTCGCCAGCGTTGAAGTACGCCAGGCCTTGGTAGAACTTGACGTCGTCAGCGCGCGTGAAGTTGCCCTTGGCCACACCAGCATCCACCAGCTTCAAGCCGCCAGCCTTGTCACCCGCGAACACGCGCGACAAGCCCAGCTTGACCAGTTCGTCGCCAGTCCTGGCGTCGGTCGCCACCTTCTCGGCGTTGGCCGCATCAGCCTTGGCCTCGTTGGACTTCTTGACCATCAGATCCAGCAGGCGCTTGTGACGTGCACCTTCGGCGCCCTGGCCGAGGATGTTGGCGGCCAGCCCCTGCTCGACGACCTTCTTGCCTTCGTCCGGATAGCCGGCCTGGGCGGCCAGCTGGGCCATCTCCATGTAGTCGTCAGCCGTCTTCAGGTTGCCCGTGGCCAGTTGCAGACGATAGACGTCCAGCGAGAAGCGGGCTGCGAAGCCCTTCTTGCCCTGCAGGCCACCCAGCACCTGGGCCCACAGTTCCTTGCGCGGGTAGTAATTCAGCAGGCGCTCGACGGCGTAGGACTCGGTCGCGAGGTCGCCCTTCTTCTGTGCCGCGAACAGCAGGATGTTGAGCTTGTCCTGGGTCGGTGCCCGGCCGGACTTCTCGTCCGACTGGATTTCGGCCAGCGTGTCCTTGAGCACCGCCGTCATGTCGCCGGACTTGAACTGCGCCTGCTGCTGCACCTGCTTGACCGTGGCGCTGCTGCCACCAGCCGCAAAGTACTTGTTGGCCCATTCCAGGGCCTTGGGGGCATTGTTGGCGCGCAGGTAGGTGCCAGCGATGGCTTCCATGTACTGCAGCTGCTGCGGACCGCCCAGCTTGGCCTTCAACACGTCGAATGCACGCGTCATGGTGTCAGCATCGCCCGCACCCATCGCGGCCGAGAAGCGCAGGCCTTCGATCGCGAAGTTCTCGCCCGGCGTGCGGTTGGCCACGGCATCGGCGTCGCGCAGCTTGGCCAGCGCTTCCTTGTGCTTGCCGGCCTTGTACAGCTTGCTGGCGTCACCCAGCGGGCCGCCCACTTCCTTGCGCACGGTCTCCTGGGCAGACGCCTGGCTGAGGCCGAACTCGGCACCGGGCGCGCCGTTCAAAGTCAGGGCCAGGGCGCCAACGGCGACGGCCACCACGGTTTTCAAAGTCTTCAACTTGCTCTCCTGCAAAGCAAAAACGCGCCGCCCTTTCGGGCAGCGCGCTCAAAGTATCGGCGTCAGCTGGCCCGAGCCCACGTCACTTGACGTATTGCTCGTTACCCACCATGCCCATCTTCTTGACGTTGTTGCGCTGGGCCGAAGCCATCACCGCAGCCACCACGCCATAGTCGACCAGCTTGTTCGGCTTGATGTGAACTTCAGGCTGCTCGCTGAGGTTCTTCGCGCCGATCTCCTGCATCTTGGCGTTGACCGCATCGATGCTGGGCAGCGCATCCGCGTCCCAGTAGACCGTGCCGTCAAAGTCGATCATCACGGTGTGCACCACCGGATCGGTCTGCGGCGGCTGATTGCTCGGCGGCGGCATGTCCAGGTTGATCGTGTGCAGCTGGATAGGGATGGTGATGATCAGCATCACCAGCAGCACCAGCATCACGTCGATCAGCGGCGTCGTATTGACGTCCATCAGGACTTCAGGCTCGCTGCTCCCCGACGAACTTCCAACATTCATTCCCATGCTTGACTCCCGGGATCAACCACCGCGCGCGGGCGGCTCGGTCACGAAGTTGACCTTCATGATGCCGGCGCGTTGCGCTGCGTAGATCACGCGACCGACCGACTCGTAACGAGACTTGTCGTCGCCGCGGACGTGCACCTCGGGCTGCGGATTCTTCACCGATTCCTTACCGAGGCGCTGCACCAGCTCCTCCATGTCGGGAATCAGCTTGGTGTTCCAGTAGACGTCGCCGTCCTTGCTGACCGAGATTTCAATGTTCTCCGGCTTCGTGACACGGATGATGTTGGTCTCCTTGGGAAGGTTGACCGCCACCGTCTGCGTCACCACCGGAACGGTGATGAGGAAGATGATCAGCATCACCAACATCACGTCCACGAGGGGCGTGGTGTTGATGGTTGCATTGACTTCGTCCTCGCCGGAAGAGGATCCGACGTTCATGCCCATGGCATTGGCTCCTGTACGAGCTTCAGCTCAGGGATTAGCGCTTGGCGACAGCGCGGTTGCCCATCAGCACGCCATGCAGGTCGCCGGCGAACGAACGAACCTGAGACATGACGGTCTTGTTGCGGTTGACCAGCCAGTTGTAACCCAGCACGGCCGGCACAGCGACGACCAGACCGATGGCGGTCATGATCAGCGCGGCGCCCACGGGGCCGGCAACCTTGTCGATGGAAGCCTGGCCGGCAACACCGATGGCGGTCAGCGCGTTCAGAATGCCCCACACGGTACCGAACAGGCCGATGAAGGGGGACGTGGAACCGACGGTGGCCAGGAAGCCCAGGCCCGACGAGATCTTGGTGTTGACGTCGGCGACGGCGCGGTCGACGTTCATCGTGACCCAGCTGCTGTGGTCGATGTTCTCGGTCAGGGCGCCTTCGTGGTGCTCCGAAGCCTCGATGGCGGTGGTGGCGATGTAGCGGAAGGCGCTTTCTTCCTTCAGGCCCTTGACGCCATCAGCCAGGCTGGCCTTCTTGAAGAAGGTCGCGCGGACTTCCTTGGCTTCCGACGACAGCTTGCTGGTGTCCCACAGACGGACCACCAGGATGTACCACGAGCCCATGGACATGATGGCCAGGATGGCCAGCACGACCTGGTCGACCACGTTGCCGTGAGCAATGATGTTGCCCAGGCTGTAAGGATTCTCGGCAGCTGCCGAAGCGGCGGCGGCAGGAGCGGCGACGGGCGCTGCGACTGCGTCAACGGCGGCTGCCGAAGCGGCGCCGGCCGGCTGCTGGTCTTGCGCATGGGCGGGCGAAACGGCCAGGGTCGCGACCATGGCGATGGTGGCCAGGAAGCCGGTGATACGAGAAATCATGGAGTCAACTCCTAGGGAAAAATTCTGGTTTGATAGGTTCTGGAAGCGCCTGACTGGCGCGTAGTTCATGCCGACGGTCAGTCGATCTTGAACTGGAATTCCTGCTCGAACACGTGGTTGCCCGGGCATTCGTAAGTTTCATTCAGCGTGCGGGTGATCTCCTGGACCAGGGCGCGCTGCGCCTTGCGGTCCACACCACCACGCAGCGGCGTGATCTCCACGGATGTCACGCGGCCATCCTTCACGGTGGCAACGGCCTTGTACAGCGCTTCACCGCTCCAGTTGACGGACGGCGCCTCGGGGCGGCCCATCTTGGTACACACCATGCCGGCCGTGATCTTGCCGGTCGGCTTGGGTGCTGCCGGCGGGGCGGCCGGAGCCGGCGGCGGCGACGGACGGACGTCCTGCGCAGCCGGCGGCGCAACCTGCGTCGACTGGATGGCAGGTGCCGGCGGTGCGGGCGCCGTGACCTGGAACTCGGGCGGGGGCACGAACGGCGGCGGAGGCGCCTTCATGTCCGGCGGAGGCGGCACGACCTTCTCGGGCGGCGGCGGCGGCTTGACCTGCTCCTCGATGACCTTGGTCTCGATGGGGCCGGTGACCTTCTTCACGATGTCCTTGGCCAGGCCGCTGGCCAGCGCGTAGATGGCCACGACGTGGATCAGGATCACGACGCCGAAGCCCGTGAACCGGGACGCGCCCTGCTTCTCCTGCGCAAAATTCATGCGCGCTCCTTCTTGCAACTACAAATCACAGTCGATGACTTCTTTCAGGAATGCGGCCACTGTTGAGCAGCGGAAGTTGCGTCCCGCCCGCTTGCCAGCTCCCGAAGGCCGTGCATTCTAAATGGCGAAGAGAGCGCTCCCGCATAGTCGAAAACACGCAGTCTGTCCTGACGGAAAGCTTGCTTGCACCCGTTCTGACCAAAAAAAACGCCCGGTGGCCTGAGCCGTCGGGCATGTGTTTCTTCGCCACGAACAAGGCGCAGCAAAGCTGCACCGCAAGGCCAAACTTGGCCATAACGTCATCTTAGCCCTGAGGCCCCACCCTTCGCCTGGGGCTAACCCGGACAAGCAAAACAGGCTGATTACATGCTCAGCAGGCCCGACGATCGTCCGGCGCGGTGGCGGCATGCGGCCCGAAGCAGCAAAAAAGGGCGTGCCCGGCACGCCCTTTCCTGACACTGCCGGACCTGTGGGCCCGGCAGATCAACGGTCTCACTTGAACTGGTAGGTCACCGAGCCGTAGATGAAGCGGCCACGCGGGTCGGCGAACGAACCGGCAAAGCCGGCCGCGTGCGAGCCATAGCTGGACGAGGCGACGAACGGCGGGTCCTGGTCGAAGGCGTTGCGGGCGCCCAGCGTCAGGCGCAGGTCCTTGAAGCCGCGGTAGCTGACGGCCAGGTTCCAGCGGCTGGTGTCCTTGACCTGGTAGGGCTTGTCGACCCCCAGGTTGGTGCCGACCACGGCGGCCGACTCTTCCCAGCCCTTGGTAAACACGTTCTCCAGCGCAACGTTCCAGGTGCCCATCGTCCAGTCGAAGGACAGCGTGTGCTGCCATTCCGGCACCGGCGGGTTGCCCCCCAGCGACTTGCCGACGTAGTCGGTGAACGGCAGGCCCTTGCCGTTCTGCAGTTCGTACTTCAGCGTGTAAGTTGACGCGAAGCCGACGCCCAGGCGACCGAAGCTGCCCAGACGCACAGCCGACTTGATGTCGAAGTCGAGACCGGAGGTCTTGAGTTCACCCAGGTTCTCGACCGGCGTCTCGATGTAGGAAATGAACTTGGTCGTCTGACTGCGCACCACACGGCTCTTGTACTTGGCGTACAAGCCGGGTTCTGCCATCAACGTATCGCCGCTGATCACGCCGATTTGGTCATTCTTCTGGATGTTCCAGTAGTCGACGGCGATGCTCAGGTCGCGGATGGGCTCGAACACGGCGCCGAAGGCGAACTGACGACTCTTCTCTGGCTTGAGATTCTTGTCACTGGACAGACGCACGTTGAACTGCGTATTGCAAAGTGCTGGCGGATTGCCCTGTGCGTCGTTGGGTTGCGGGCACTCCGGGTCGGTTTGGGGATCCGCCGTATTGGTGTTGGACACCGGGCTGTTCACGTCCCACAGAGTCGGCGCACGGAAGCCGGTGCCGGCGCTCGCGCGGAACAGCATTTCCTTGCTAGGCTGGAAGCGCAGCGCAACACGCGGGTTGAAGCTGCCGCCGAAGTCGCTGTATTTGTCATAGCGGGCCGCCACGGCGGCTTCCCAGCCCTTGGCGAACGGCAGCGACAGCTCGCTGTAGATGGCCGAGATGTTGCGGCTGGCCGAGGTCGCCGGCACGGAG
Organism: Pelomonas margarita; assembly: GCF_043555875.1. Lineage (NCBI taxonomy): Bacteria > Pseudomonadati > Pseudomonadota > Betaproteobacteria > Burkholderiales > Sphaerotilaceae > Roseateles > Pelomonas margarita. The sequence continues at coordinate 69,174 of NZ_JBIGHW010000017.1, read as the reverse complement.
CCTTCGCCACCAATGTGCGAGCCCTTGGAATACTCGATGTTGGTCGGCTTGTCGTCGGCCTTCTCGCGGCGCAGGTCGATGCCCATGGCGATGGCCATCATGCCGCCGCCCATCTTCATCAGTTCGCGGCTGACCTTGGCGTCCAGCACCATGGTCGTGCCCTTGGACTGGCGGACCTTGCCTTCCAGCGCAGCGCCGTCCAGCAGCGCGACGCCGGCGGCGTCGTTCGGGCCGAACGGGTTGACGTTGCCGGTTTTCATGGCATCCAGGAAGGGCTCCTGCAGCAGGTAGCCGCTGTAGTTCAGCGTGCCGCGAGCTTGAGCGACGTTCAGGCCGATGTCGTAGTCCCAGCCGGAGAACAGGCCCGTGGCGCCGACGACGACGCGGTACTGCTCGTTGGTGTTGTCGCTGACGCGGTTGCCGCGATCCAGCGAGCGGTAGGCGATTTCGGTGTAGCCGTCGCCATCGGGATCAAAGCCAGGAAACGCCACCTTCCCATCGGCACCCAGTTGATTTGCAGCGGTGTAACCCAGCCTTGCAAGGAGCGCGGCAGGGAAATACTTGCTGGTGATCGGCATCCGCACATTCGGGTAGTTGCCATCGGCACCCACCTTCATCGCCGAGCCGTCAATAGGCGTCGGTGCGGCGCGACCCGTCGTGTGGTTGCGCGCCGCCGAGGCCTCGATGAACCACTGGTTGTCGGCATCGATGCGGAAGTTACCGCGCGCGAACAGGTCAGTCTTGGTACTGTCGGGCAGGTTGTCAAGCATGGCCGCGTAGATCGCGCGGCAGCGCTTGACGTCATCCACACCATTCGGCGCTTTGCCTCCGAGTTGGATCACCGTGTTGACGGGATCGCAGGCTGCCATATTGGCGCCGGGGTTCGTGTAGGCGCCGGGCGAGATGCCGATGTCCATCAAGCGACCCGGGTAGGCGCGGAACGACGTCGGGGGCGCGGAGCCGGGAACCTCGGTGGCATGACGCGAGTACCACGCCTGCTTGACCGCCTCCAAGCGGGTCTGCTCCTTGATGTTGGCGGTGACGAGGAAGTTGTAGCCGTCCTTGTCCAGGTTGCCGGTGCCGAAGGCGATCGAACCGCCGTGCTCCTTGCCGCCGACATTCTTCTCGGGGGCGCCGTAGCGGACGGTCAGCTCGCCCTTGTCGTAGTCCTTGCGGGTGATGAAGTTGATGACGCCGGCGACGGCATCGGTGCCGTAGATGGCCGAAGCGCCGTCACGCAGCACTTCGATGCGCTCGATGGCGGCGAAGGGGATGCTGTTCAGGTCCACCGCGACCGAGCCGCCGATCGAACCGAAGGGGTGACCGGCCAGGCGGCGGCCGTTCAGCAGCACCAGCGTGGAATTGGCCCCCAGGCCGCGCAGGTTGGCGTTGCTGGTGGCGTAGCCGGCGCCCTGCGTGGAGTCGGACAGCTGACCGGAGTTCACTGACAGGCGGCGCAGGATGTCTTCGACGTTGACGGCGCCGGACTTCTCGATGGCGTCGCGCGTGATGACCGTCACGGGCAGCGCCGTTTCGGATTCGACGCGCTTGATGCTGGAGCCGGTGACCTGGATGCGCTCAAGCTTTTGCGACTCCTGAGCGACGGCGGCGCCGGCGGTCAGAGCCAGGATGGCGCTGCTGATGAGGGTGACTTTGAACATGGACTCTCCTGAAGAGACGATGGGCCCGCCCGATAACTGGCGGCACTGACCCGGGGTGCGGGTCGCTCCTTGGCCTGAGCGGTGGGCTCAGATTGGGGTGCCGCAGTTTGTGCGGGTGCAACATGACACCCGCCCCGTGAATGCACTTAGCACCGCAGAACCTCGCCGCAACCCGTTGATTCACTTGAGTTTCACGGCGTTACACGCCCTAGAGTGAAATCCCTAGCCGTTGCCTTTTCGCGACGCAACAGGTCAGCGCAGTCGTGGCACGGCGGCCAGCAGATCGCGGGTGTAGGCCTGGGCCGGCTGCCCCAGCACGGCAGCGCAGGCGCCCTGCTCCACGATGCGGCCGCGCTGCATGACGGCGATGTCGTCGGCGATGTACTCGACGACGCCGATGTTGTGGGTGATGAACAGGTAGGCCAGGCCCTGCTCGCGCTGCAGTTCGCGCAGCAGATTGAGAATTTGCGCCTGCACCGAAACGTCCAGCGCCGACGTCGGCTCGTCGCAGACGATGAGGCGCGGCTCCACCGCCAGCGCGCGGGCGATGGCGATGCGCTGGCGCTGGCCGCCGGAGAACTCGTGCGGCCAGCGCTGCAGCGCGTCGCGGCGCAGGCCGACCTGGTCGACCAGCGTGTGCAGGCGCTCGCGGCGGGCCGCGGCGTCCAGTTCGGGGCGCAGCGCGATGAGGCCTTCCTCCAGCACGTCGGTCACGCGCATGCGCGGGTTCAGCGACGCGAACGGGTCCTGGAAGATGATCTGCACGCTGCGGCGCGCCTGCACCAGCGCGCTGCCGGTGAGCCGGAACAGGTCCTGCCCGTCGAACAGCGCCTGGCCGCTGATCTGCGCCTGGCGGCGCAGCAGTTGCACGATGGCCTTGCCGGACGTCGTCTTGCCGCAGCCCGACTCGCCCACCAGTGCCAGCGTGCGGCCGGCGTGCAGCTGGTAGCTGACGCCGTCGACCGCGTCGACATGGCGCGGCCCGCGATGGAACAGCGGCGCCTTCAACGGGAAGCGCACGCGCAGCTCGCGCACGTCCAGCAGCGGCGCGCCGTGCACAGCCGGCTTGGGCGGCAACACCCTGGGTTGGGCCGCAGGGCGTGGCAGCGCGTCGCCGGGCTGGCTGTAGAGCAGACAGCGCACCTGCTGCTGCGGGCCTTCCTCGGTCAGCGCGGGCGGTGTGCTGGCGCAGTGCGTCATCGCGCGATCGCAGCGCGGCGCGAAGCGGCAGCCGGCGAAGTCCAGCCACAGCGGCGGCACGGTGCCGGCGATGGCCGCCAGCGGCTCGCCGCGGCGGGCGGCATCGGGCAAGGCCTGCAGCAGCAGCCGCGCGTAGGGATGCTTCGGATGGGCGAAGAACTCGGCCGCCTGCGCGACCTCGATGATCTGGCCCGCATACATCAGCGCCACGCGGTGGGCCATGCTGCTGACGACGGCGAGGTCATGCGTGATGAGCAGCACGCCCAGCTGGCGCTCGCGCTGCAGGTCGCGGATGAGGTCCAGGATCTGCGCCTGGATGGTCACGTCCAGCGCCGTCGTCGGCTCGTCGGCCACAAGAAAGTCGGGCTCGGCGGCGAGCGCGATGGCGATCATCACGCGCTGCTTCTGGCCACCGGACAGCCGGAACGGGTAGTCGTCGACACGGCGCTCGGGCTCGGGAATGCCGACACGGCGCAGCCAGTCGACGGCCTTGGTCCGCGCGGCCGCGCCGCGCAGCCCGGTGTGCGCCTCAATGGCCTCGACGATCTGGTCGCCCACGCGCATGACCGGGTTCAGACTGGTGGCCGGCTCCTGGAAGATCATGGACACCCGCCCGCCGCGCACGTCGCGCATGCGGCGCTCGGGCAGCGCCAGCAGGTCCTGCCCGTCCAGCGTCACGGCGCCACCGGTCACGCGGCCGTTCTCGGGCAGCAGCCGCATCAGCGCCAGCGCCGTCATGCTCTTGCCGCAGCCGCTCTCGCCCACCAGCGCGAAGGTCTCGCCGCGGGCCAGCGTCAGCCGCATGCCGTCGATGGCGCGCACCAGGCCCGCCTCGGCGTCCAGCTGAACACGCAGGTCGGCGATCTCAAGCATGGTCCGCCCCTCGCTTGCGGAAGACGCGCGGCCGGGCCGAGCGAGCCTTGGGGTCGAATGCATCGCGCACGCCGTCGGCAAACAGGTTGGCGGCAAGCACCAGGCTCACCATGCCGCCGAAGGCTGCGGCGAAGCTCCACCAGACGATCGGGTCGCGCGACATCTCGTTGCGGGCCAGGTTGATCATGCTGCCGAAGCTGCTGGTCGTCGGGTCCACGCCCACGCCCACGTAGGTCAGCACGGCTTCATAAAGGATGAGTTCGGAGAAGCTCAGCACGACGGTGATGAGCACCAGGTGCATCACGTTGGGCAGGATGTGGCGGGCCATGATGGCCGCGTCGCCCACGCCGAAGGCCGTGGCAGCCTGCACGTAGTCCAGCTCGCGCAGCTTCAGGGTCTCGGCGCGCACCAGCCGGCACAGGCCGGCCCAACCGGTCAGGCCCAGGATGACGCACAGCATCAGCATCTTCAGGTCGGCCCGCTCCAGCGCCGTCTCGAACGCGTCGGGGTTCTTGTCGAAGAAAACCTGCACCATCAGCACGCAGGCGGCAATGAGCAGCACGTTGGGCACGGAGCTCAGCGTCGTGTAGACGTACTGGATGGCTTCGTCCACCCAGCCCTTGTAGTAGCCGGCCAGCACACCCAGGAGGAGTGCCAGCGGCAGCGTCGCCAGCGTGGACAGCGCGCCGATGACGAAGGCCGTGCGCACGCTCTTCAGCGCCTGCACCAGCACGTCGTTGCCGGTGCGGTCAGTGCCCAGCACGTGGTAGTGCGGCATCAGCGCGAGGGCCGGGCCGGCCAGCAGCAGCACGACGGTCAGCGTGATGAGCACGGCGCGCAGGGGGTAGAAGGTGCGGTCCGCGGTCAGATCGGACAGCGCGTGGCGCCAGCCGTGATGCTGGCGGGCCAGCGCGGCGGCTGTCAGCCCGAAGAGCAGCGCGGCGACGGCCAGGCCACCGGCCAGCCCCAGCGCGGCGCGGTGGGCCACGTCGCCCGCCCATTGCGTAGCCGGGTCGGCCAGATGCGCGCCGCCGAACGTCAGCCGCGGATAGTCGCGCCCGGCGTGGCCCTGCGCGTCGACGACGCTTTCCTTGTTGAACCCGTGCGTGCCCAACGGCACCGAGTAGCTGACCTCGCGCATGTCGAGTTGCCGCGCCAGCAGCAGGTCCAGCGCGGACAGCGTGCGCGTGTCGTAGACGGTGGCGCCGCCCGTCGTCTCCAGCGCGCGGCGTATGTGGATGCTATCCACCAGCGTGACCAGCAGGAACAGCGCCATGACGACGCTGGCGCTCGCCGCGACCGGGTCGCGCAGCACGCGTTGCCAGGTGCCGCGCAGATGAGCCTGGCCGCACACGCGCACCGCGTAGGCGACGCCCGCAGCCACCATCAGCCACAGCGCGAGGTCGGTCCAGAGCAGCACAAGCTTCATTGCAACCTCACCCGCGGATCGACCCACGTGTAGGCCACGTCGATCAGCGCATTGCTCGCGATATAGAGCAGCGCACCGAGGAAGACCATGGTGCGCACGATGGCGAAATCCTGCCCCGTGATCGCCTCGATGACGAAGGCGCCCAGGCCCGGGATGCCGAAGAAGCTCTCGAACACCAGGCTGCCGAGGAAGACGTACGGCAGGTAGCTGCCGGCGCTGGTGATGATGGGAATCAACGCATTGCGCAGCACGTGGCGGCCCAGCACGCGGCCTTCGGACAGGCCCTTGGCGCGCGCGGTGCGCACATAGTCCTTGCCCATCTCCTCCAGGAACATCGCGCGGTACAGCCGCGCCTCGCCGCCCAGCCGGCTCAGCAGCGACAGCAGGATGGGCAGTGCCAGAAAGCGCACCGCGTCCAGCCCGCCCGCGAAGCCGTTCATGGGCACCAGCTTCAGCACGCGGGCGAACAGGAACTGGCCGACGATGATGTAGAACAGGCTGCTGATGGACAGCATCAGCACGCACAGCACGACGCCCCAGAAGTCGATGCGCGTGTGCCGGAAGAACACCAGCAGCAGCGAGAACGCGACGCTGACGATGACCTGCAGGATGAACAGCGGCAGCGCCAGCTGCAGGCTCACGCCCATGCGCACCTTCACCTCGTGGCCGATGTTGATGGCCTGGCGCGCATCGCTCTTGCCGAAGTCCAGCGCGAACAGGCTCACCGAGCGCTCCCACAGGATGGTGTGCGTGACCTGCTCGGCGCCCTGCCGGCTGGCGTCGAAGTACAGCGGCTTGTCGTAGCCGCGCTCCTGCTTCCAGGTGTCGATCTGCGCCTGCGTGACGCGCTTGCCGCCGATGTTCAGCCGCGCCATGTCGTCCGGCGTGTTGACCGAGAAGAACAGGAAGAAGGTGAACAGGTTGACGCCGACGAGGATGGCCAGGCCATAGCCCAGCCGGCGCAGCATGAAGCCCAGCATCAGGCGCCCTCCCCCGTCGCCACGGCCGTGGCCGTCTCGCGGCGGGCCCACGCGCGGCGCGTCGCCACGGCGATGGCCAGGCCACCGGCCGCCAGCACCAGCAGCGGCCACCAGACCGGCCGGTTCCACGCGGCGATGCTGCGGGCACGCTCCTGCACGTCCACGCGCAGGTAGCGGGCACGGTCGCGCACGACAACGCCGGGCTTGCCGTTGTGCAGCCAGCGCTGGAAGGCCAGGCCCGAGTAGCTCCAGTAGCCCCAGGCCCACGGCGCGTCCTGGCGGGCAATGTCGTTCATCTTCGCCATCACGGCGGCCTTCTCGGGGCCGTCTTCCAGCGACTGCAGCTTGCGGTAGAACCGGTCGAACTCGGGGTTGGCGTAGTTGGCCGTGTTCTCGCCCTCGTGCAGGCTCTTCGCGTTGGGGCCGTACAGCAGGAACAGGAAGTTCTCGGCGTCGGGATAGTCGGCGAACCAGCCCCACCAGAAGATCTGGTGCTTGCCCTTCAGGATCTTTTCCTGGAACTGGTTGAAGTCGGTCGCGCGGATGTCCAGCTGGATGCCCAGCTTGGCGAACTGGCGGATCAGCCAGTCGTTCTCGGCCTTCAGCTCCGGCGTGACGACGCGCTGGAAGTCGTAGTTCAGCACCAGCGGCTTGCCCGTCTTCGCGTCACGGCCGCCGGGGTAGCCGGCCTCGTTCATCAGCTTGAGGGCGTCTTCAATCGGGCGGCGCTCGACCTTGCCGTTCACCAGCCGATGCGTCACCGGGTTGAACTCGCCCGGCTCGCCCTCCCTGGAGCCGAACACGCCCGGCGGGATGGGGCCGTGGGCGGCGTCGCCACCCTTGTCGCGGAAGATGCGGCCGTAGCCCTCCTCCCAGTCGATGGCGATGGAGATGGCCTGGCGCAGCGCGCGGTTGCGGCGCTGCTGCTCGGGCGTGTCGCCGCGGCCCACGACCGGGTCCAGCCAGTTGAAGCCCATGTACCAGTTCGTGATGTCCACGTTCATGGGCAGCTGGAAACCGCGCTCCTGGAAGAACCGCTTCACCTCGTCGGAGTCGTCGCGGTCCACGGCCAGGTTCACGCCCCAGTCCGAACGGTCCATCTCGGGCAGGTCCAGGTAGCCCTGCTTGAACAGCTCCTTGCGCGGCACCGCCTCCTTCACGTTGATGGCAACGACCTTGTCGACGAAGGGCATGGGCTTGCCGCAGTCGGCCAGCAGGCCAGCCTCGGCGTCGCCGGGGCTGCCGTCACAGGGGTAGGTCTCGAGCCGGTAGTTGGGGTTGCGGCTCATCACGTGCCGGCGATCCTGCACGTACTCGGTCATCATGAAGGCGCCCGTGCCCACCGGCCACTGGTTCCAGCTCATGGAGTTGGCGGTCATGCCGGGCTGGGCGTAGAAGGCGTCCACCTCCCACGGGACGGCCGCCGTGAACGTGGTAGCCAGCCAGTACTGCCACTGCGGGTAGCGGCCCTTCAGGCGGATGCGCAGCAGGTGGTCGTTGACGGCTTGCACACCGGCCAGCGGCCAGCGGCGCAGGTCCAGGAAGGGCTTGTCGGTCAGGTTCTCGGGCAGGCCGGCAAGCTGCTTCTCGCTCTCGCGCTTGAGCGTGGTGATGTAGTCCTTGAGCCCGATGACGTGCTCGGAGAACACCGCCGCGACCGGTGCCTCCAGCCGCGGGCTGGCGTGGCGCTTGAGCGCGTAGACGAAGTCGTCGGCCACCACCTCGCGCGTGGACAGGTGCTCGAACGCGAACGGGCTGCGCTTGTCGCCCAGCTCGCCGGGCTTCAGGTGGTGATAACGGTGCTGGCCCTGCGCGTCCTTCGCGAACGCCGGGTGCGGCGACCACTTCAGGCCCGGCTTGATGGCGATGTCGTAGACCGCCTCGGCGATCTGCTCGTCGGGCGCGTCGTCGGGCAGGCGGTTGCCCTTGGCGTCCAGGTAATAGGGCTTGGCCAGGCCTGAAGCCGTGCGCGGGATCAGCACGTACGGCCGCTTGAGGGGGTGGTAGCCGTAGGGCGGCTCGCTGATCTCGTAGACGTAGGTGCTCTCGGGCGCGGCGTAGGAGGACGTCGGGTCCAGGTAGCGCGGCGAGCGCTCGGCGAACGCCATGTAGAGCGCGTTCTCGCGCTCGGCGCCGTGCGGGTGCGGGCTGTTGTTGCAGCCGGCGAGCAGCGCGAACGCGACCGCGCCCAGGCTTCTTCTCATCCAACCACTGACTGCAACCACGACGACGCCCTCAAAAAAGCGAAGCCCCGGCACAGGCCGGGGCAACCGCTGAAATCATAGTCGGACCACGCGCCCGGGCAGCTTTCCAAGCTCCGCTGCGCCGGCCGCTGGCATGGGCCGAAAAATGCCCCTCGCCTGTCGGGCCCCTGTCGTTTCAGGGTTAGGCGTGATTTTTTCGCATCATGTTGTCGCCCGTTGCTTTCCCGGATCTCAGCGCGTGCGCCCACAATGTGCCGAAGGGAGGCGGGGAAACCATCATCTGCAGCCAACAGGCATGCATGACGGCAGTTCCCCGGCAGCAGCCGGCCGTCATGCGCTTCAGAACCTACCGTCCGCCACTGGCGCTCGAATCGCGTGCGATGTTCGACGCTGCGGCGCTGGCCGTGGCCACTGATGCGCTGACCCACCCGGCGGACCCGGTCGCCGCCGATGGCATCGAAAACGGCGCAGCACCCAGCGGCAACGAGATCGCAGCCTTGGGCCAGGCCTTGGGCATCGGGCCGCAAATCGTCTTCCTTGCCGACGACCTGCCAGATCTGGCGCAACTCCGGTCGCAGCTCACAGCTGGCATGCAGGTCGTCATGCTGGACGCCACGCGCGATGGCCTTCAGCAGATCGCCGAGGCACTGCGCGGCCAGCAGGATGTCAGCGGCGTCCACCTCCTGACACATGGCAGCAGCGGCCAACTGCAGCTCGGCAACACCACCTTCGACCCGACACAACTCGATGCCCGGCAAAGCGCCCTGCTCACCGAGATTGGCACCCATCTCACCCCGGGCGCCGACGTGCTGGTCTACGGCTGCGACTTCGGAGCCGGACAGCGCGGCGGCCTGGCTGTTTCCGCACTGGCAGCGGCGCTGGGGCTGGACATCGCCGCGTCCGATGACGCCACCGGCAGCCGCGTGCTGGGAGGTGATTGGAACCTGGAGGTCCGTCACGGCGACGTGGCGCTGCAGGCGCTGAGCGCTGCCGACTGGGAAGGTTTGCTCGGCACGCAGAACGTGAGCACCGCAGAGGACACGCCGACCGTGGGCGCCGTGCCGGCACTGCTGGGCGCGGCGCAGCTGACCAGCGCCCCCGGCCACGGCAGCGTCATCGTCACCGCAGCCGGCGTCTACACCTACACACCCGACCCCAACTACAACGGCCCCGACAGCTTCACCGTCAGCGACCACAACGGCTTTGGCGTGCCGACCACCACCACTACCGTCAACATCACCGTGACGGCGGTGAACGATGCGCCACTGGGCACCGCGCTGGCGGCCCGCACCGGCAATGACGGCGCCAGCATCAGCATCGCCACTGCGGCCAGCTTCAGCGATGTCGACGGCGACATCCTCGCCTACAGCGCCAGCGGCCTGCCCAGCGGCCTGGGCATCAACAGCAGCACCGGCGTCATCAGCGGCACGCTGGATGCCAACGCCTCGGCCGGTGGGCTGGCAGGCGTCTACGCCATCACCGTGACGGTCAGCGACGGCAACGGCGGCAGTGCCAGCCAGGCGCTGGCCCTGACGGTCAGCAACCCTGGCCCCAACGCCACCACCGACAGCGCCACCACCAACGAAGACACCGCCTTCAGCGGCAATGCGCTGACCAACGACAGCGACGACGATGCGCTGACGGCCAGCCTCATCGCCGGCCCCACCCACGGCACGGTGACCCTCGCAGCCAACGGCGCCTACACCTACACGCCCCACGCCAACTACAACGGCAGCGACAGCTTCACCTATCAGGTGACCGATGCCCAGGGTGCCTTCAGCCTGGCTGCCGTGAACCTGACCGTCAATGCTGTCAACGATGCGCCCACCATCGCCTCGCCACTGGGCACCGTCGCCCAGAGTACGGGCGTGGCGCTGACCGTGGCCACCGCCAGCGGCTTCAGTGACGCCGACGTGCTCACCGATGGCCAGGTGCTCACCTACACCGCCACTGGCCTGCCACCCGGCCTGAGCATCAACAACAGCACCGGCCTGATCACCGGCACGCCCACGCTGGCGGGCAACTACACGGTCGTCGTCACTGCCACCGACAGCCTGGGGGCCTCGGCCAGCCAGGGCCTGCTGTTGCAGCTGACCACCCCGAACCTGCCGCCCCTGGGCTTGCCACTGACGGCTGCGGTAGCCCAGGACGGCGTGGCCTTCAGCTACAACGCCGGCACCGCCTTCAGCGACCCCGACGGCGACGCGCTGGCCTTCAGCGCCAGCGGCATGCCAGCCGGCCTCAGCATCAACGCCAGCACCGGCGTCATCAGCGGCACGCCCTCACCCACCGCGTCGGCCGGCGGCACGGCGGGCGTCTACACCGTCACCGTGACCGCCAACGACGGTCGGGGCGGGGTGAGCAGCCAGGCGCTGGTGTTGACGGCAAACAACCCCGGCCCCAGCGCAGCGGCCGACAGTGCCAGCGGCCTGGAAGACACGGTCCTCACCGGCAATGTGCTGGGCAATGACAGTGACGACGACGCCCTCTCCGCCGCACTGCTCACACCGCCCCTGAACGGCACGGTGACCGTGGCCGCCAACGGTGCCTACACGTACACACCACACGCCAATTTCAACGGCAGCGACACCTTCACCTATACCGTCACCGACGCCCAGGGCGCCAGCGCCGTGACCACAGTGACGGTGACTGTCGGCGCCGTGAACGACGCTCCCTCAGCCTCGGCCACGCCGCTGGGCACGGTGCTGGCCACCGCTGGCACGCCGCTGACCCTCGCCACCGCCACCGCCTTTGTCGACGTCGACGTGGCGACCAATGCGCAGGTGCTGACCTACAGCGCCGCCAGCCTGCCCAGCGGCCTCAGCATCGACGCCGGCACCGGCGTGATCACCGGCACCACGATGGCCGTGGGCAGCCACGCCATCAACGTCACGGCCACCGACAACCTTGGCGCGGCGCTGTCCCAGACGCTGACACTGCAGATCAGCGCCGCCCACCCGCCGCCCGTGGCCGTGGTGGACAGCGCCGCCACCCACACCAACGCGTCCGTCAACATCAACGTGCTGGCCAACGACGTGGCGGCCACCGGCGACACGCTGAGCGTGACCGGCGCCACCGCCAGCCATGGCACTGCGGTCGTCAACGGCGACGGCACCATCACCTACACGCCCAACGCCGGCTACAACGGCGTGGACACCATTCAATACACGCTGCGCGACAGCAGCGGCGTCGACGCGCTGCAGCCTGGCCTGGTCACCGTCACCATCACGCCGCAGAACGTCAGCATCGCGCTGCCCACGCTGGTCAACCTGCTGAACGAGGACCAGCCGCTGCTGCTGGTGGGCTTGGGCGGCAACACCATCAGCATCGGCGACGTCAATGGCAACCTGATCTCGGTGACGCTGAGCGTGGGCAGTGGTGACCTGACCCTGGGTTCCACTGCCAATCTCACGCTGGCCAGCGGCGACGGCGTGAACGACAGCTCGATGACCTTCTCGGGCCTGGCCACCGACATCAACGCCGCGCTTGCAGGCTTGATCTACACCCCGGGCGCCGACTACAACGGGCCGGTAACGCTCAACATCACGGCGCTGGACACGCTGCTCGGCCTGCCGGTGGTGACGGCTCAACTGCCCATCGGCATCGCACCGGTCGCCGACGTGGTCGACGACGCCGTGCTGCTGGTGCAAGACCAGCCCGTCAGCCTGAACGTGCTGGCCAACGACAACTTCGAGAATCCAGGCCGCGCCGTCACAAGCTACACACAAGGCGCGCACGGCAGCGTGACCATCGATGCTGCAGGCAACGCCGTCTACACGCCAGGCGCCGGCTACTACGGCCCGGACAGCTTCACCTACACCGTCACCAGCAACGGCACCACCGAGACCGCCACCGTCACACTCAGCGTGGACGCGCACCCGGTAGCCGCCGCGCCGCTGCCCCCCCGCGCAGCCGTCGACGGTCAGGCGCAGAGCTTCAACGTGGCCGGGGCCTTCAACGACCCGGACGGCGACACCCTCACCTACAGCGCCAGCGGCCTGCCGCCAGGCCTGTCACTGGACGCCGTCACGGGCCAGGTCAGCGGCACGCTCACCCCCAGCGCATCGGCCGGCGGTGCCGGCGGCGCCTACACGGTCAACATCACCGCCAGCGACGGCAAAGGCGGCACGCTGACGCGCAGCTTCACCTTCACCGTCGCCAACCCCGGCCCGACGGCCAACGCCGACAGTGCCAGCGGCGCCGAAGACACCACCATCAGCGGCAACGTGCTGACCAACGACAGCGACGACGACGGCCTCACCGCCACCCTGGCCAGCGGCCCGGTGAACGGCAGCGTCGTGCTCAACGCCGACGGCAGCTACGTCTACACGCCAGCAGTCGACTTCAACGGCAGCGACACCTTCACCTACACGGTGACCGACGCCCAGGGCGCCACCAGCACGGCCACTGTCACGCTGACGGTGACGCCCGTGAACGATGCCCCTGCCGGCACCACACTGGCTGCGCGCAGCGGCATGGACGGCCAGGCGGTGTCCATCGCCACCGCGACGGCCTTCAGCGATGCCGATGGCCAGGCGCTGACCTACAGCGCCAGCGGCCTGCCCACCGGGCTGACCATCGACCCTGCCACGGGCGCCATCACCGGCACGCTCGCTGCTGCCGCTTCCGCCGGCGGCAGCAGCGGCGTCTACGCCATCACCGTCACGGCCAGCGACGGCCAGGCCAGCAGCAGCCAGACCTTCCACCTGACGGTGAGCAACCCCGGCCCGACGGCCAATGCCGACAGTGCCAGCGGCGCCGAAGACACCACCATCAGCGGCAACGTGCTGACCAACGACAGCGACGACGACAGCCTCACCGCCACCCTGGCCAGCGGCCCGGTGAACGGCAGCGTCGTGCTCAACGCCGACGGCAGCTACGTCTACACGCCGGCAACCAACTTCAACGGCAGCGACACCTTCACCTACACGGTGACCGACGCCCAGGGCGCCACCAGCACGGCCACTGTCACGCTGACGGTGACGCCCGTGAACGATGCCCCTGCCGGCACCACACTGGCTGCGCGCAGTGGCGTGGACGGCCAGGCGGTGTCCATCGCCACCGCGACGGCCTTCAGCGATACCGATGGCCAGGCGCTGACCTACAGCGCCAGCGGCCTGCCCACCGGGCTGACCATCGACCCTGCCACGGGCGCCATCACCGGCACGCTCGCTGCTGCCGCTTCCGCCGGCGGCAGCAGCGGCGTCTACGCCATCACCGTCACGGCCAGCGACGGCCAGGCCAGCAGCAGCCAGACCTTCCACCTGACGGTGAGCAACCCCGGCCCGACGGCCAATGCCGACAGTGCCAGCAGCGCCGAAGACACCACCATCAGCGGCAACGTGCTGACCAACGACAGCGACGACGACAGCCTCACCGCCACCCTGGCCAGCGGCCCGGTGAACGGCAGCGTCGTGCTCAACGCCGACGGCAGCTACGTCTACACGCCGGCAACCAACTTCAACGGCAGCGACACCTTCACCTACACGGTGACCGACGCCCAGGGCGCCACCAGCACGGCCACCGTCACGCTGACGGTGACGCCCGTGAACGATGCCCCTGCCGGCACCACACTGGCTGCGCGCAGCAGCATGGACGGCCAGGCGGTGTCCATCGCCACCGCCGCAGCCTTCACCGACCCCGACGGCCCCGCTGCGAGCTACAGCGCCACCGGCCTGCCACCCGGACTGAGCATCGACGCCAGCACCGGCATCATCAGCGGCACGCTCACTGCTGCCGCCTCGGCCGGCGGTGCGGCTGGCGTCTACAGCGTCACGGTCACCGTCAGCGACGGCCTGGGCGGCACGGCCAGCCAGAGCTTTGCCTTCACCGCCAGCAACCCCGGCCCGACGGCCAATGCCGACAGTGCCAGCAGCGCCGAGGACACCGTCATCAGCGGCAACGTGCTGGCCAACGACGGCGACGACGACACCCACACGGCCAGCCTCGCCAGCGGGCCCTCGCACGGCAGCGTCAACCTCAACGCCGACGGCAGCTACACCTACACGCCGGCAGCCGACTTCAATGGCACCGACACCTTCACCTACACGGTGACCGACGCCCAGGGCGCCACGGCCACGGCGACCGTCACCGTCACCATCGCTGCGGTCAACGACAGCCCCGCAGTCAGCGGTACGCCGCTGGCCACGGCGGGAGCCAGCGACGGCCAGGCGGTGTCCATCGCCACCGCCGCAGCCTTCACCGACCCCGACGGCCCCGCTGCGAGCTACAGCGCCACCGGCCTGCCACCCGGACTGAGCATCGACGCCAGCACCGGCCTGATCAGCGGCACGCTCACAGCGGCGGCATCGACGGGCGGCGCCGGGGGTGTCTACAACGTCACCGTCACGGCGAACGACGGCCTCGGTGGCAGCAGCAGCCAGACCTTCGCCTTCACGGCCACGAACCCGGGGCCGATGGCCACCGCTGACAACACCAGCGTCAACGAAAGCAGCAGCGTCAGCGGCCAGGTCCTGAGCAACGATACGGACGACGACACGCTGACCGCTGCCGTAGCCAGCCCGCCCACCCACGGCAGCCTCATCTTCAACACCGACGGCACCTACACCTACACCCCCACGCCGGGCTACAACGGCAACGACAGCTTCACCTACACCGCCACCGACGCGCAGGGCGCCACCGCCACGGCGACAGTCACCATCACCGTGGTGGCCGTGAACTCATCGCCGGGACCGTCGGCCACACCGCTGACCAACATCAGCCTCATCGACGGACAGGCCGTCAGCATCGACGCCGGTGCCGCCTTCACCGACCCCGACGGCCCATCGCTGAGCTACAGCGCCACCGGCCTGCCCACCGGGCTGAGCATCCATGCCGTCACAGGGCAGATCATGGGCAGCCTGGGCGTCGCCGCCTCTGCCGGCGGCGCCGGCGGCGTCTACACCGTGACCGTGACCGCCGACGACGGGATTGGCGGCGTGGCGGCACAAACGGTGCAATTCACCGTTTCCAACCCCGGCCCCACCGCCGCAGCCGACAGCGCCAGCGGCGACGAGGACAGCGCCATCACCGGCAATGTGCTGAGCAACGACAGCGACGACGACATGTTCACCGCCACCCTGTCCAGCGGGCCGACACACGGCACGGTGACGCTGAACCCCGACGGCAGCTACAGCTACACCGCCAATACCAACTACAGCGGCAGCGACAGCTTCACCTACACCGTGACCGATGCCCAAGGCGCCACGGCCATGGCCACGGTGGCCATCAGCGTGAGGCCCGTGAACGACGCCCCGGCTCCCAGCGGCACGCCGCTGACCGCCCAGACCGCCGCCGACGGCCAGGCGGTGACCGTCGACACGGCGGCCGGCTTCGCCGACGTCGAGGGCCAGGCGCTCAGCTACAGCGCCACCGGCCTGCCACCGGGCCTGGCCATCGACCCGCTCAGCGGCGTCATCAGCGGCACCTTGGCGGCCAACGCCTCGGCCGGCGGCGCAACCGGCGTGTACAGCGTCACCGTCACCGCCAGCGACGGCAGCGGCGGCCAGGGCAGTCAAGCCTTCACGTTCACCGCCACCAACCCCGGCCCCTCGGCCAACGCCGACAGCCTCAGCCTGAGCATGGGCAGCAGTGCCGGCGGGAACGTGCTGGCCAATGACAGCGATGACGACACGCTGACCGCAGCGCTCACCTCGCCACCGGCCCACGGCAGCGCCACCCTCAGCGCCGACGGCAGCTACACCTACACACCGAACACCGGTTTCAGCGGCACCGACACCTTCAGCTACGTCGTGACCGACGCCCAGGGCGCCAGCGCCACGGCCACGGTGACCTTGACGGTCAGCCCAGCATCCAACACGCCGCCCACTGCCAGCGGCACGCCGCTGGCCGCCAGCAGCGCAGCCGACGGGCAGACCGTGAACCTGCCCACGGCCGGCGCCTTCAGCGACGCCGACGGCGACGCCCTGCGCTACAGCGCCGCCGGCCTGCCGCCGGGGCTGGCCATCGACACCACCACCGGCCTCATCAGCGGCACACTGACGGCCAACGCCTCGGCCGGTGGTGCGGGCGGCGTCTACGCGGTGACCGTCACGGCCAGCGACGGCAACGGCGGCACCAGCAGCCAGACCTTCACCCTCACCGCCACCAATCCTGCACCCGCCGCAGCGGCCGACAGCACCACCGGTGCCGAGGACGGCACGATCACCGGCAATGTGCTGGCCAATGACCGTGACGACGACACGCTGACCGCCACGCTGGCCACGGCCCCGTCGAATGGCAGCGTGGTGGTGGCCGCCGACGGCAGCTACACCTACACCCCCGATGCCAACTTCAACGGCATCGACAGCTTCACCTACACGGTGACCGACGCCCAGGGCGGCATCGCCACGGCAACCGTCACGGTCACGGTCGCCACCGTCAACGATGCGCCTGCGGCGAGCGGCGCACCGCTGACCGCCAAAGCCGCAGCAGACGGCCAGGCCCTGGCCCTCGGCACCGCCATGGCCTTCGCCGACGCCGACGGCGACGCCCTGAGCTACAGCGCCGCCGGTCTGCCGCCTGGCCTGGCCATCGACCCGGCCACCGGTGTCATCAGCGGCTCGCTGGCGGCCAACGCCTCGGCCGGTGGTGCGGCCGGCGTCTACGCGGTGACCGTCACCGCCAGCGACGGCCAGGGCGGCAGCAGCAGCCAGACCTTCAACGTCACCGCCAGCAACCCCGGCCCCACGGCCAGGCCTGACACGCTGAACGCCACCAGCGGCGTCCCCAGCGGCGGCAACGTGCTCGCCAACGACAGCGACGACGACACGCTGACCGCGTCGTTGGCCTCGGCGCCAAACAACGGCCGCCTCACGCTCAACGCCGACGGCAGCTTCAGCTACACCCCGAACGCCGGCTACACCGGCACCGACACCTTCAGCTACACCGCCACCGATGCACAGGGCGCCACGGCTGCGGCGACGGTCGCCGTGACCGTGAGTTCGGCGCCGAACACCGCGCCCACGGTCGGCGGCAGCCCGCTGGCCGACACCAGCGCCGACGACGGCCAGCGGGTGCTTCTGCCCACCAGTGGCGCGTTCAGCGACGCCGACGGCGACGCGCTGCGCTACAGCGCCACCGGCCTGCCACCGGGCCTAGCCATCGACGCCGTCACCGGCGTCATCAGCGGCACGCTGGCCGCTGGGGCCTCGGGTGCAGCATCAGGCGGCGTGTTCACCGTCACCGTCACCGCCGACGACGGCAACGAGGGCCGGCTGAGCCAGACCTTCGGCTTCACCGCCACCAACCCTGGCCCGACTGTCACGGCCGACACCGCCCTCGTCCCCGAGGACGGCGCCATCTCCGGCAACCTGCTGTCCAACGACAGCGATGACGACGCCTTCACCTCGACGCTGGCCTCCGGCCCGGCCCATGGCAGCGTCACATTGAATCTGGACGGCAGCTACACCTACACGCCCGACGCCAACTTCAACGGCACCGACACCTTCAGCTACACAGTGACCGACGCGCAGGGCGCCACCGCCACCTCGACGGTGTCGGTGACGATCAACGCCGTCAACGACGCCCCCTTGGCCAGCGGTGCAGCCCTGGTCAACGTGAACGGCATCGAGGGCCAGGCCTTGACGCTGAACGCCGCCCTGCCCTTCAGCGACGCCGACAACGATGCGCTCAGCTACAGCGTCAGCGGCCTGCCGCCAGGTCTCGCCATCAACCCCGCCACGGGCGTGATCAGCGGCCGCCTCGACCCGGCAGCCGCGAGTGGCGGCACCGGCGGTGTCTACACGGTGACGGTGACCGCCGCCGATGGCAAGGGAGGCAGTGTCGGCCAGGCCTTCACGCTGACGGCCACGAACCCGCCGCCGGTGCTGGCCTCGCCAGTCGCCACCAGCCCCGAGGACACGCCCGTGACCGGCAATGTGCTGATCGGGGCCAGCGACGACGACTCGCTGGCAGCCACGCTGGCCAGCGCGCCGGCCAACGGCAGCGTCACGCTTAATACCGACGGCAGCTACACCTACACGCCCAACGCCAACTTCAGCGGCGTCGACAGCTTCCGCTTCACGGTGACCGACAGCCAGGGCGAGGCCCGCACTGCCACGGTCACGATCACCGTGACAGCGCAGAACGACGCCCCCGCAGCATCAGGCGCACCGCTGGGCGCCTCCCTTGCGCAGGTCGGTCAACCGGTCAACCTGAGCGTGGCCGCAGCCTTCGCGGACGTGGACGTCGATGCGCTGACGCTCTCGGCCGACGGCCTGCCTGCGGGAGTCACGCTGAATCCGAACACCGGCGTCATCACGGGAACGCCGACGCAGGCGGGCACCTTCACGGTCACCATCACCGCCACCGACCCCAGCGCTGCCATGGCCACGCAGACCTTCACGTGGATCGTCGAGCCGGCGCCCGCAATCGGGACAACCGGCGCCCCTGCGGCCGACGCACCGCCGCCGCCCACCCAGAACCTGCGCACCGCCAGCTACGACACCGTGCTGATCAAGGCCGTGAACGACGTCAAACGCCTGGGCGGCACGGAGGCACTCACGGGCAGCCAG
The DNA here is from genome assembly GCF_043555875.1 of Pelomonas margarita. Lineage (NCBI taxonomy): Bacteria > Pseudomonadati > Pseudomonadota > Betaproteobacteria > Burkholderiales > Sphaerotilaceae > Roseateles > Pelomonas margarita. The sequence goes on along the minus strand of NZ_JBIGHW010000017.1, from coordinate 50,313 downwards.
GCGCTCGGCTTTTCCGTCGGCGAGGTACAGAACCTCTCGGCCACCGCCGACCTCAATCAAAGCAGCCCCATGGCCGCCGTCGTCGGCGACTTGAGCGAGGGCTTTCGGGCCCCGACGCGTCTGGACTCTGGAGGCGGCAACGCCTACGGCAGCGGCGCCAGCGCGCTGAGCCCCGGCCTGGCCGCCGGCCTGCCGCGCCTGGACGATGAGCTTGGGCGCGGCGGCCTGCCCTCAGCGGAGCCGGCTGGCCAGCCCGCCGCCCCGGCGCCCGAAACCCTCGCAGAACAGCTCGTGAAGAACGAGCGCCGCCGCCGCGACGAGCTGGACGATCTGGCCCATGCACTCGGCTGAGCGCCCGCCAGGCATGCTCTGACAGGACTTCGAAATGAACCGCCCAACACCGACCCTGCCCCGCCGCCGCCTGCTTGTCGCCAGCGGCTCCGCAGCCCTGGTGGGCCTGGCGGGATGCAGCACCACACCAGCTCCGCTGAATCACGACCGGCGGGCGGTGGACAACCTCAAGAACCTGCGCGCCGAAATCGCCTTGGAGGAACCGGTCAAAGGCCCGATCTCGCTGTACGAGGCCATGGCAAGGGCCATCAAGTACAACCTGGACGGCCGCATAGAAGCCATGAGCGAGTCCTTGAAGCTCAAGCAGGCGGAATTGCGGCGTGTGGACATGTTGCCCGCCCTGGTGGCGCAAAGCGGCTTCGTCGGGCGCAGCAACGATGCCGGCTCACGCAGCCGCTCGCTGCTCAGCGGCAATCAGTCGCTGGAGCCCTCCACCTCAAGCGAGCGCCGCAGCACCAGTGCCGACATCCGCGCCAGCTGGGACGTTCTCGATTTCGGGCTGGCCTACGTGCGCAGCCTCCAGCAGGCGCATGAGAGCAGCATCTCGGCCGAGCGCCGCCGCAAGGTCTTGACCCGCATCATCGAGGACGTGCGCACCGCCTACTGGCGCGCCGTCAGCGCCGACCGCACCTTCAGGCACCTGTCGGAGGTCGAGGGGATGGCATTGAAGGCCCTGGCCCAGGCCGAAGCACTGGAGAGCCGGCGTGTGGCGTCACCGCTGACGGTCCTGGCCTTCCAGCGCGACCTGTTGGGCGTGCAAAGCGAGGCCCAGAAGCTGCAACGCGAACTGACGCTGGCCAAGACCCAACTGGCGGCGCTGATGAATCTGACGCCGGCGACGCCCTACCAGTTGGTGCTGCCGGATCGGACCGATCTGGTCCCCGAGCTGCCGGGCTCGGCCAACGAGATGGTGCTGACCGGCCTGCGCTTTCGCCCGGAGCTGCGCGAAGCCGGCTACCAGCGCAAGATCACCGAGCTGGAGGACCGCGCCTCCCTGCTGCGCAGTCTGCCTTCGCTGAAAGCCATGCTGGGGCTGAACTACGACAGCAACCAGTTCCTGTACAACAACGATTGGCTGGACTTCAGCGCCCGCGTCAGCTGGAGCTTGATGTCGGTGTTCCGGCGCCCGCTGGAGAAAGCTGCGCTGCTGGCGGAACTCGACGTGCAGGACCAGCGCGACCTCGCGCTCACCATGGCCGTGATGACCCAGGTCCACGTGGCCCGCGTGCGCTTCATACGGCTGTCACAGGAACTGTCGGTCGTGCGCCAGGCCAACGGCGTGCAGACCCGGCTAACCGAAGCGTCGCGCGGCGCCTACAAGGCCCGCGCCATCAGCCAGCAAAGCCTGGTTCGTGAAGAAATGAATTCGGTGCTGGCCGAGGTTCGCTACGACACCGCCTATGCTGACCTGCAAAACGCATACGCCAATTTGTACGCGTCCATGGGCCTGGACAATTTCGACATCAAGCTGGACGGTTCAGAACCGCTGGCGCAGATCGTCGACAAGCTGGAGATCCACTGGAGCGACCGTGCCCTGTCACTGCCCCCCTTGCCGAAGGATTCGTGATGCGCGCCCTGATGCTGCCCCTGCTGCTATCGGCCATTCTGGCCAGCACGCCTTCGCCGGCTCAACCAGCCCGGCGCCCCCCGGCGCCGAGCACCACGTCAGGGCTCGCCGTGGAGGCTTCGGCGGCCGGCGCCGTGCAGGCGCGGGCCGTTGTGCGTGCGGTGCGCGAGGCCACGCTGTCCTCGCGCCTGGCGGCGCGCATCTCCCAGATGCCGGTGCGCGAGGGCGAGTCCTTCACCGCAGGCACGCTGCTGGTGGCCTTTGATTGCGAGCGCCAGCTGGCCGAGGCCAAGGCCGCCGCCGCTGCGGTGCAGGTGCAGACGAAGACGGTGGAGACCAACCATGAGCTGGACCGCTTCGAGTCCATCGGCAAGAACGACCTGCTGATCTCCATCGCGCAGCTCGACAAGGTCTCCGCCGAAGCCGAGGCCCTGAACGCGGCCGTGAAGGACTGCAGAATCGCCGCGCCGTTCAACGGCCGCGTGGTTCAGCACCTGGCTCGAGCGCACGAAGCCGTGTCCCCGAGCCAGCCGCTGCTGAAGATCGTCGACCCCGACGACCTGGAGCTGGACATCCTCGTCCCCTCCGCCTGGCTGGCGCACCTGAGGCCCGGCACGCCGCTGCTGCTGACGGTGGACGAAACCAGCGGACGCTGGAAAGGCCGCGTCGAGCGGATCATGCCCAGCATCGACCCGGTGAGCCGGACCGCCCGCCTCGTGGGAAAGCTGCAACGGCCCACGGCGAATTCCCCCCTGCCACTGCCCGGGATGAGCGGCCATGCGGTCTTCCAAAGCCAAACGCGCTGAGCGCAAGCCGCCGCCGGAGTCGGCTCCGGCAGCGGCGGCCACGCCGGAGACTGCGGCCCGGTCGTCGGCGCCCGGGCGCCCCAGGGCCTCGGCAGACGCCATGTCAGCGCGACCCGGGCCTGCGACCGCGCCCGCAGCGCGCCTCGTTGCCGGCAGCGAGCCCACGCCAACGAACCACGGCCCAGCGCTGCGCCTGCTGCAGCACGAGGCCGACGTGCGCCGCCTCGGCACGGAAGACGCACTGCTGCACCAGCTCTGCAACGGCAGCTCGGAGCTGGTGCGCAGTGACGTGGTCCTGGTGTTCCGCCGCCGCCACAACCGCCATGCCTGGGTCTGCGTGGCCCACAGCGCAGTACCCGAGGTCGACCGGGAGGCGTCGCTGGTGCGGGCGCTGGAAGCACGGCTGGGCGAGCTGAACGCCAGCGGCAACCTGGCCACCGCCGGGCCACACCTGCTGCATGCCCGGCTGGCGGCCACCGATGACGAGACCCACGATGCGCTGGCGGCCTGCAGCGCGCCGCATGGGCACTGGGTGCCGATGCCGGATCACGACGGCAGCATAGGCGCAGGGGTTCTCTACCTGCGCCACCAGCCCTACATCCCCGCCGAGGTGGTGTTGTTGCAGCGCTTGGCCGATACCTACGGTCATGCCTGGCATGCGCTGGCGGGGCGCCCCCGACTGGGCCTGGCGCGCCGGCGTTCCGTGCAGATGTCCGTGGCGGCACTGCTGGCGGCGACCGTGGCCGGCCTGGTGCCGGTGCAGCGCCATGTGATGGCGCCCATGGAAGTCGCCCCCCGCAACCCCGTGCTGATCACCGCCCCGCTGAACGGTGCCGTTCGCACCATGCTCGTCGCGCCCAACCAGGTGGTGAAGGCCGGCCAGCCACTGGTGCAATTTGAAGATCTGCAGGCCCGCAACGAGGCCACGCTGTCACAGCAGCGCGTCGCGGTGGCCGAAGCCCGGCACGCCACGCTGGGGGCGCTGGCCTTCACAGAGCCGAATGCCCGGCAGGAACTCGCCAGCGCCTATGCCGAACTGAAGCTGGCGCGGCTGACGCTGCGCTATGCCGAGGACATGCTCGCCCGCAGCGTGGTGCGCGCGCCGCTGGACGGCGTGGCGCTCTATGCCGACCGCCGCGACTGGGAAGGCCGTGCGGTGCAGGTCGGCGAGGAGTTGCTGCAGGTGGCGCAGCCGCTGGATGTGCGCTATCGCGTCGAGATGAGCATCAACGATGCGCTGGTGCTCAGGCCCGGCGCCGCCGTGTCCGTGTACCTGGACAACGCGCCCCTGGGCGGCTATCGGGCGCGGGTGCTCAGCATGGCTTACACCCCGAAGCAGCGGCCGGGCTCGGCCGAGAGCAGCTACACCGTGTGGGCCGAGCCGGTCGACGGCCAGGCGCCGCGCATCGGAGGACGCGGCACGGCGCGGCTGTACGGCGATGAGGTGCCGCTGGCCCTGCAGTTGCTGCACCGTCCGTGGTCGGCTTTGCGCCAGACGCTGGGCCTCTGAGGGCGCGCCGTGAGCCCGCCACTGCCACTGCCACCCCTGCGCCAGGAACTGCGTTTGCAGGCGCGCCCGGCAGGGCTGGACCGTGTGCCCGTCTGGCTGCTGCTCGATCCCCTGCGCGACCGGCACTTCGTCATCAGCGACGACGACCGGCAACTGCTCATGCACTGGGACGAGGGCAACAGCGCCCGCCTGGGCCAGGCGCTGGCGCGCCGGGGGCGGCGCCTCGACTTGCAGCGGCTGCAGCGGCTGCTGGATTTCCTGCGCCAGCACCACCTCGTTGTGGTGGACGAACCGCCGAAGCCGCCCACGCCACTGCAACGCTTCGTCGCTGCGCTGCAGTGGCGCTTCGTGCTGCTGCGGCCCCAAGCCTTGCTGGAGCGCAGCCTGCCGCTGGTGCGCACGCTGACATCTCCGGCCTGGTTGCTGATCTGGCTGGCGGCCACAGGCCTGGGCCTGGTGATGGCCAGCCGTCAATGGGACGCGCTCGTTCGGGATGTGCAGACGCTGCTGACGCCCTGGGGTGCCATGGGCTTCATGCTCACGCTGGTGGTGCTGAAAGTGATCCACGAACTGGGGCACGCCTGGGCCTGCGCCGCCCAGGGTGTGCGCGTGCCGCACATGGGCCTGATGCTGTCCATCGGGCTGCCCGTCGTCTACACCGAGACCGGCGGCACCCACGCCCTGCACAGCCGGCGCGGGCGGGTGCTGGTGGGAGCGGCCGGGATGCTGGCCGAGACATGGGTGGCCGGCTGGGCCCTGCTGGCCTGGTCCATCCTCCCGGACGGCGCCGCACGCAGCATCGCCGCCATGCTCGCCACCACCAGCCTGGCCACCAGCCTGGCGGTCAACCTGAACCCGTTGGCGCGCTTCGACGGCTACCACATGCTGTGCGATGCGCTGGGCGTCGAGAACCTGCAGACCCGTTCCCTGGCCTACGCGGGCTGGTGCTGGTCGCGCCTGCTGTTCGGGGCCGCCGAGCCCGCGCCGGAGTCGCCCCCACCGCGCCTGGCTGCTGGCCTGGCGCTGTTCGGCCACGCGGTCTGGCTCTACCGCCTGGTGCTGTTCGGCGGCCTCAGCTGGCTGGCCTACCATGTCGTCGGCACCTCGCTGGTGCTGCCGGTGGCGGCAGTGGCCATGTGGGTGCTCCTGCTGCTGCCGATCTGGCGGCGGCTGCAACGCGGGTGGCAGCTGGGCCTGTTCGGTCAGGCCGCCAACCGCCTGCGCCTGGCCACCACGCTGGCCGGGCTGGCGCTGCTGCTGAGCTGGCCTCTTGATCGCAGCGTGACCGTGCCCGCCGTGCTGGGCTGGACACAGCAGACCGTCATCGAAGCGCCCGAGCCCGCGCAGCTGCGAGAGCTGTCGGTGGTGGACGGCCAGCGCGTGCAGGCCGGCCAGGCGCTGCTGGAACTCGTGGCGCCAGAGGTGGAGCGCCGCATCGCGGCGGCTCAGGTGGACGAAGCCCTCGCGCGCTTGCGGCTGGACCGCGCGCCGGCCAGCGACAAGGACCGCCACGCGACGCTCATCCTGACGGCCCAGGCAGCGACGGCCCAGGCGGACCGCGAAGGTGCTCAGGGCCGGCGCTCGCAGATGGCCGTCAGGGCGCCAAGCGACGGCACCGCCGCCGATGTGGCGCCCGGCTTGCGCGCCGGCATGTGGGTGCGCCCCGGACAGACACTGCTGCGGGTGCTGCACGGCAACCGCCAGGACGTGCGGGGCTACCTGGCCGAGCGGGACTTGCGGCGGGTGCGCCCGGGCGCCCGTGGCCGCTTCGTCCCCGACGACCCCTCGATGCCGACGATGGCCGTGCAGTTGATCGGCATCGACGACCTCGCTGCCGAGCAGTTGACCCCTGAAGCCCTCGCCTCCACGCAAGGCGGCCGCGTCGCCGCCCAGACCGATGCCAAGGGGCGCGCCATCCCCCTGCAGGCGCAATTCGCCGTTCGCTTCGATCTCCAGGCTCCTGCCGACAACGGCCGCCTTGCTATGCTGCAGCGTGGTTTGGTGGTTATGGAAGCGACCCCCGAAAGCCTAGGCGCACAAGCGCTGCGCCAGGCCTGGCGGCTCCTGATTGCCGAACTGCGCACCTGAGGCGCCGTCAACCGGGATTCCGCCATGAAGCCACGTCGACACTTCCTCCGCCAAGCGGGCCACGTTGGCGCAGCCGCGATGCTGCCGGCCTGGGCCTTGGCGCAACCCCCGGTGGAAAGATGCCGGCTGCTCTTCAACCTTCCGGCGCAATCGGTGATGGGCCGCTTCGCACGCGAGGTCAGCAGCCTGATGGCGCCGCACTACACGCCGCCGCTGGTCGCGGAAAGCCAGACCATCGGCGGGCCGCTGCGCTTTGTGGATGCCATCCGCAAGGCGCCGCCGGATGGCTCCTTGCTGATGCACTCGCAGAACAGCCTGGTCACGCTGACACCCCAGCTGGCCCCCAACAAAGGCGGCTACGACCCGCTGAAAGACCTGACGCCCATCGCCGCCCTGGCGGACTTCACCTGGGTGCTGGTGGTGGCGCCGCATGTCGACGCCAAGGTGCTCACCGTCAAGGACTACCTGGCCTGGGTGACCGACAACCCCGAGAGCCGCAGCTACGGCGTCACCCAGTTCGGCTCCATTCCCCACCTGATGGGCACCATGCTGGCCAGACGAGCGGGCGCCAGCATCCGGCCGGTCAGCTACGCCAGCTCCGACTCCATCCGACGCGATCTGATGGGCCAGTCTCTGGCAGCCGCCATCGTCCCCGTCGATGCCCTGCGTACCACCGATGCGATGCGCTTGCGGCCGCTGGCCGTGGTGGGCAAGCAGCGCTGGCCCACCATTCCCGACGTGCCCACCTTTGCCGAAGCCGGCTTCCGGGATCTGGAGGTCACCGGCTGGTATGTGTGGGCCGGGCCCGCCGGGCTGGCGCCTGCGGTGCACAAGCGCCTCGTCGAAGGCCTGGACAAGGCGCTGGCCGACACCGATTTCGCCGGCATCCCGGCGCTGGCCAACGTGATCGGCAACCTCGTCACGGGAGATGCCCTGCTGGAGCGCCTGCGACGCGAGAGCCAGTACTTCGCGTCGCTGACGCAGGAGATGCGCTTCAGCACCGCGACCTGAGCGCCGGGCCTGCACCGGTTTGAGGAACACCGCGCAACGGTGAAGGCGTCGGCCGGCCGGCACGGCATGGGCCCAACGGGCAACCCAGGCCTCGCGAGCTCGGTCCGATAGAGTCCGGGCCGCCCCTGCCTTCAACGGAGAAACCGAGTGCTCACGCCACGCTTGTCCGCCAACCTCGACTGGCTGTACACGGAGCACGCCTACCTGGACCGCCCGGCCGCCGCCCGCGCCGACGGTTTCTCGGCCGTCGAGCTGCAGCAGCCTCATCTGCACGACGCCACAGCACTAAAGACAGCCCTGGCCGGGCTGCGCGTCGTGCTGATCAACGCGCCTGCGGGCGACTGGCCGGCGGGTGAGCGCGGGTTCGCCGCGCTGCCTGCCGCCCAGGCGCGGTTTCGCAACGGCACGCTGCGCGGGCTGGAGCTCGCGCACCAACTGGGCGCCTCGCGCGTGCATCTGCTGTCAGGCCTGGCGGACGACAACACCGAGACCCGCGCCACCTGGCTGGCCAACCTGGCCTGGGCGGCCGCGCAGTCGACGCTGCCGCTGGTCGTCGAGCCCATCAACCGGCGCGACATGCCGGGCTACTTCCTGCACCGCCAGGCGCAGGCGCTGGAACTGCTCGCCTTGCTGAACGCGCCACGCGTGCAGCTGCAGCTGGATCTCTATCACTGCCGCGTTGCCGAAGGCGACTCCCTGATCCATCTGCGCCGCGCGCTGGACCTCGGCGTGCTGGGCCATGTGCAGGTCGCCGGCGTGGCCGGCCGCCACGAGCCGGCAGCCGGCGACTACGACGCCGAGGTCCAGTTGCTGGCAGACCGCAACTGGCCCGGCGCCATCGGCCTGGAATACCGGCCACGCGCCGGCACCTCGGCCGGCCTGGGCTGGCTTACAGCCTCGCGCTGATCACACCGCGCAGCGCCTCGGCCAACGCACGGCGATCCCGGCCGGCCACGTCCACGCCGGGCAGGATCTGCACATCGATGCCCAGGCCACGCGCCGAGGCAATGGCCCACAGGCTCTGCACCAGCGTCGTGTCGCCGATGAAGCGCGCTGACGCGCTGAAGCGCTCACCCGGCTCGTGCCAGCGCAACACCAGCGGCAGCACCGGCGCCTGCGCAGACACCGCCGCCTGCAGCAGGTTGGCATGGAAGGGCAGCAACTCAGGGCCGGGGCCGGTGGTGCCCTCCGGGAAGAACGCCACGCAGTCGCCTGCCTGCAGCGCCGCCGCCGCCTGATGCACGACGCGCAGCGCGTCGCGCTTGCTCTCGCGCTCGATGAACAGCGTGCCCGCGCCTTCCACCAGCGCGCCCACCATCGGCCAGTGCCGCACATCGGCCTTGGACACGAAGCGCGCCTGTGGCAGCACCGCATGCACGGCCGCAATGTCCAGCCACGACACATGGTTGGCCACGAGCAGATGGCCCGTCGGCAGGGCCTGGCCCTCGACCTTCAGCGTGACGCCCAGGATGCGCAGCGTCTTGGCCGACCACCACTGGATCAGCTGATGCCGCTCGACAGCGGACAGCAACTCGAAGCGGCGCTTGACCAGCCACAGCCCATGCAGCACATGCGGCACGAGGCGCGCGAGGCGCCAGACGGCGCGCATCAGGCCTCCCGCCGGGCAGCCCCTCGGGGGGCTGCGCGCGACGCTCGCATGAGGAGCGTCATGCCGTTTCGAAGGCCACGTGCCCGGCCACCAGCGTGCAACGCACGCGCGCCGGCAGCTCGAAGCCGGTGCGCTCGAACGCGAACGGCGTGTGCTTGCCCTGGCTGGCGAGCTGCTCCGGCGTGACGGACCAGCTGGCGTCGGCGTCAAACACGCAGACGTCGGCAACGCCGCCTTCCACCAGGCGGCCGGCGCTGGCCGCCAGCGAGCCCAAGGCGCCGCCCATCACACGCACCGGCTCGGCGGTCACGACGGCCAGCGCACGCTGCAGCGGCAGGTCGGCGTCGCGAGCCCAGCGCAGCGCCAGGCTCAGCAGCAGCTCCAGGCCCGTGGCGCCCGGCGTGGCCTCGGCGAAGGGCACGGCCTTCTCGTCGGTGGTCACGGGCATGTGGTCGGACACGAGCGCATCGATGGTGCCGTCGGCCAGGCCGGCGCGCAGCGCATCGCGGTCGCGGCCCTGGCGCAGCGGCGGCGTCAGGCGCATGGCGGAGTCGAAAAAGCCGATGTCCACGTCGCTGAGGTGCAGCGAGTTGATGGACACGTCGGCCGTCACCGGCAGGCCTTCCTTCTTGGCCGTGCGCACGAGCTCGACGCCGGCGGCACTGCTGAGGCGGCAGATGTGCACGCGCGCGCCGGTCGCGCGCACCAGCTCGAAGAGGGTGTGCAGCGCAATCGTCTCGGCGCTGACCGGCACGCCGGACAGGCCCAGCCGCGTGGCCACCGAGCCGCTGGCCGCCACGCCGCCGCCCAGGTAGGCGTCCTGCGGGCGCAGCCAGACGGTGTAGCCGTAGGTGGCCGCGTACTGCAGCGCACGGCTGAGCACGACCGTGTCCTTGATGGGTACCTCGGCCTGCGAGAAGCCGATGCAGCCGGCCTCGGTCAGCTCGGCCATCTCGGTGAGCGCCTTGCCCTCCAGCGCACGCGTCAGCGCGCCCAGCGGGAACAGCCGGCAGCGGCTGAGCTTGCGGGCACGGAACTTCAGCATCTCCACCAGGCCGGGCTCGTCCAGCACGGGGTCGGTGTCGGGCGGGCAGACCAGGCTGGTCACGCCGCCGGCGGCTGCCGCCGCCAGTTCGCTTTCCAGCAGGCCTTCGTGCTCGTGGCCGGGCTCGCGCAAGCGGGCGCACAGATCCACGAGGCCAGGCGCCACGATGAGGCCGGTGGCGTCGATGGTCCGGTCAGCCGCGAATTCGCCCACGTCGCCCAGCTTGACGATGCGGCCGTTCGCGATCGCGACGTCGCCGATGCGGTCGAGGTTGGAGGCCGGATCGACAAGGCGGCCGTTCTTGATGAGGATCTTCACTTGCAGCACTCCCGTGCAGAAAAGGCGCGCGCAGCGTCGCCGTCCATCCAGTGACTCCCGCCGATCCGGCTTTGCCGGGCGGCCGGGAGTGCCCCCTTGAGGGGGTGGCGCGAAGCGCCGCGGGGGTGGGATGTCCTCATGCTTCGTTCCCTGCGAGGATGGCCATGACAGCCATTCGGACAGCGATGCCGAATGTCACTTGAGGAAGGATGACGCTGCTCTTGCCGTCCGCCACCTCGGACGCGATTTCCACGCCGCGGTTGATGGGCCCCGGGTGCATGACGATGGCGTCGGGCTTGGCCAGCGCCAGCTTGTCCGGCGTCAGGCCGAAGTGCTTGAAGAACTCGCCGCTGCTGGGCAGCATGCCGCCGTTCATGCGCTCGTTCTGCAGGCGCAGCATGATGATGACGTCGGCGTCCTTCACGCCCTCGGCCATGTCGTGGCAGACGCGCACGCCCATGTCGCGCAGGTCGCCGGGCACCAGGGTCTTGGGGCCCACCGCGCGGATCTCGGGCACGCCCAGGATGTTCAGCGCGTGGATGTCGGAGCGGGCCACGCGCGAGTGCACGATGTCGCCGACGATGGCCACCGTCAGGTTGCGGAAGTCCTTCTTGAAGTGCCGGATCGTGTACATGTCCAGCAGGCCCTGCGTCGGGTGCGCATGGCGGCCGTCACCGGCATTCACGACGTGCACATGCGGCGCACAGTGCTGGGCGATCAGGTGCGGCGCGCCGCTCTCGCTGTGGCGCACGACGAACATGTCGGCGTGCATCGCGCTGAGGTTGGCCACCGTGTCCAGCAGCGTCTCGCCCTTGGCGGTGGAGCTGCGCGCGATGTCCAGGTTGATGACGTCGGCGCTCAGGCGCTTGGCCGCGATCTCGAAGGTAGTGCGGGTGCGCGTGCTGTTCTCGAAGAACAGGTTGAACACCGACTTGCCGCGCAGCAGCGGCACCTTCTTGACCTCGCGGTCGTTGACGGACAGGAAGCTGCCGGCGGTGTCCAGGATCTGCTCCACGACCGCGCGCGGCAGGCCTTCGATGGACAGCAGGTGGATGAGCTCGCCGTGCTTGTTGAGTTGAGGGTTGCGTTTGCTGAGCATCACCGGACTCCCGCAGGGCCGCCCCAAGGGAGGCCGACGCCCCCTTGGGGGGCAGTGAACGAAGTGAACGTGGGGGCCATCACTTCACCTCGAAGCTGAAGCGGCCATCTTCGCCGCGGGCCAGGCGCAGTTGTTGCGCCCGGTCAAGCGTCACGCGCGCGGCCGAGAACGCCGGCTCGATGGGCAGCTCGCGGCCACCACGGTCCACCAGCACCACGAGCTGCACATTCGCCGGGCGGCCGAAGTCGAACAGCTCGTTGATGACGGCACGCGTCGTGCGACCGGTGTAGAGCACGTCGTCGATGAGCACGATGTGCCGGCCGTTGACCTCGAAGGGCAGCTTGGTGTGGTCGGCCTTGGCCAGGCCGCGCGAGCCGAAGTCGTCGCGGTGCATGGCGCTGGAGATGGTGCCGGCCGCCACGCCGAGGTCGGCCGCCAGCCGTTCGGCCAGCCAGGCGCCACCGCTCCAGATGCCCACCAGGGCGGTGTCGGCGGTCAGCAGTCGCTGCACACCCTTCTTGAGCTCGAGGTACAGGGCCTCGGCATCCAGCTTGAGGTCGCTCATGGATGTTCTCTGAAAAATTGTTCGAGGATCAGGGCGGCGGCGGCGGCGTCCACATCGTGTGCGCCTTCGGCTTCAGCTTCGACGCTGGTGTAGCGCTCGTCCACCTCGAAGACCGGCAGGTGGTAGCGCCCCGAGAGGCGGCGGCCGAAGTTCTGCGCCTTGGTCGTCATCTCGTGCGGCGCTCCGTCGGGATGGCGCGGCACGCCGATGACGAGGGCATCGGGCTGCCAGGTCTTGATGAGGGCGGCAATGGCGTCGAAGTCGCCGCTCTTGAGCGTGCCACGCGGTTCGGCCGCGCCGAGCAGGCGCGTGCCACTGGCCACGCCGATGCGGCGGGTGCCGAAATCAAAAGCCAGAAAGGACTGAAGCGTCGCCGCGGCAGCGTCGCGCTTCATCAGGCGTGGCCCGCGTCCGCGCTGAGCATGCGCGGGTCCACGCCCAGCAGCGCCAGCGCGCGCTCATAGCGCTGCTCCACCGGCGTGTCGAAGATGACCTCCGGCGCGGCGTCCACCGTGAGCCAGCCGTTGCGGCCGATCTCTTCCTCCAGCTGGCCGGCGGCCCAGCCGCTGTAGCCCAGCGTGACGAGCAGCTTCTTGGGGCCTGCGCCATTGGACAGCGCCTCCAGCACGTCGCGGCTGGTGGTCATCTCCAGGCCGCCGGGCACGGCCAGCGTGGCGTTGTAGTGGCCGCCCTGCTCGTCCAGCGGCTCGTGCAGCACGAAGCCACGGTCCGTCTGCACCGGGCCGCCGTAGTAGACCGGCGTCTCGGCCAGCGGGTCGGCGGGCGGGCTGAGCTCCACCTTTTCGAACAGCGTGCCCAGCGTCAGCTCGGTGGGCTTGTTGACCACCAGGCCGAGCGCGCCGTTGTCGTTGTGCTCGCACAGGTAGATCACCGTGCCCGCAAAAGCCTCGTCGGCCATGCCGGGCATGGCGATGAGGAACTGGTTGGTCAGGACGATCCGGTCGGCAGGCATGGGAGTCATTTTATTCTGCGGGTATGCATTCCCCTCTTGAAAGCGCCCTGGTCTGGTTCCGGCGCGACCTGCGCGTCGACGACAACGCCGCGCTGTACCGCGCCCTGACGCAGTCCCGCCGGGTGTACGGGGTCTTCGTGCTGGACCGGGACATCCTCGACGCCCTGCCCCGCGCCGACCGACGCGTGGAGTTCATCCTCGGCGCGCTGCGCGTGCTGGACGAGGACCTGCGCCGGCTGGGCGGCGCGCTCATCGTGCGCCACGGCGGGGCGGCGCAGGAGATCCCGCAGCTGGCGGCGGCCCTGGGCGTGCAGGCCGTGTTCACCAACCACGACGACGAGCCCCAGGCGCTGCTGCGCGATGCTCAGGTCGCCGAACTGCTGCAGGCCGGCGGCACGGCCTTTCACACCTTCAAGGACCACGTCATCTTCGAGCGCCGCGAGGTGCTGACGGCCACGGGCGGCCCCTACGGCGTGTTCACGCCCTACAAGAACGCCTGGCTGCGCAAGGTGGACGAGTTCTACCTGCGCAGCTACCCGGTCGAGCGGCACGCGCACGCGCTGGCGACAACACCGCTGGCCACCGGCGTGCCGGCGCTCGCGGACATCGGCTTCCAGCCCGCCGGGCTGATCGCCCATGTCGGCGAAGGCAGCCGTGGCGCCGAGGCGCTGCTGGACGACTTCCTGGATCGCATCACCGACTACGGCGACCGGCGCGACTTCCCCGCCGTCAAGGGCCCCAGCTACCTCAGCGTGCACCTGCGCTTCGGCACGGTGTCGATCCGGCGCCTGGCGCGCATCGCCCACCAGCGCATGCAGGGCGGTGACCGGGGCGCCGAGGTCTGGCTGTCAGAGCTGATCTGGCGGGACTTCTATCACCAGGTCATGTACCACCACCCCCATGCGATGCGGGCAGCCTTCCGCCCCGAATACGACGCGATCACGTGGGACACGGGCCCCGACGCCGACGCGCTCTTGCAGGCCTGGTGCGAGGGCCGCACCGGCTACCCCCTCGTGGACGCCGCGATGCGCCAGCTCCACCAGACCGGCTACATGCACAACCGGCTGCGCATGGTGACGGCCAGCTTCCTGACCAAGGACCTGGGGCTGGACTGGCGGCGGGGCGAGGCCTGGTTTGCGCAGCAGTTGCTGGACTTCGACCTCGCCGCCAACAACGGCGGCTGGCAATGGGCCAGCAGCAGCGGCTGCGACGCCCAGCCCTACTTCCGCATCTTCAACCCGATCGCCCAGAGCGAGAAGTTCGATGCCGAGGGCCGCTTCATCCGCCGCTACTGCCCGGAGCTGGCCGGCCTGGACAACAAGGCCATCCACGCGCCGTGGGAGCGCGCGCCGCTGGCCATGCAGCGTGTGGACTACCCGCGCCCCGTGGTGGACCACGCCGCTGCGCGCGAGCGAACGCTGGCCCGCTACAGCGTGGTGAAGAGCCGCAAGATCTGACACCCATCGCCGCCGCGTTGCCGCGTGCGGCGGTTGGGCTCAGAAAAACTCGACGTCGCTGCCCTGCTGCGTGGCTTCGACGATCAGGCCACTGGCCACCAGCGCCGCGTAGTTGTGGACCTGGTTACGGCCGTGGCCCTTGGCGTGGTAGACCGCCTTGTCGGCCCGCTCGAAGGCGGCGGCCGGCGCATCGCCCGCCCGCACTTCCGTGAAGCCGACGCTGACCGTGATGCGCCCGACCTGCGGGAACGCATAGCGCTCGGTGTTGACCCGCAGCCGCTCGAAGGCCTCGCCCGCGTGAACCTCCTCGTCGCAGCGCATCAGCACGACGAACTCCTCGCCGCCGAAGCGGTACAGCAGGTCATGGAAGCGGAACGAGCCCCGCATCAGCCGCGACAGCAGCAGCAGCACCTCATCGCCGATGAGGTGGCCGAAGCGGTCGTTGACGGACTTGAAGTGGTCGATGTCGATGACGCCCAGCACATAGTGCGGCGTCGCCGGGTCGTGGCGGCGGTCCTCGGCCTCGTGCTCGGCCGACGGCCGGGCCGGGATCTCGGTCAACACCTTCAGGAAACTCTCGTCGAAGGTCTTGCGGTTCAGCAGGCCGGTCAGCGTGTCGCGCTCGGAGTAGTCCAGCAGCCCCTGGAAGTTGTGATAGATCCGCAGCACGCTGCTGACCATGCGCTGCGCGCCCGTGCCCAGGCGGCGCGTGGACAGGATCTCGATGACGCCCACCACATCCCGCTCGGTGGCGATGGGGAAGAGGTACAGCCACTGCCCGCCCTCCACCACCTGCGTGACGCTGCGCGTGCGCATCGCCTCCAGTCGCAGCGGGTGCGTGGCCACCAGCGGCAGCGCCTCGGGCTTGGCCCACAGCGGATCGGCCGAGGCCACGGCATCGCCCGCCCGCAGGTGGGCGCGGGTCAGCCAGCGCTCCTGGCCGGGCTCGCCCACCGTGCGGTAGATGGCGACCGACTCGGGCTCCAGCAGATCGCGCAAGGCCATGACCAGCGTGACGTCCATGACGTCACGGTCACGGAAGCCGGTCAGTTCGGCAAGATGGTCGACAACCTGGGTCATGGCTTCAGGCGGTCGCCGCGGCTTGCGTGTACTGGCGGATCAGCCCCAGCAGCTGCTCCTCGTCATAGGGCTTGCCGAGGTAGTGATCCACACCCAGCTGTGCCGCGTAGTCGCGGTGCTTCTGCGCGATGCGCGACGTGATCATGATGACCGGCAGGCGGGCCAGCCGCGAGTCGGCGTGCATGTTGCGCACCAGGTCGAAACCGTCCATGCGCGGCATCTCGATGTCCGACAGCACCACCGACGGCAGCTCGTCGCCAGCCAGCTTCTCCATCGCATCCAGGCCGTCCTTGGCCAGCAGCACGCGCAGGCCCACGCGCTCCAGCAGACGCTGGGTCACGCGGCGCACGGTCAGCGAGTCGTCCACCACCATCACAAGCGGCGCCCGGCTGCCTTCCTCGGCGGCCGGCGCTGCCGGCATGGGTGCGCCGACCTGGGCCTGCGCCTCGGCCAGACGCGCCTGGGCCGCAGCGCCATACCAGTCGGCCAGCGCGACGACGTTGTAGATCAGCGCCACATCGCCGGACGCCAGCAGGCTGATGCCAGCCAGACCCGGCACGCGGTTCAGCTGCGCGCCGAGGTTCTTGACCACCACTTCCTGGTTGCCCACCACCTCGTCCACGTGCAGGGCCAGCGAGGCGTGCGCCGTGCGCACCAGCACCACCGGCGCGTGCCGGCCATGCGTGTGCCCGCGGCCGGCATGGCCCAGCAGGCCACCCAGCCAGTAGAACGGCATCTCGACCCCGGCCAACTGCAGCTGGCCCGTCGCGTAGGCCGCCTCGACGGCCTCCACCGGCACACGCTGCACCGAGGCCATCAGGGCCGCCGGCACGGCCACGGTCTGGTCGCCGCTCTTGAGCAGCACGATCTGCGTGAGCGCCGTCGTCAGTGGCAGGCGCAGCAGGAAGCTGGTGCCCTTGCCGGTGGCCGACTGCGTCTCGATGCTGCCGCCCAGCGTGCCCACCTCGGCCCGCACCACGTCCATGCCGATGCCGCGCCCGCTGAGCTCGGTGATCTGGCTGGCCGTGGAGAAGCCGGGCGCGAAGATCAGCCGGCGCAGCTGGGCCTCGTCGGGCTCGGCGCCCGGCGCGATCAGGCCCAGTTGCAGGCCGCGTTCGCGGATGCGGGCCAGATCCAGGCCGGCGCCGTCGTCGCTGAAGTTCAGCAGCACTTCATTGCCCTGCTGGCCGACCTCGATGCGCAGCGTGCCCGTGGCGTCCTTGCCCTGGGCCGTGCGCACCGCCGGCGTTTCCACGCCGTGGGCCACGCTGTTGCGCAACAGGTGCTCGAAGGCACCGGCCGTGCGTTCCAGCACCGAGCGGTCCAGCTCCGTCTGACCGCCGGCAATCTCCAGCTTCACCTGCTTGCCGGCATCGCGCGCGGCCTGGCGCACCACGCGGTGCATGCGCTCGCCGATGCTGTCGAAGTCCACCAGGCGGGTGCGCAGCAGGTCGTCCTGCAGTTCGCGCGTCAGTCGCGACTGTGCGGCCAGCTCGTCTTCACCGGTCTGCACGTTGCGGCTGAGCGTGCGCTGCAGCGTGGCCACGTCGCCGACCGATTCGGCCAGCATGCGGGTCAGTTCCTGGAAGCGGGTGTAGCGGTCGAACTCCAGCGGGTCGAACTCGCGGCCGCCCTGCTGCGCCAGCTCCTGCTGGGTGTGCATCTGGGCCTCGGCCTGCAGTTCCAGCTCACGCAGCTGGGCGCGCAGGCGCTCCAGGTTGTCGTCCAGGTCCAGCAGCGCGCCCTTCATCTGGGCGAGTTCGGACTCCAGGCGGGCGCGGCGGATGCTGACCTCGCCGGCCTGCGTGGCCATGCGCTCCAGCAGGCTGCCGCGCACGCGCACCAGCGCCTGGCCGATGGCCAGGTTGTCGGCGGACTGCGCCACCTCCGCCTCGTCGGCGAAGCGGCTCCAGTCGATCTCGCGCGCCGATTCGGCCGACACCTCCTCCACCACCGGCGCCGGCTGCGCGAAACGCGCCAGCGGCTCGGGGCGGGGCTCGACGACCGGTTCGGGCTCGGGCTGGGCCTGCGCAGCGGCCAGGCTCAGGCCCAGCGCCTCGAAGGCCTGCTCCAGCGCGTCGGCGTCCAGCTGCAGGGCCTGCACCTGAGCGGCATCGGCCGCGCCGGCATGCAGCAAGGCCTCGATGCCGGACTCCAGGCGGTGCGCCTGTTCGCCCAGGCGCATTGCGCCGGCCAGGCGGGCACCACCCTTGAAGGTGTGCAGCGCACGCATGCTGGCGTCGGAACGCCCCAGGTCGGCCGGATCGGCCAGCCAGTCGCGCAGCGCCGCATGCAGGTCGCGCAGCAGGTCGCGGCCTTCCTCGGCAAAGATGGGGAAGAGCTCGGGCTCGATGGCGTCCGGCAGACCCGGCTCGGGTTCGGGCTCGACCGCCACGACGGCCGGCGCCTCAGACTCAGACTCAAGCTCAGGTTCGGGCGCGACAGCCGGCTCGACGTCCAGCAGCGGCGCCACCACGGTCAGTTCGATGTCGTCGATCGGCTCGGCCTCGTCCAGCGGCGCGGCCACCGTCAGCGGCTCCTCCTGCGGCTGGTAGGCATGCAGGCGCGCAACGACATCCGGGTCGTTGGGCTTCAGGAAGCCGGCAGCGAACTGATGCAACAGCACGCGCACGTCGTCCGCAGCCCGCACGAACAGCTCGACGTCCTCGGCCTCGTAGGCGACGGCGCGCTGGGCACGCCCCAGCGCATGCTCCAGCTCGCGGGCCAGGCCGGACAGGGCTTCATAACCCACCGTGCCGGCGTTGCCGGCCAGCGCGTGGGCCTGCACCTCGCAGCTCTGGGGCACGACGCTGCCGGGGTCGGCCGCCCATTCGGCCAGCCCGACGGCCAGCTTGCGGGACAGCTCGTCCGCCTCGTTCAGGAAGATGTTGAACAGCGCGATGCTGATGCGCAGCGGGCCGATGAGCTTGTAGCCCTCGTCCGGATCCTGGTCCTGCGCCTCCTCGGCCACCGGCTCCACCAGCATGAGCTGGGGCGCCGCGCGCTGCACCGGCGCCTCGGCCTGCAGCTCCTCCTCGGCGGCCAGGGCCGGGAGGACGATCGTCTGCTCCTCGGGTTGCACCGGCAGTTCGCCGACAGCCGGGACCTGCGCGGCCTCGGCCAGCGGTTCGTCCAGCGCGAGTTCGAGGTGGAAGTTCGCGAGCGTCACCTCGTCGGCCATGGCCACCGGCAGCGGCATGGGCTCGGTGGCGGCGTGCGCCGGCTCGCCGAGATCCAGCGTGGGCTCGTCGTGGGCGAACGCCACGGCCGGCGCCGGCGCCGGCGCCGGCGCTTCTAGGTCGAGCAGGAAGTCCGGGGCGAGCTGCGTCGGCAGCTCGGCCGGCGCCATGGCGATCTCGACCGCCTCCGTCACCCCTGCCATGGGCATGGGCGCGGCTTCAGGCAGCGCCGGCACGGCGACGTCCGGCGCCACAGGTTCGGGTTCCAGCGCCAGGTCCACGGCAGCCGGCTCGGCCAGCGGCAGGTGCTCGCCGCTCAGGCGCAGCGCGTCGGCACTGCGGCGCAGCGGCGCGGGCTCGCTGTGGCCCGGCGCATGGCCGGCGATCTGCTCGCGCCAGTGCGCGAAGTAATCCAGCGCCTCGGTCGTGAAACCCAGCAGCGCCGCGTCGGCCAGCGGCGAGGCCTCGGCCAGGCGCGCGTTGTAGAGCTGCTCGCAGGCCCAGGCGCCTTCGCCGAAGTCGCCCAGCCCCACCATGCGGGCACTGCCCTTGAGCGTGTGGAAGGCGCGGCGGATGACGGTCAGCTGGCCATGGTCGGCCGGCGCATCGCGCAGCGCGGCGAGCGCGGCACGGGCGTTGGTGATGACCTCGTCGGCCTCTTCCAGGAAGATCTCGCGCATCTCCGGGTCGTCGGCGACGCTGGGCTCCGACGCCATCGCAGCCGCTGGCGGCGCCACGGGCGTGGGCACCGGGGCCGGCTGGGAGAGATCGAGGTCGGGCAGGCTGAGGTCGGGCAGGTCCAGCGACGCCAGGTCGATGCGCAGCGGCTGCGTGGCCTCCATGGACGGCTCGGTGTCGGGCCCGGTGTCGGGTTCGGGGTCCAGGTCGACATGGAAGCCGCTGGCCTCGAAGTCGGGCAGCTCGACGGCGCCTTCGCGGCGGCCCATCACGGCGTCCAGGCGGCCGCTCGTCTCGTCGAACTGGAACATGCGCTTGGCCAAGGCCGGCTGCACGCTCAGCATGTCGATGAGGAAGCCCAACGCGCCCAGGTTGTTGGCCAGGCGCTCGAACACGTCACGAGCGCCGGGCCGGTCGAAGTCGATCTCGGTGTTGGCCAGCCCGTCGATCTCGTCGCGCATGCGCACGGTGGCGTGGGCGGCCTGGTCCAGACCCAGCACGCTGAGCACGCCGCGCATGGCCTGCAGCTGGCCGGGCACGGGAATCAGCAGCTCGCGCTGCGTGGGGCTGCGGAAGTACTCGTCGCACTGCCGCTCGACCTCGGACAGGCTGGCGCGCAGCTCATGCACCACGCTGCCCAGCGTCTGGCGATCGGACACGCGGCGGTACAGGTCCTCCATCCAGTCTTCCAGCGGCTCGGCCGGCTGGCCGTGGGCCACGGCCTCGACGCGGCGCGCCAGGCGGCGCACGCGCTCAGCCTGCTCGGGCTGGTCGAACGCGGCGTCTTCCAGCGCAGCCTCGACGTAGAGCAGGCTGGTGGCCACTTCCATGGCAAGCGCCGGTGCCGGCGTGGCGCGCGAGCGCAGCGTCGCGACGACGGCGCGCTGCAGCGTCTGCGCCAGCACCTCGCCGCTGGGGAACAAGCGGGTCAGCGACTCGGCCAGGCCGGCGAACTGCTCATCAAGGCTGGTCAGGCGGTGCTGGTCGCCCTCGGCGGCGCTGGACCAGCTCTCCTTGGCGGCCAGCACGCGGCGGCGGGCCTGGACCACCCAGGCCGGGTCGATGCGGCCGAGGCTGTCGTCCTCGTAGTCGCCGGCGTCGGCCTCGCCCAGGCGGTAGGCCTCGTGCACAGCCGCCAGTCGCGGGCCGGCGCCCTGGGTGACGCGGCACTGCGCGCAGAAGAACAGCAGGTCCTGCGCGAGGCGCTCGGAGGCGTCGGCCCGGCCCAGCACACGCAGCTCATGCAGCAGCTTGGAGCCCAGCCGCTTGGTGTAAGCACCACTGCCCAACAGCCGCAGCGCCTGGCCTTCGAAGACCGCCGCGGCCAGCTGCCACAGCGTGCGCGCCTGACCGGCCGGCAAGGCGGCAGCCAAGCCGGCGCACAGGCCAGAGAGGTTGGCGGCATGCGCGGAGCTGGGCTCGCGCATGTGGCGCAGCAGCGCCGCTTCGAAGGACGCCCGCACGGTGTCCGCCGGACGTGGCGTCAGGCCCGCCTCCAGCGGGATGGCGCGCCAGGCCCAGTCGTGGGCCCACAGGTCGGCCGGGTGGATGCGCTCCGCGCCGTTGAGCTGCTGCAGCGCCCGGTAGCCGGGATACAGCGACAGCGACGACGTCTTGTTGCCGGCCAGCTGCCGCGCAACGAAGGACAGCAGCGCGAAGTTGGCGCGCTCGATGACCTCGACGCTGGCAGTCTCGACCTCCAGCGGCCGTTCGGCGAACCGGGCCACGGCGGCCTCGGCCGCACGCAGCAGCACTGCACCGGCATGCAGGCCCACCATGGCCAGCACGCCGCTGACCTGGTGCAGCTGCGCCGCCGCCTGCTGCAGCGGTACGCTGGGCTGGGCGTCGCTGCCCAGCGCCGAGGCGCGGTTGTCACCACCATCGCGCACGAGGCGGCGCAAGGTCTTGTGCACCGACTCCAGCGAGCGGCGCAGTTCCTCCTGCACCCACGCCAGCGGGCTCAGGTCGGCCGGGAGTTCGGAGTCTCGCGGGGAGCTGTGCATGCGGGGGTGGGTCAAGCGACCTTGAATCGGGCCACGGAGGTGCGCAGCGCTTCGGCAGAGCGCGACAGCTCATGCACCATTTGCGCGGTGGAGCGCGTGCCCTCGGACGTCTGCTCGGTCACGGCAAAGATGTGCTGGATGTTGGATGCCACCTCGTTGGCGTGCATGGCTTCCTGTTGCGCCTGCGAGGAGATGCGCACGATGAGCCCGTCCAGCTGGCGGGACACGTTGTCGATGTCTTCCAGCGCGCGGCCGGCCGCGTCGGACAGCTGCGTACCTTCCACCACGCCGCGCGTCGAGCGCTCCATGGCGGCCACGGCGTCATGGGTGTCGGTCTGAATGGTCTTGACCAGCGCGGCAATGCGGCGCGTCGCGTCGCCGGAGCGTTCGGCCAGGCGCTGCACTTCTTCCGCCACCACCGAGAAGCCGCGACCCGCTTCACCAGCGGACGCCGCCTGGATGGCCGCGTTCAGCGCCAGCACGTTGGTCTGCTCGGTAATGTCCGAGATCAGCTCCGTGATCTCGCCGATCTCCTGCGACGACTCGCCCAGGCGCTTGATGCGCTTGGAGGTTTCCTGGATGGAGTCGCGGATGGTGTTCATACCGGCGATGTTGTTCTGCATCGCGGACAGGCCCTGCTCGGCCACTTCCCGGCTCTTGCGCGCCACCTCGGCGGTGGTCTGCGCCTGCGCGGACACCTCGGTAATGCGGCTCGCCATGCCCAGCACGGCCTCGCCGGTGGCACGGATCTCGTGCAGCTGTTCCTTGGACGCAGCCAGCAGGTCGGTGGACGTCTGGTCCACCGCGCCGGTGGTGTCCGTCACGCGGGCTGCCGTGGCCTGCACCTGGCCCACCAGGTTGCGCAGCTCCTCCACCGTGTAGTTCACGGAGTCGGCGATGGCGCCGGTGATGTCTTCCGTCACCGTGGCCTGCTGCGTCAGGTCACCTTCAGCGACCGAGGACAGCTCGTTCATCAGCCGCAGAATGGCGGCCTGGTTGGCGTCGTTGACGCGCTTGGCCTCCTGCTCCTGCGCTTCCGCTTCGCGACGCTGCGCCTCGGCCAGCTCGGCACGACCGGCCTGGTCGGCCAGGTACAGGCGCAGGAAACCGACCGCACCGGCCACCAGCGCCATCAGCGAGGCAATCAGCGTCAGGCCCAGGCCCCAGCCGGCGCCGCCGGACTTCTCCAGCTCGGCTGCGGCCTGCTCCAGGCCTTTGCGCAGCGGCTCGGAGTCGCCCAGGATGGCCGTCTGCGCCTCACGCGCCGACACCAGGCCCTGCAGGTTGCTCAGAATGGCCGACGCCTGCGTGCGGGTCTGCTCGTACTGCTTGAGCAGGGTCTGCAGGCGCTCTTTCAGCTGCGCATCGCGCGCGGCGTTCAGGCGCAGCTCGGGGCTGCCGTTGATCAGCGCCTCGGTGACGAGCTTGAAGGAATTCAAGTCCTTGCCGAGCAGGAACACGGCCTCGGGGCTCACGCCTTCCTGCGTCAGGAACTCGTTGGCGCTCTTGCCGATGCGCTGGGTCAGCATCACCAGCTGACCGACCGCCGACACCTCACCGGCCGACGCGCCGATCTGCAGCGCCTGGGACGACACGGCCTCGGCGCTTTCCAGCAGGTCGCTGGACTGGCGGTTGATGGCGCGCAGCGCAGAGCCCACCTGGGTCAGGATCTTTTCCTGGCCCTGCACGATCTTGCCGTTCTTCTCGGCGCGTTCGACCAGCGGCTTGAGCTGCTCCAGCGTGGGCTGCACGGCGGCCGGAGCGATCGCCAGATCACCCTCGCCGGTACGCAGGCTGCCCACCACGGTGCTCAGCGTGCTGACCGATTCACGCAGTTCCGCGAACGCGGCCTGGTTGCCCACCAGCGCGGCAGACACGGACTTGGCCATGCGCTGCGAATGCATCAGCGCCTGACCGGCCGCACGCACCTGCGCCGCGCTGCGGTTGGAGCTGACGAGCACCAGGCTCACCGAGGCCGCCGTGCCCAGCAGGCCCAGGGCCACCAGGCCCGTCAGCACGCGCTGGCGGTGGCGACCGAACAGGTCGGCCAGCTTGGCAGAGGCCGACAGGGCCGCTGGCGGCGCGGCCAGCAGCGTCGGATCGGCCGCCTGCGTGGAGGGTGCGAAGTTGATGGTGCTGGCCGCGAACTCGCTGTTGGGCCCCGGCTCGGTCGGCACCGCCTGCGAAATGATGGAGGCAGGCTCTGCCCGCACGAGGGTCTCGGGGCGCGGCATCTCGACGCCGGCCAGCGTGGAATCGGCAGGACGGGTGCCGTCAAAGCCGGCCCCGCGCGAGTCGAACGTCGTATCGGCAGCCTCGGCCGGTGCAGCCAGCGACGACTCGTCGGCCTCGGACTTTCCCCTGATCTTGTCCAACAGACTCATCTCACCCTCGTCCTTCAATGTGTATGGACCCACGTTCCCGCGCGGGTCATGGACCTAGGAAGCGCGCATCACGCCACGATGTGCAGGAAGTTCTCCTGCCTTGACAACGCTTCCAGATTGATTTCTTGCCAATGGCGGCCGGCCTCGTCGCGGCGCAACGCGCCGGCAAAACGAGGCAGCGGGCCGGCCGGCTGCTCGGCCGCGAGCGGCAGTTGCTCGTCGCTGCGCAGGCCGGCCAGGCGGTCGACCAGCAGCGCGCAATTGAGGTTCAGCTCGGCGTTCAGCGACACC
Organism: Pelomonas margarita; assembly: GCF_043555875.1. Classification (NCBI taxonomy): domain Bacteria; kingdom Pseudomonadati; phylum Pseudomonadota; class Betaproteobacteria; order Burkholderiales; family Sphaerotilaceae; genus Roseateles; species Pelomonas margarita. The sequence goes on along the minus strand of NZ_JBIGHW010000017.1, from coordinate 26,299 downwards.
AGCCGCGTCTGGGCCGAGGCCTGGCGGCCGGGTGACGGCTCGCGCAGCCCGAGGTAGACAGCCAGGTCCACCACCGTGAACAGACCGCCACGCAGGTTGGCGACGCCCGCCAACCAGGGCTTGGCGTAGGGCACCGCCTTGATGGGCACCGGCGCAAAGATCTCGCTGGCCTGCTTCAGCGAGAACAGCAGGCCCACACCGGCGCACTCGACGGCCAGCCAGTTCGCGATGAGCGTGGTGTCACGCGCGGCCTGCATGCGCTCGGCCAGGCGCTGCTGCAGTTCACGGAGCGCCGTCTTGTTCGTCATGTCAGTGCCGCCCGGCCGCCCGAAGGCGCTGATGCGCCCCCTCGGGGGGCAGTGAACGAAGTGAACGTGGGGGCTGCGTCATGTCAGCCCAGGGCCTTGATCTTGGCGAGCAGCTCTTCCGCCTTGACGGGCTTGACGACGTAGTCGCTCGCGCCCTGGCGCATGCCCCAGACCTTGTCGGTCTCCTGGCCCTTGCTCGTACACATGATGACCGGCACGCCGGCGTAGCGCTCGTCACGCGTGATGGCGCGGGTCAGCTGGAAGCCGTTCTGGCCCGGCATGACGACGTCCATCAGGATCAGGTCGGGCTTGGCCTCGGCCAGGCGCTTCATGGCTTCCTCGCCGTTCTCGGCGGTGCGCACGCTGTAGCCGCGCTTGATCAGCATCTCCGACAGCGCGTGCAGCTCGGTCTTGGAATCGTCAACCAGCAGGATGTTTTGGATGCTCATGGCAGGGTCTCTTTTCTACGCGCTGGTCAGGGCCGGTGCTGAAGCACCGCCTGGAGCAGCTGGTCCTTGGTGAACGGCTTGGTGAGGTAGTCCTGCGACCCCACCATGCGGCCGCGCGCCTTGTCGAACAAGCCGTCCTTGGACGACAACATGATGACCGGCACGCCGGAGAAATGCGGGTTGCGCTTGATGATGGCGCAGGTCTGGTAGCCATCGAGGCGCGGCATCAGGATGTCGCAGAACACCAGGTCGGGATGGAAATCGCCGAGCTTGGACAGCGCATCGAAGCCGTCCTCCGCCAGCACCACCTCGTGCCCCCCCTGTTTCAGGAAGATCTCGGCACTGCGGCGGATGGTGTTGCTGTCGTCGATCACCAGGACCCGGGTCGGCCCTGCAGCAGAAACTCGCTCGTTCAAACCGGGTCTCCTCGGAACATCGACTCGGGCCGAAGCCGGGTCAGATGCGCACCATCTCGAAGTCTTCCTTGCGAGCGCCGCAGTCCGGGCAGACCCAGTTCATGTCGACATCGGCCCACTTCGTTCCCGGCGCAATGCCATGGTCCGGATCACCGGCTTCCTCGTCGTAGATCCATCCACAGATCAGGCACATCCAGGTACTGGGTTCGCTCACGTTGCTCAGACTTTGATCACTACAATCAACCCATTCTAGCCAGGGGCCGAGAGCGCAATGCTGAGGGCAAACGCCTGTGCCCAGGGCCTCGCGACGGCCCGTTTAGCGGCAGACTCCACGCTTGCGGCGGCTCTTGCGCCCGCACTCGCCAAGAACTCCACATGAGCCCAACTCCCCTCCCCCCCGCCCTCGAGGCCGACCTCCAGGACGAGCAGGAAAGCCCGCCGCCAGCCTGTGTCATGAGCTTCAACGCCAGCGACGCCAGCGGCGCAGGCGGCCTGGCCGGTGACGTGGCCACTATCGCGGCCATGGGTGCGCACTGCCTGCCTGTCGTGACCGCCGTCGTGCTGCGCGACACGGCCGAGACGTTCGAGCACGCCAACCTCGACCCCGACACCATCGCCGAGCAGGCCCGCCACATCCTGGAAGACGTGCCCATCACGGCCTGGAAGGTGGGCTTCCTCGGCAACGCCGAGGCGGTGAGCGCCGTGGCCGAGGTGTTGAGCGACTACCCGGACGTGCCGCTGGTGACCTACCTGCCGTCAGTGGCCTGGATCGACGAAGACGAGCAGCAGCAATACCTGGACGCCCTGCGCGAGCTGGTCCTGCCGCAAACCGTGGTGCTGGTGGGCAACCACAAGACGCTGACCGACTTCCTGCTGCCCGACTGGGACAGCGAGCGCAGCCCCTCGGCCCGCGAGCTGGCCGTGGCCGCCGCGCAGTCCGGCGCCCAGCATGTGCTGGTGACCGGCATGCAGCTGCCCAACCAGTACGTGGACAACGTGCTGGCCAATTCGTCAGGCCCCATCACGGGCGAGAAGTTCGAGCGCTTCGAGACGGCCTTCGTCGGCGCGGGTGACACGCTGGCGGCGGCGCTGGCCGCCCTGCTGTCGGTGGGTGCCGAGCTGCACTCGGCTGTCAGCGAGGCCCTGTCCTTCCTGGACCAGTCCCTGGACGCAGGTTTTCGGCCTGGCATGGGCAATGTCGTGCCCGACCGCTTCTTTTGGGCGCTGCCGCCGGCCGACGAGGAAGGCGCGGAGCCCGCAGCGTTCGAGGACATCGAGCCCGAACCGTCCCCGAAGACGCCCCGGCGCATGCACTGAACCCAACACACCTTTCCGATGGTTACCAATTCCCTGTTGTTTGAGCGCGCCGCGCGCGTCATTCCCGGCGGCGTGAACTCGCCGGTGCGCGCTTTCCGCGCCGTCGGCGGCACGCCGCGCTTCATCGCCCGCGGTGAAGGTGCCTACATCGTCGATGCCGAAGGCAAGCGCTATGTGGACTACATCGGCTCCTGGGGTCCGATGATCCTGGGCCACGGCCACCCGGCCGTGCTGGAGGCCGTCATGAAGGCCGCCACCGAAGGCTTCTCCTTCGGCGCGCCGACCGAGCGCGAGATCGAGCTGGCCGAGGAGATCCTCAAGCTCGTGCCCAGCATGGAGCAGGTGCGCCTGGTCAGCTCCGGCACCGAGGCGACGATGAGCGCCATCCGCCTGGCGCGCGGCGCCACCGGCCGGCCCAAGTTCATCAAGTTCGAGGGCTGCTACCACGGCCACACCGACGCGCTGCTGGTGAAGGCCGGCTCGGGCCTGGCCACCTTCGGCCACCCGACCAGCGCCGGCGTGACGCCCGGCGCCGCCGCCGACACCGTCGTCCTCGAATACAACAACGTCGAGCAACTGGAAGCCGCCTTCGCCGAGCATGGGCCGCAACTGGCCTGCGTCATCATCGAGCCCATTGCCGGCAACATGAACTTCGTGCGCGCCTCCGTGCCGTTCATGACGGCACTGCGCCGGCTGTGCACGCAGCACGGCGCGCTGCTGGTGCTGGACGAAGTCATGACGGGCTTCCGCGTCGCGCTGGGCTCCGCCCAGTCGCACTACGCCAAGCTCATCCCCGGCTTCGCACCGGACATCTCGGTGTTCGGCAAGGTCATCGGCGGCGGCATGCCGCTGGCGGCCTTCGGTGCCAAGCGCGATGTCATGCAACACCTGGCCCCGCTGGGCGGCGTCTACCAGGCGGGCACGCTGTCGGGCAACCCGGTGGCCACGGCCTGCGGCCTGGCGACGCTGCGCGAGATCCAGAAGCCCGGCTTCTTCGAGTCGCTGTCGGCAAAGACCCGGCAACTGGTCGACGGCCTGCAGGCTGTGGCCGCCGAGAACGGCGTGCCGTTCAGCGCCGACTGCGAGGGCGGCATGTTCGGCTTCTTCCTGCTGCCCGAGCTGCCGCAGAACTACACCACCGTCATGACGACGGACAAAGAGCGCTTCAACCGCTTCTTCCACGCGATGCTGGACGCCGGCATCTATCTTGCTCCGGCCCTGTACGAGGCGGGTTTCGTGTCGGCGGCGCACAGCCAGGCCGACATCGAGGCCACCCTCGCGGCCGCGCGCACCGCCCTGCGCTGAACCCAGGCGCTCCCTCGGGAGCGACCCCGACATGCATCTCCACATCCTCGGCATCTGCGGCACCTTCATGGGCGGCCTCGCGGCGCTGGCGCGTGAGGCCGGCCACCGCGTCACCGGCTGTGACGCCAACGTCTACCCGCCCATGAGTACGCAGCTGGAGGCGCTGGGCATCGAGCTCATCGAAGGCTTCGGCGCCGAGCAGCTGGAACTCCGGCCGGATGTGTTCGTCATCGGCAACGTCGTCACGCGCGGCGACCGCTTCCCGCTGATGGAGGCCATCCTGGATGCCGGCCTGCCCTATGTGTCGGGCCCGCAGTGGCTGGCGGAGAACGTGCTGCAGGGGCGGCACACACTCGCCGTCGCCGGCACGCATGGCAAGACGACGACGACGTCCATGCTCGCGTGGATCCTGGAACATGCCGGTCAGAAGCCGGGCTTCCTGGTCGGCGGCGTGCCGCAGAACTTCGGCGTGTCGGCGCGGCTGGGCGAGGGCCCGAGCGCCGCCGGGCCGTCCCAAGGCGCGAGAGCCCCCTCGGGGGGCAGCGCAGTGCCCGCAGGGCCAAGCGTGGGGGCCTCAAGTCCCTTCGTCATCGAGGCGGACGAATACGACACCGCCTTCTTCGACAAGCGCAGCAAGTTCGTCCACTACCGGCCGCGCACGGCCATCCTGAACAACCTCGAGCACGACCACGCCGACATCTTCCCGGACCTGGCCGCCATCGAGACCCAGTTCCACCACCTCGTGCGCACGGTGCCGGCCAGCGGCCGTCTCGTCGTCAACGCCCGCGAGGAGGCACTGCAGCGCGTCATCGCGCGCGGCTGCTGGAGCGAGGTGCAGCGCTTCGGCGCCAAGAAGGAAGAAGCCGGCATGCTGCGCGCCCGCGGCGAGCCGCAGGCCTTCGACGTGCTGCGCGGCAGCCTGAAGGTGGCCCGCGTCGAGTGGAGCCTGATCGGCGAGCACAACCAGCTCAACGCCCTGGCTGCCATCGCGGCGGCCGAGCATGTGGGCGTGTCTCCGGAGCAGTCGGCGGCAGCCCTGGCCGAGTTCCAGAACGTGCGCCGCCGCATGGAGCTGCGCGGCGAGGCCGGCGGCATCAAGGTCTACGACGACTTCGCCCACCACCCGACGGCCATCCGCACCACCATCAACGGCCTGCGCCGCCGCATCGCGCCGGCCGACCGCATCCTGGCCATCTTCGAGCCGCGCTCCAACACGATGAAGCTAGGCACGATGAAGGCGCAGCTGCCCTGGGCACTGGAGGAAGCCGACCTGGCCTTCTGCAACCAGCAGGGGCTGAGCTGGGATGCCAAGGACGCGCTGGCACCGATGGGCGCGCAAGCCGTCGTGGGCGCCGATGTGGACGCCCTGGTGGCCGCCGTCATGAAGGCCGCCAAGCCGGGCGACCATCTGCTGTGCATGAGCAACGGCGGTTTTGGCGGCATTCACGACAAGCTATTGCAAAGCCTGGCCGCCCGGACCTAAGGGTCCGAAGAGCGGCATTCACGACAAGCTATTGCAAAGCCTGGCCGCCCGGACCTAAGGGTCCGAAGAGCGGCATTCACAACAAGCTATTGCAAAGCCTGGCCGCCCGGACCTAAGGGTCCGAAGAGCGGCATTCACAACAAGCTACTGCAAAGCCTGGCCGCCCGGACCTAAGGGTCCGAAGAGCGGCATTCACGACAAGCTATTGCAAAGCTTGGCTGCCCGGACCTAAGGCTCCGGGGAGCGGCATTCGCAACAAGCTGCTGAAGGCACTGGCTGGATAAGCCCAAAGGTCACCAGGCGCGGCCTGCGCCGTACCTAGGCACTTCGCGGTTAGGGGTGGCCACCATGCTGCGGCGGGCATGAAATAGCGCCGCTCGCACTTGTCGCCGCGATCCCGCCAGGAGGCCATCCATGAAATCGCGCTCGTTTCTCATCGCCTCGATCCGTGCGACAGCCTGCGCCGCACTGGCGTTTGGGTTGCTGCACGCCAAGGCTGACACGACATCCCTGGAGATCGCAGGCGTTCTGACGGACGGGTTCGGCAATCGGATCACCGCCTCGCCCTACATGGTCTACAACGAGAGCCTCTACGACAACCCGACGGGTGGCAATCTCCTGGTCAGCCTGGGCACCGCACAAGTCCAAGTCAACAACGGTGTTTACTTCCAGGTCGTCAAGCTGGACGACGCCGCATTCGCCGGTACGGCCTACCTGCAGGTGAACATCAACGGCTTCGACATGGGGCCCCGGCTGGACATCTTTTTCAACGGCAGCAACTACTTCGCCAACGGCATGACTGGCGGCGGCCCTGGCCTGGAAGGCTCCCAGCTGTTTGTGATGTACGCCGGGCTGGTGACACCGGTACCCGAGCCGAGCGGCGGCGCACTGCTGGCCGCCGGCCTGGCATGGCTCGGCATGCTTGCGCGCGGCCGGGAAGCGCGCGAGACCCGCACCTGATCGCGCCTACGTCCCGTCCCCGGCAGCGCAGAAAAAGGAAAACCCCGCAGCCGGTCTTACCAGCGCGGGGTTCGGTAGCCCTCAAAACCGGCTGATCAGGCCGCAGGCGTCGCGTTGCGCAGGCGGATGTGCAGCTCGCGCAGCTGCTTCTCGTCGACCAGCGACGGTGCGCCGGTCAGCAGGCACTGGGCGCGCTGGGTCTTGGGGAAGGCGATGACGTCGCGGATGGACTCGGCCTTGGTCATCATCGTGACGATGCGGTCCAGGCCGAAGGCCAGGCCGCCGTGCGGCGGCGCGCCGTATTGCAGCGCGTCCAGCAGGAAGCCGAACTTGATGCGCTGATCTTCCTCGCTGATGTTCAGCGCCGCGAACACCTTGGCCTGCACGTCGGCACGGTGGATACGCACCGAGCCGCCGCCCAGTTCCCAGCCGTTGAGCACCATGTCGTAGGCCTTGGCGATGCACTCGCCCGGGTTGGACGTCATCAGGTCCTCGTGGCCGTCCTTCGGCGCCGTGAACGGGTGGTGAACGGCCGCCCAGCGGTTGTTCTCTTCGTCGTGCTCGAACATCGGGAAGTCAACCACCCACAGCGGCGCCCACACGTCGTCGAACAGGCCGTTGGCCTTGCCGAACTCGCTGTGGCCGACCTTCAGGCGCAGCGCGCCGATGGCGTCGTTGACGACCTTGGCCTTGTCGGCACCGAAGAACAACAGGTCGCCATCCTGCGCGCCGGTGCGCTTGAGGACTTCGGCCACGGCCTCGTCGTGCAGGTTCTTGACGATGGGCGACTGCAGGCCTTCGCGGCCCTTGGCGACTTCGTTGACCTTGATCCAGGCCAGGCCCTTGGCGCCGTAGATCTTGACGAACTCGGTGTAGGCGTCGATCTCGCCGCGGCTCATCGCCGCGCCCTTGGGCACGCGCAGCGCGACGACGCGGCCGCCCGGCGTCGTGGCAGGGCCACTGAACACCTTGAAGTCGACCGTGGTCATCGCGTCGGTCAGCTCGGTGAACTCGAGCTTCACGCGCAGGTCCGGCTTGTCGGAGCCGAAGCGGTGCATGGCCTCGGCGTACTTCATCACCGGGTAGTCGCCCAGTTCGACGTTCAGGTTCTTGCGGAAGACGTGGCGGATCATGCCCTCGAACATCGAGCGGATCTCTTCCTCGGTCAGGAAAGAGGTCTCGATATCGATCTGCGTGAATTCGGGCTGGCGGTCGGCGCGCAGGTCCTCGTCACGGAAGCACTTGGTGATCTGGTAGTAGCGGTCGAAGCCCGACACCATCAGCAGCTGCTTGAACAGCTGGGGCGACTGCGGCAGCGCGAAGAAGTGGCCGTCGTGCACGCGGCTGGGCACGAGGTAGTCGCGCGCGCCTTCGGGCGTGCTCTTCGTGAGCATGGGCGTCTCGATGTCGATGAAGCCGTGCTCGTCGAGAAAACGTCGAACTTCCATCGCAACCCGATAGCGCAGCATCAGGTTGTTCTGCATGTACGGGCGGCGCAGGTCCAGCACGCGGTGCGTGAGGCGCGTCGTCTCGGACAGGTTGTCCTCGTCGATCTGGAACGGGATGGGCACCGACGCGTTCAGCACCTCGATCTCGTGGCACAGCACCTCGACCTTGCCGGACACGAGGTTGGCGTTCTCAGTGCCGGCCGGGCGGGCGCGCACCTTGCCGACGATCTTCAGGCAGAACTCGCTGCGGACGTCTTCCGCAATCTTGAACATGTCGGCGCGGTCGGGGTCGCAGACGACCTGGACCAGGCCTTCGCGGTCGCGCAGGTCGATGAAGATGACGCCGCCGTGGTCACGGCGGCGATGGGCCCAGCCCATCAGGGTCACGGTCTGGTCGAGCAGCTTCTCGCTGACTTGGCCGGCATAGCAGGTACGCATGGGATTACTCCGGATTCTTTGCAGGGTGTGTGTGTCTTGCAGGCGGCGCGAATGAGCTCATGGCCCTCAGGATTGGGCGCCTGCCGAGGCGCCCAACCCTTTTAATTTCGGCCCGGCTGTTGGGAGGCGTCGGCCAGCGGCGCGCAGGGCTGGCCCGCCTGCGTCAGCGGCGCCACGGTGCCCATGGAAATGATGTACTTCAACGCCTCGTCCACCGTCATCTGCAGCGGCTTGACGTCGGCGCGCGGCACGATGAGGAAGAAGCCCGAGGTCGGGTTGGGTGTCGTCGGCACGTAGAGGCTGACATGCTCGTCCGGCAGGTGGCAGGCCACCTCGCCGCTGGGCGAGCCGGTGACGAAGGCAATCGTCCAGCTGCCGGCGCGCGGGTACTGCACCAGCACCGCCTCGCGGAACGCGTTGCCGCTGCTGGAGAACAGCGTGTCCGACACCTGCTTGACCGAGCTGTAGATGCTCTTGACGATGGGGATGTTGGACATCAGCCGGTCCCACTGCGTCAGCAGCCACTGGCCGAAGATGTTGGCAACGAACACGCCGGTCGCCAGCAGGCCGCCGGCCAGGATGGCCAGGCCCAGGCCAGGCACATGCTGCAGCGACAGGATGCTGTCGCGCCAGGCGCCGGGCATGACGAGCGCGAGCGCAGACAGCAGCGCACCGAAGACGCCGTTGACGACGTCCAGCGCCCCCGTCAGCACCCAGACGGTGATGGCGAGCGGCAGCCAGACCAGCAGGCCGGCAACCAGGTACTTGCGAAGAGAAGCGCCCACGGAGTTCCGATCAGTGGCAGGCGCAAGAGCCGCCGCAGGGGGTGGACGACGCGCTGGCGGCCTCGGCCTTGGGCGCTTCGGCGGCCGGCGCCGCAGGCTCGGCACTCGTCGTAGCCGCAGACGCTGCGGCCGCAGCGCCGGCACCGGCGGCAGCGGCGCCGCCACTGCCGCCACGGAAGTCGGTCACGTACCAGCCGGAGCCCTTGAGCTGGAAGCCGGCGGCGGTGACCTGCTTGCTGAAGGCTTCCGCCGAGCACGCCGGGCAGGTGGTCAGTGGCGCGTCGGACATCTTCTGCAGCACGTCCTTGGCGTGGCCACAGGCGCTGCAGCGGTAGGCGTAGATGGGCATGGTGTCAGGCTCGCGGGAGCAGGGTGAGACGCAAAACCCGCGATTTTAGGCGAGGCTCAGCCCTGCGGCTTCAGATGGTGGCTGACATGCTCGTGGCGGTTGGTCAGGAACTGCGGCATCAACGACCCCACCACCATGCCCACCAGTGCCGCCAGCAGGCCGGCCAGCTGGCCCGGGAAGTACTCGCTCCAGGTGGACACCTGCGGGAAGAAGGCCACCCAGACGCCGACGCCGGCAAAGATGGAGAACACGGCGCCCTGCGTCGTCGCACGCTGCCAGTACAGCCCGAACACCAGCGGCGTGAAGGCCGCCACCAGCGTGACCTGGTAGGCCGCGCTGACGAGGTCGTAGATGGGTGTGCCCTGCAGCGCGATGGCATAGGCCAGCACCGCGAACGCGAAGATCACCAGCGTCACGCGCATCGCGACCAGCGACTGCCGGTCGCTCATGCCGGGGCGGATCTGCTTCAGGATGTTCTCGACGAAGCTGGTCGTCGGCGCCAGCAGCGTGGCCGACGAAGTGCTCTTGATGGCCGACAGCAGCGCGCCGAAGAACAGGATCTGCATTAGCAGCGGCATGTGGCCCATGATGAAGCTGGGCAGCACGCGCTGGTAGTCGTTCTGGGCCAGTTCCAGCGCCTGGTCGCCCATGACGACGACCGCCGCCAGCACGATGAACATGGGCACGAAGGCGAAGGCGATGTAGCTGAAGCCGCCGATGATGGCGCCGCGCTGGGCGGTCTCGGCATCCTTGGCGGACATGACGCGCTGGAACACGTCCTGCTGCGGGATGGAGCCCAGCATCATGGTCAGCGCCGCGCCGAGGAACATCGCGATCTCGGTGAAGCTGGGCTCGGGCAGGAACTTGCCCAGGTCCTTCTGCGCGGCCAGGTTCAGCACCTTGTCGGCACCGCCGGCGAGGTCGGCCGAGAACACGGCGATGGCCGTCAGCCCCAGCACCAGCACGATCATCTGGATGAAGTCCGTCCACGCCACGGCCAGGAAGCCGCCGATGACGACGTACACCAGCACCGCCAGCAGGCCGACGATCATGCCCATCTCGGGGCTCATCGCGCCGTTGGTCAGGATGCTGAACACCAGGCCCAGCGCCGTGACCTGCGCCGCCACCCAGCCCAGGTAGCTCAGGATGATGGCCAGCGAGCAGAAGATCTCGACGCCGCGCCCGTAGCGCTGGCGGTAGAAGTCACCGATGGTCAGCAGGTTCTTGCGGTACAGCTTGGCCGCGAAGAAGGTGCCCACCAGCACCAGGCACAGGCCGGCGCCGAACGGGTCTTCCACGATGGCGCCCAGGCCGCCCTGCACGAACTTGGCCGGGATGCCCATCACCGTCTCGGCGCCGAACCAGGTCGCGAACGTCGTCGTGATGACCATCACCAGCGGCAGGCTGCGGCCCGCCACGGCGAAATCCGAGGTGTTCTTGACCCGCGTGCCGGCCCAGACGCCGATGGCCAGCGTGCCGAGCAGGTAGAGCACGACAAAGACGATGAGCGTGGTGTTCATGGGCGTGAGAACGGGTGGGGCCAGAAAATTTGGCGGGAATTATGGCGGCGCGTAGGGCGGGTCGCGACCCGCCGTTGGGTGGAAGCAGCCTTGCTCCCAGCAAGCGGCGGGTCGTGACCCGCCCTACAAGCCCAGGTCCAAAAAGCGCAGGGCCAGCCACGCAAGGCCGATGCCAAGCGAAAAGCCCACCGCCCCCCACAGCAGCCCCGACAGCAGCCGGTTGGTGCTGCGCAGCTCGCGCACCAGCGCCTTCAGCTCGGCATCGCCCTGCCCCCGGGCCTGCTGCTTCAGCGCGTCGTGCAGCAGGCGCGGCATCTGCGGCACCAGCTGCGCGAAGCGCGGCGCCTCCTTCATCAGCTGCGCCTGGAACGCCGGCCAGCCGACCTGCTCGTTCATCCAGCGCTCCAGGAAGGGCTTGGCCGTGGCCCACAGGTCCAGCTCGGGATCCAGCTCGCGGCCCAGGCCTTCGACATTGAGCAGCGTCTTCTGCAGCAGCACCAGTTGCGGCTGGATCTCGACATTGAAGCGACGCGAGGTCTGGAACAACCGCATCAGCACCTGGCCCAGCGAGATGTCCTTCAGCGGCCGGTCAAAGTGCGGCTCGCACACGGCCCGCACGGCGCTTTCCAGCGCATCCACCCGCGTCTCGGACGGCACCCAGCCCGACGCGATGTGCAACTCGGCCACGCGCTTGTAGTCGCGCTGGAAGAAGGCGATGAAGTTCTGCGCCAGGTAGTCCTTGTCCACCTCGGTCAGCGTGCCGATGATGCCGAAGTCCAGCGCGATATAGCGGCCGAAGGTCTCGGGCGCCAGGCTCACCTGAATGTTGCCGGGGTGCATGTCGGCGTGGAAGAAGCCGTCGCGGAACACCTGCGTGAAGAAGATGGTCACGCCATCGCGGGCCAGCTTCTTGATGTCGATGCCGGCGGCGTCCAGCGCGGCGCGCTGCGAGATGGGCACGCCCTTCATGCGCTCCATGACGATGACCTCCGGGCTGCACAGGTCCCAGTGCATCTCCGGCACCATGACGAGGCCCAGGCCATCCATGTTGCGGCGCAGCTGCGCCGCGTTGGCCGCCTCGCGCACCAGGTCGAGCTCGTCATGCAGGTACATGTCGAACTCGGCGACCACCTCGCGCGGCTTGAGCCGGCGGCCGTCGGCCGAGAAGCGCTCGATCCACACCGCCAGCCGGCGCATCAGCGCCAGGTCGTCGTCGATGATGTCCAGCATGCCCGGCCGCAGCACCTTGACGGCCACCTCGCGGCCGTCCTTGAGCGTGGCGAAATGCACCTGCGCGATGCTGGCACTGGCCACCGGCTCGGCGTCGAAGCTGGCGAACAGCTCGGTCAGCGGCCGGCCGAAAGCCCGCTCCACCAGCTCTCGCGACTGGGCCGCCGGGAACGGCGGCACGCGGTCCTGCAGCTTGGCCAACTCCAGCGACACATCCGGCGGCAGCAGGTCGCGCCGCGTGGACAGCACCTGACCGAACTTCACAAAAATGGGGCCCAGGCGCTCCAAGGCGAGGCGCAGACGCACGCCGCGCGGCTCCTGCCAGCGCCGGCCCAGACGGGTGGCGCGCCTCAGCAGTTGGAAGCGGCGGCGCTGCAGGCCCGACAGGGCCAGGTCATCGAGGCCGAAGCGCCAGATCGTCCACAGGATGACCAGCAGCCGGGAGACAAACCTCATGCGCCGCTACCGGCCGTCTTGGGGGCGAACCGCCCGGCCACGCCGGACAGCGTGCGCCGCAGCGCCCGGCCGAACTGGCCCAGCTGCCGGGCCGGCAAGGGACCGACGATGCCGGCCAGGTCGTCCTCGATGTCCCAGCGCAGGTTGTCCATCAACCAGTGCATCTCGCCGGCAAAGGCAGCGTCGCCCTGCACGCTGACGCGTGGAGCCTCGCCGCTGAGCGCCCCCAAGGCAAGCTTCGCCGGATTGGAAGCGTCGATCTCGATGCGCAGACCGCCCTGCCCTGCGGGCGGCGCATCAAGCCGCTCGAACAGGCCGGCGGGCGTGACGCCCAGCATCAGGTCCGGCGCCGCCGGCAGCACGGATGGCCAGCCCGACAGCGTCACCACCAGGCCCCGCCCGGCCAATGGCCGCAGCCGCTGCGCGGCGATGGGCTCGCGTGACACCACATGGTTGATCAACAGCACGAGGCGGTCCTGGAGGGCCGGCATCAGCAGTGGCGACAGGGAGGGCAAGGGCCAGGGAGAGGGCATGCGCAAGATTGTAGGCAGCGGACCCTGAACAGGGGACGGCCCTGGAACGGTTGTCAAAATTGTTAGGGGAGAATCCCGGATCGCTTTTTGCAAGCCCCTAGTCACGTCAGACCAACACCGGAACACGATGTTCGAGGACAGAAGCTACAAGAGAACGTTCTACAGCGCCCCGCAATCGGTTGAGTCGCTGGTGGCCGCCTTTCTTGAGCCGGGCATCATCGTGTTGACGTTCCTGCTCGTGAACGGCCACTTCGACGAGCCGGTGCTGCGCCCCACCCTCACGCTGTGTCTGCTGGTGTTCGCGCTGACCTTCCCGGGCCGCAACCGCTTCAACGACCACCCGGCCAGCGCCATCGTGGATGTGGTGTCGTCGTGGCTGGTGCTGCTGGGCATCCTGCTGCTGTGCGGCTACGCGACCAACAGCCTGCATTACTTCGAGACCGAGGTGCTGGCCTGGTGGGCGGCGCTCACGCCGCCCTTGCAGATCGTCGCCATCGAGGTCGGCCGGCGCGTGCAGCGCTGGCGCGGCAGCGACCCGTCCGCGCGGCGCACCGCCGTCATCGTCGGTGCGGGCCCGCTGGGCCACAAGGTGGCGCGGGCGCTGCGTGACTCGCAGGGCGTTGTCTGCCTGGGCTACTTTGACGACCGCAACCGCGATCGCCTGCACCCCGACGCCGGCGGCGAGCTGCTGGGGCCGCTGAACCGGCTCAGCGAATTCGTCCGCGAGAAAGGCGTGCGCGAGGTCTACATCACGCTGCCGCTGGGCTCGCAGCCACGCATCGTGGAGCTGCTGGAGCAGGTGCAGGGCACCACGGCCTCGCTGTTCTTCGTGCCCGACGTGTTCGGCATCAGCATCATCCAGGGCCGGCTGCAGGACATGAACGGCGTGCCCGTCGTCGGCATCTGCGAAACCCCGTTCACCGGCACCAACCGGCTGGTCAAGCGCATCAGCGACATCCTGCTGGCGTCCGTCATCCTGGTGCTGATCTCGCCCATCCTGCTGGCGCTGGCCATTGGCGTGAAGCTCAGTTCGCCCGGGCCCGTCATCTTCAAACAGCGCCGCAACGGCCTGGATGGCGAGGAAATCATCGTCTACAAGTTCCGCTCCATGCGCACGCAGGACAACGGCGCCGTCGTCAAGCAGGCCACCAAGGGCGACTCCCGCATCACGCGATTCGGCGCCTTCATCCGCAAGACCTCGCTGGACGAACTGCCGCAGTTCATCAACGTGTTGCAGGGCCGCATGAGCATCGTGGGCCCGCGCCCGCACGCCGTGGCCCACAACGAGGAATACCGCAAGCTCATCAAGGCCTACATGGTGCGCCACAAGGTCAAGCCGGGCATCACCGGCTGGGCCCAGGTGAACGGGCTGCGGGGCGAGACCGACACCATCGACAAGATGGTGGCCCGCGTCGAATACGACCTGGAATACCTGCGCAACTGGTCGCTGGCACTGGACCTGCAGATCATCCTGCGCACCGTGCGGCTGGTGGTGTTTGATCGACATGCCTACTGAACCTCTTCGCGCCCTGCGCCGGGCACGCCCGGCCCGCCTCGTCCTCGCAGCAGCCCTGGCGGCCGCGCTGCCGGGCGCCCATGCCCAGACCGACGACGCCGTCCCGTTCTACGCGGGCGGCTCGCTGGGCGTGTCGCACCTGTCCAATGTCTACCGCCAGGCCAACGCCCCCAACAGCGACACGGTGATGAGCGCCGGCCTGCTGGGCGGCCTCGACACGCGGCTGGGCCGCCAGCACCTGACGCTGGACGGCGCGCTGCAAAACAACCGCTACAGCGACAACCGCGAGCTGAACTACCGCTCGCACAGCCTGCGCGGCGCACTGAACTGGGAGACCGTGGGCAACCTGTCGGGCACGCTGAGCGCCAAGTCCGACCGCTCCATGGCCGACTTCAACCGCGGCGACGGCACGACGCAGATCTTCAAGAAGAACATCGAGAGCAACGACGAATACCAGGCCCTGGCCCGCCTGGGCGTCGGCACGCGCTACTCGCTGGAGGCCGGCCTCACGCAGCGCCAGCGCGACTTCAGCGCCGAGGAATACAGCCGCTACGTCTACCGCCAGAACGCCGGCTCGCTGGGCGCCTACGCGACGCCGGCCGGCAACGTGCGGCTGGGCCTGGTGGGGCGGCGCACCAAGGGCCACAACCCGCATTACCCGACCGGCCAGTTCGCGCTGGATCCGACCACGCTGCGGCCCGTGGCCGTCACCGCGCGCAACGACTACACGCGCGACGACATCGATTTCACGACCCGCTGGGCGCTCGGCGGCCGCAGCAGCCTGAACACCCGCATCAGCCGCAGCAAGACCAGCAACAGCCTGGACCAGCTGCGCGATTTCAGCGGCACCACCGGCTCCGTGGGCCTGGCCTGGCAACCCACGGCCAAGCTGCAGCTCAACCTGCAGTACGCGCGCGATACCGGCCAGGAGAGCACCGTCCGCACCGGTGACCTGAACCGCGTCTACACCAGCTGGCAGCTCGGCGGCAGCTACGCGCTGACCGCCAAGCTCAGCCTCAGCGCCCGGGCCAGCAACAACAGCTCGCGGCGCAGCAGCGATTCGGGCGCTGCCATCGTCGACACGCTGGACGACACCAAGGCCTACAACCTCGGCCTGCGCTGGGCTTTCTCGCGCAGCTTCAACCTGAGCTGCCAGGCAGACCATGTCGCGCGCGACAGCAGCGTGGCGGAATACATCTTCAGCGCCAACAGCTACGGCTGCACCGGCCAGGCCATCTTCTACTGACTCCACCCCATGACGACCGTCCTGCTCACCGGCGCCGCCGGCTACATCGCCTCGCACACCTGGCTGGCCCTGCAGGCGGCGGGCTACCGTGTCGTCGGCGTGGACAACTTCGCCAACAGCTCGCCGCGCGTGCTGGAGCGCCTGGCCGAGCTGGCGCCGGCCGCCATCGAGTTCGAGCAGGCCGACGTCTGCGACCCCGCGCAGATGGACGCCGTCTTCGCGCGCCACCGCCCGGCCGCCGTCGTGCACTTCGCGGCCTTCAAGGCCGTGGGTGAGTCGGTCAGCCAGCCGCTGGCCTACTACCGCAACAACATCGGCGGCCTGGTCAACACCTGCGACGTCATGAAGCGCCACGGCTGCATGCGCATCGTGTTCAGCTCCAGCGCCACCGTGTACGGCTCGCCGGACCAACTGCCACTGCGCGAGGACGCACCGACCTCCGCCACCAACCCCTACGGCGCCACAAAGCTGATGGGCGAGCAGATCCTGCGCGACCTGGGCGCGGCCGAGCCGGCCTGGCAGACCGCCAGCCTGCGCTACTTCAACCCCGTCGGCGCGCATGAAAGCGGCCGCATCGGCGAAGACCCGCGCGGCACGCCCAACAACCTGATGCCCTACGTGGCCCAGGTGGCCGTGGGCCGGCGCGCGGCGCTGTCGGTGTTCGGCAACGACTACCCCACGCCCGACGGCACCGGCGTGCGCGACTACATCCACGTCACCGACCTGGCCGAGGGCCATGTCGCCGCACTGCGCCGGCTGCTGGGCCAGCCCGGCTCGCTGACCGTCAACCTCGGCACCGGCCAGGGCTACAGCGTGCTGGACCTGGTGCGCGCCTACGAGGCCGCCAGCGGCCGCCCGGTGCCCTACGAGATCGTCGCGCGTCGCCCCGGCGACGTGGCGGCCTGCTGGGCCGACCCGGCACTGGCTCGCGAGTTGCTTGGCTGGGAGGCCAAGCTGGACCTGGCTCGCATGTGTGCCGACAGCTGGCGCTGGCAGCACGACAACCCCCAGGGCTTCAACTGATCCGAGAACTCAACATGTCGACCTCCAAGACCCCCGTTCTGCCCGTCATCATGGCCGGCGGCTCCGGCACCCGGCTGTGGCCGCTGTCGCGCGCCGGCTATCCCAAGCAATTCCTCGTGCTGTCGGGCAACGAGAGCCTGTTCCAGCTGGCCGCGCGCCGGCTGGCGGCACTGGCCGCGCCGGACCTTGAACTGGCCCCGCCCTGCATCGTCGGCAATGACGAGCATCGCTTCCTCGTACTGGACCAACTGCGCGAAACCCGCCAGGAGCCCGGCAGCGTGCTGCTGGAGCCGCTGGGCCGCAACACCGCCCCGGCGCTGACGCTGGCGGCACTCGCCGCGCTGGAAGGCGGGCAGGACCCCGTGCTCGTCGTCACCCCGGCCGACCAGACCGTCACCGACGGCGCCGCCTTCACGGCCGCGCTGCAGCAGGCCGTGCGCATCGCCGCCGAAGGCGCCATCACCATCCTCGGCATCACGCCTGACCGGCCCGAGACCGGCTACGGCTACATCCGCACCACCGCCGACACCGGCGGCCTGGCTGTGGCGCAGTTCGTTGAGAAGCCCGACCTCGCCACCGCCGAGAAGTACCTCGCCGAAGGCGGCTATTACTGGAACAGCGGCATGTTCGTGCTGCGCGCCAGCGTCTGGATGACCGCGCTGGAGCGCTTCCGCCCCGACATCGCCGAAGCCACCCGTGCGGCCTGGGCGGCGCGCAAGACCGACGGCAAGTTCGTGCGCCCGGGCAAGGCCGAGTTCGCCGCCGTGCCCAGCGAGTCCGTCGACTACGCCGTCATGGAGCGTTGCCCTGGCACGGACATCCCGCTGCGCATGGTCGCGCTGGACGCCGGCTGGAACGACCTCGGCGCCTGGGAAGCCGTCTGGCAAGTCGCCGAAAAGGACGAGGCCGGCAACGCCTTCGTCGGCGACGCGCTGATCGCCGACAGCCAGAACACGCTGGTGCACGCCACCAGCCGCCTGGTGGGCGTCGTGGGCCTGAAGGACATCGTCGTCGTCGAGACGGCCGACGCCGTGCTGGTCAGCGACCGCGCCCGCAGCCAGGAGGTCAAGCAGATCGTCAACCGCCTGGGCGCCGAGCAGCGCGGCGAGCAATCGCTGCACCGCAAGGTGCACCGCCCCTGGGGCTGGTACGACAGCATCGACAACGGCCCGCGCCACCAGGTCAAGCGCATCATGGTCAAGCCCGGCGCCTCGCTGAGCCTGCAGATGCACCACCACCGCGCCGAGCACTGGATCGTCGTCAGCGGCACCGCCGAGATCGTCAACGGTGACAAGACCATCCTGCTGACCGAGAACCAGTCCACCTACATCCCGCTGGGCCAGACCCACCGCCTGGCCAACCCGGGCAAGGTGCCGCTGGAAATCATCGAAGTCCAGTCCGGCTCCTATCTGGGCGAGGACGACATCGTCCGTTTTGAAGACACCTACGGCAGGGCCTGACATGACCATCCTCGTCACCGGCGGTGCCGGCTTCATCGGCAGCAACTTCGTGCTCGACTGGCTGCGCCAGTCCGACGAACCCGTCGTCAACCTCGACGTGCTGACCTACGCCGGCAACCTCGAAAACCTCAGCAGCCTGGACGGCGACGCGCGCCACACCTTCGTCAAGGGCGACATCTGCGACCGCGCCCTCATCGACAGCCTGCTGGCGACGCACCAGCCCCGCGCCATCGTGCACTTCGCAGCAGAAAGCCACGTCGACCGCTCCATCAGCGGCCCCGGCGCCTTCATGCGCACCAACGTCGACGGCACCTTCACGCTGCTGGAAGCCGCGCGTGCGTACTGGGGCGCGCTGGAAGGCGAGGCCAAGGCCGCCTTCCGCTTCCACCACGTCTCCACCGACGAGGTCTACGGCTCGCTCAAGCCCAGCGACCCGCCCTTCGCCGAGACCAACGCCTACGAGCCCAACAGCCCCTACAGCGCCAGCAAGGCCGCCAGCGACCACCTCGTGCGCGCCTGGCACCACACCTACGGCCTGCCGGTGGTCACCACCAACTGCTCCAACAACTACGGCCCCTATCACTTCCCCGAGAAGCTGATCCCGCTGATGATCGTCAACGCGCTGGCCGGCAAGCCGCTGCCCGTGTACGGCGACGGCCAGCAGATCCGCGACTGGCTGTACGTCACCGACCACTGCAGCGGCATCCGCGCCGTGCTGGCCGGCGGCACGCTGGGCGAGACCTACAACATCGGCGGCTGGAACGAGAAGGCCAACATCGACATCGTCAAGACGGTGTGCGCGCTGCTGGACGAACTGCGCCCCTCGGCCGAAGGCCCCTACGCCCGCCTGATCACCTACGTGAAGGACCGCCCGGGCCACGACCGCCGCTACGCCATCGACGCGCGCAAGATCGAGCGCGAGCTGGGCTGGCGCCCGGCCGAGACCTTCGAGACCGGCATCCGCAAGACGGTGCAGTGGTACCTCGACCACCCCGAGTGGGTCGCCCGCGTGCAGAGCGGCGCCTACAAGGATTGGGTCTCCAAGCAATACGCCGCGTAGGGCGGGTCATGACCCGCCGTTTGTCGGCAAGACACCCGCCTCCTCGGCGGCGGGTCGCGACCCGCCCTACAGCCCCGAACCCCCACGACTGACACGATGAAGATTCTTTTGCTCGGCAAGAGCGGCCAGGTCGGCTGGGAGCTGCAACGCTCGCTGGCCGTGGCTGGCGAGGTGGTGGCGCTGGGCCACGGTGACGGTGGCGACTTCACGCAGCCCGATGCTCTGCTGGCGCGCGTGCAGGCCATCGAGCCGCAGGTGATCGTCAACGCCGCCGCCCACACCGCCGTCGACAAGGCCGAGAGCGAGCCCGAGCTCGCCCGCCAGATCAACACCACCACGCCCGCGCTGCTGGCCATCGAGGCCAGGCGCCTGGGCGCGCTGCTGCTGCACTACTCCACCGACTACGTGTTCGACGGCAGCGGCCAGCACGCCCGCGACGAAGACGCCCCCACGGCGCCGCTCAGCGTCTACGGCCACACCAAGGTCGAGGGCGAGGAAGCCATCCGCGCCAGCGGCTGCCAGCACCTCATCCTGCGCACCAGCTGGGTCTACGCCGCGCGCGGCGGCAACTTCGCCAAGACCATGCTGCGCCTGGCCGCCGAGCGCGATCAGCTCAAGGTCATCGCCGACCAGATCGGCGCCCCCACCGGCGCCGACCTGCTGGCCGACCTCAGCGTGCACATGCTGCGCGCCGCGCGCGTGAACCCGGCCCTCTCGGGCACCTACCACGCCGTGGCCGGCGGCGAGGCCAGCTGGCACGAGTACGCCCGCTTCGTCATCGAGTTCGCACGCACGCAGGGCAAGATCATCAAGGTCGCGCCGGACCAGGTCCTGCCCATCCCCACCAGCGACTACCCCACGCCGGCCGCGCGCCCGCTGAACTCGCGCCTGTCCACCGCCAAGCTGCAGCAGCGCTTCGGCCTGCAACTGCCGCACTGGCAACAGGGCGTGCAGCGCATGCTCACTGAAATCCTCTGATCTGGAACCGCAGGGAGTGCATCCATGAAAAACCGCAAAGGCATCATCCTCGCCGGGGGCTCCGGCACCCGGCTGCACCCGGCCACGCTGGCCATCAGCAAGCAGCTGCTGCCGGTCTACGACAAGCCCATGATCTATTACCCGCTCAGCACGCTGATGCTGGCGGGCATCCGCGACATCCTCATCATCAGCACGCCGCAGGACACGCCGCGCTTCGAGGCGCTGCTGGGTGACGGCGCCCGCTGGGGCCTGAACATCAGCTACTGCGTGCAGCCCAGCCCGGACGGCCTGGCCCAGGCCTTCATCCTGGGCCGCGACTTCGTCGACGGCGCCCCCAGCGCACTGGTGCTGGGCGACAACATCTTCTACGGCCACGACTTCGCCGGCCTGCTGAGCAACGCCACCAGCCAGGGCACCGGCGCCAGCGTCTTCGCCTACCACGTGCACGACCCCGAGCGCTACGGCGTCGTCGAGTTCGATGCCGACAAGCGCGCGCTGTCCATCGAAGAAAAGCCCAAGGCCCCCAAGAGCAACTACGCCGTCACGGGCCTGTACTTCTACGACGAGCAGGTGTGCGACATCGCCGCCGCCATCAAGCCCAGCCCGCGGGGCGAGCTGGAGATCACCGACGTCAATGCCGAGTACCTGAAGCGCGGCCAGCTCAACGTCGAGATCATGGGCCGGGGCTATGCCTGGCTGGACACCGGCACGCACGACAGCCTGATGGAAGCCGGCCAGTTCATCGCCACGCTGGAAAAGCGCCAGGGCCTGAAGGTGGCCTGCCCCGAGGAAATCGCGTTCCGCTCGGGCTGGATCGACGCCGCCCAGCTGGAAGTGCTGGCCAAGCCGCTGGCCAAGAACGGCTACGGCCAGTACCTGCAGAAGCTGCTGGTCGAGAAGGCGTTCTGAGCATGAGGCCGTCGTGCACCGCCAGCGGCGGCAGGCATGGCGCCACCCAACGGCGGGTCATGACCCGCCCTACAACCCACGCCGTAGGGCGGGTCGCGACCCGCCAGCCCGGTCGGCATGCGGCCAACAATCGGCGGGTCATGACCCGCCCTACCCGCTGATGAACCTGCTGCAAGTCACCCCCACAGCCCTGCCCGAGGTCTGCATCGTCGAGCCCAAGGTCTTCGGCGATGCCCGCGGCTTCTTCACCGAAAGCTGGAACGAAGCGCGCTTCAACGCAGCCCTCGGCCACGACGTGCATTTCGTGCAGGACAACCACTCCCGCTCCTCACGCGGCGTGCTGCGCGGCCTGCACTACCAGCTCGACCCGCACCCCCAGGGCAAGCTGGTGCGCTGCACCTCGGGCGCGGTGTTCGACGTGGCGGTGGACGTGCGCCGCTCCAGCCCCAACTTCGGCCGCTGGGTGGGCGTGGAGCTGACGGCAGACAACCACCGCCAGCTGTGGATTCCGCCGGGCTTTGCACACGGCTTCGTCGTCATCAGCGAGACCGCCGACTTCCTCTACAAGACCAGCGGCCGCTACGCCCCCGAGTGCGAGGGCGCCGTGCGTTGGGACGATCCCGCCATCGGCATTCAATGGCCGCTGGACGGCATCACGCCGCAGCTGTCGGCCAAGGATGTAGCTGCGCCACTGCTGGCCGACGCCAAGACCTTCGATTGACAACCCCGTAGGGCGGGTCGCGACCCGCCGGCCCGGTTGGCATGTGGCCACCGAGCGGCGGGTCATGACCCGCCCTACGCCAACGCCAACGGGTGGGTTGCGACCCGCCGGCTCGGTCGGCATGTGGCCATCGAACGGCGGGTCATGACCCGCCCTACACCGGACCCATGCCGTAGGGCGGGTCGGCATGCGGTCATCGGACGGCGGGGCATGGCATGACCCGCCGTACAACCGAACCATGCCGTAGGGCGGGTCGCGACCCGCCGGCTCGGTTGGCATGTGGCCACCAAACGGCGGGTCTTGACCCGCCCATGCTGGGCCCCCACGGCTCAGAGGTTGAGAGTTCTTCGGCCGTGCCAGAAAGGCGCGTCAAAACGCCCTCGAACTAGGCGCAAAGCGCAGCCATAGCTCGGGCTATGGCGAGCATTTGCAACGACGGGCGAGGGCGTTTTGGCGTGCAAGGCGGGCATGGGTGAAAGACTCTCAACCTCTCAGGCCCCTGCGCTGGCAAGCAATGTGGCCGTGCGCCGCAGGCCCGCAAAAATGGAAGTCGCGACCGCCTCCGGGTAGCCGGCCGGCAGTCGGGCCGTGACGGCCGTGATCGCTCGCTCAAGGTCCTTCAGCACCTCTTCGATCACGTCCTCCGCACTTTCTCGCTGGAAGAACTTGGCAGCCGTCGCGTTGAAGTGGCGACGCTGGATGTCCTTGAAGTGGTAGTGCCGATTCTTGCTCTGCAGCGCCATCGCGAGCTTGGCCCGGTGCCAGGAGAACTGGCTTGCGCCATTTCCTTCAACAGGCCAGATGGACATCACGTCGTAGAGCGGTGTGAGCGCGTAGCGGCCGCGCGGCAAGATGCGCAGACTGAAGTTCTTGGCGTGACCGTCTGGGGCGGCCAACATCCAGAACAGCAGCTGCGCCTTGAGAAAGTTCGTGAGGTCGGCTTGCGCGTTCACGGAACCCGCAAGAACACCGGCGATGTCTGCGATGCCGGGCCCGCCATCGGCTTCGTACTTGCGGTGAGGCGCCATGCCACTGACTTGGCAGAAATCTTCCTGGGGAAGGCGCAGCAGCCAGGAGCCTGAGGAATGCATCTGCCGGTCGAATCGCTCGACGCTGAGAACCTTCTGCCCACCGAACTGAAGCATCTCGGTCTTGGCCGTCGGCAGCCCGAGCTCTCGCATCAGCTCCATGCAGAGCCACTCGTTCTCCACCGACGTGCCGAAGTCCGCCTTGCGCGCTCCCACCAGCCCGATGGGCAGCTTCAGGATGTGCGTGGTGGGCGTGGAGCCGCGAGGACGCTTCCACTGGCCGTCATGCCACAACAACGCCGTCTTCTCTTGCGCGCCCGCAAGCGAGATTCGAAAGTCGTCATCTTCGCCGCCCACGTGCTCGCCTGCCCCCGCGGCCGCCAGCAGCAGCGCCTCCACCTCAGCATCGCTGAGCGACGCGCCCTCGAGGGTTGTGACGTTGACCGGCGACTCGTCGGCGCCGAGCAGTTGAACGGCGCCCACGCAATCACGCCCGATGGCCGCGAGCAGGTCAAACGCTTCCAGCGTGTCAGTTTTGAAGCGGGTGGCCAAGCGCCTTCGGATGGACTCGCTGTCCGGCAGCAGGTTGTCGAAGTAGTGGTTGACCACGGCGCCTCGCAAGGCTTGCCCGCCCGTGAAGGGCATGGACAGCGACAGCGGTCGACCGGCGTCTGAGGCCATCCAGCCCGGGTCGTAGGCGAAAGCCATGTCGCCCCGGGCAGGGATGGTCCAGGTGCCCACCCGTTCGCCGTTGGCCCAGACAGATAGCGCCCTGGCGTGTGTCGGACGTCCCACGCCTACCACTCCACCTTGCCAACGGGCGGCACGTCCACATGCCCCTCGCCATCAGCCGCTGGCAGGCCGCCCCGAGCCTGCACCTGCAGCTCCATGCCCAGCACGGACATGACCGCAAAGAGCTGGTCCACCCGCATGCAGCCCGGGTCGGTCTCCAGCTCTGACACGCGGTTCTGGCTCAGGCCAAGTTTCGCGGCCAGCTGCTTCTGGCTGAGCTTGGCGCTCTTGCGCGCGGCTCGAAGGACAAGACCGACCTGGCTGGGAACGGAGAGGACTTGATTCATGGGCGGAGGCAGTGCGGCAGGCATATCGCCAAAGCCGATATTCGCACAATATCGCCATGGGCGATAAGCACCGAATATCGCCTATCGCGATGCAGACGGCTCGGGCGGCATGTGGCCATCGAACGGCGGGGCATCACCCGCCCGCCGCCAACGCCAACGGGTGGGTTGCAACCCGCCGGCCCGGGCGGCATGTGGCCACCGTGCGGCGGGTCATGACCCGCCCTACGCCAACCCCGTAGGGCGGGTCGCGACCCGCCGGCCCGGTTGGCATGTGGCCATCGAACGGCGGGGCATCACCCGCCCGCCGCCAACCCCAACGGCGTGGGTTGCAACCCGCCGGCTCGGGCGGCATGTGGCCATCGAACGGCGGGGCATCACCCGCCCGCCGCCAACCCCAACGGGTGGGTCGCAACCCGCCGGCTCGGGCGGCATGTGGCTATCGAACGGCGGGGCATCACCCGCCCGCCGCCAACCCCGTAGGGCGGGTCGCGACCCGCCGGCCCGGTGGCATGTGGCCACCGTGCGGCGGGGCATCACCCGCCCGCCGCCAACGCCAACGGGCGGGTTGCAACCCGCCGGCCCGGGCGGCATGTGGCCACCGAACGGCGGGGCATCACCCGCCCGCCGCCAACGCCACCGGGCGGGTCGCAACCCGCCGGCCCGGTTGGCATGTGGCCATCGAACGGCGGGGCATCACCCGCCCGCCGCCAACCCCGTAGGGTGGGTTGCAACCCGCCGGCCCGGTAGGCATGTGGCCACCGAGCGGCGGGTCATGACCCGCCCGACAACCGAACCCATGCCGTTGGGCGGGACATCACCCGCCCAACGCCAGCAAATCAGGCCTCAACCCGTCAAGCCCTGGCGTCGCCCCAGCGCAGCGGCGTCAGCTCGTCGCCCACATAGGTCGTGTGCCCGCTGCGGTCCACGCAGTACTGCGGCGAGATGATCATCTCGCGCACCGCCTGGCCTTCGCCGATGCGCGTGTGCTCGATCAGCACCGACCGCTCCACCACCGCGCCGCTGCGCAGGTGCGAGCCGTGGCCGATCCACGTCGGGCCCACCACGCGGGCGCCCGGCTCGATGCGCACGTTGGAGCCGATGTACACCGGCCCTTCGATCTGCACCTTGTCCCAGTCCACCGACGTGTTCAGCCCCACCCACACCTGCGGGCGCACCTCGCGGCCCGGGATGTCCATCTGCGCCACGCCACCGGCCATCACCTGCTGCGTGACCGACCAGTAATCCGTCACCCGGCCAATGTCGATCCAGTTGAACGGCCGGCTCTGCGCAAAAAACGGCAGGCCCTTCTCCACCAGCAGCGGGAACAGCTGGCTGCCGATGTCGAACTCCACGCCCGGCGGGATCAGGTCCAGCACCGCCGGCTCAAAGATGTAGATGCCCGTGGACGCCAGCGTGCTCCTGGCCTCTTCCGGCTTGGGCTTCTCCTGGAAGGACGTGACACGCCCGTCCGCATCAGCCACCACGATGCCGTAGTTCTTGGTCTGCTCGCGCGGCACGTCCAGCGTCACCACGCTGGCAATCGCGCCCTTGGCCTTGTGCTCGGCCACGGCGGCCGTGATGTCCAGGTCGATGACGGCGTCACCGCAGATCACGATGAAGGTCTCGTCGAAGAAACCGCCGAAGTCCTGGATCTTGCGCATGCCGCCGGCCGAACCCACCGGCTTGCACACCACCTCGCCCTGCTCGCGCACGCCCTCGTACGAGTAGCCCAGCTCCACGCCCCAGCGCCGGCCCGCGCCGAAGTAGTTCTCGATCTTCCAGTGCATGAAGGCCACGTTGACCATGATCTGCTTCACGTCGTGGCGAGCCAGGTGCTCCACCAGGTACTCCATCACCGGCTTGCCCAGGATGGGCACCATCGGCTTGGGGGTGTGCTTGGTCAGCGGCCGCACACGCGTGCCCTGGCCCGCTGCCAGGATCATTGCCTTGGTCATCAGTCTCTCCCTCTCTCTTGAATTCAACACAGCCCGCAGCAAGCAAGCTGCAGGCCAGCAGTTGCGCTTAAACCGACAGCCCGCGGCCAATGCCGCGGTACTCGATGCCCAGCGTCTTCATCAGCGCCGGGTCGTACAGGTTGCGACCGTCCAGCACCACCGGCTGCTTCAGCGCCGCTTTGATCGCGTCGAAGTCCGGTGTGCGGAACTCCTTCCACTCCGTCACGATCAGCAGCGCGTCCGCGCCCTGCAGCGCCGCGTCGGCGCGCTCCACCAGCGTCACGTCGTCGCGCGGGCCCAGCACCCGCGCCGTCTCGGGCATGGACA
>NZ_JBIGHW010000016.1:0-80896 GCF_043555875.1 Pelomonas margarita | reverse complement strand
CGAACCAGCTTCAGGACTCTCGCCCCGCCTTCGCACCACAACAACCCCAAAGAGAAGCCGCGAGCAGCGAAGCCCTCTATTCTGGCACAGATTTCTGGGCGTAGACAAGAGAACTTCGAAGATTGTTCAAGGCGCACCAGGCCTCAGCGGTGGGCACGCTTGATGAGCAGCTTTTTTCTTATTGACCGAGGAGGCTGAGTCCTTGATGGCAACACAAGACAGGCCCCGACGTTGCCGCGTATTTCAGCGCCTGGCGTGTACTTGCACAGCATCCAACCGGCCGGTCTACGCCCATCAGACACAGCGGCAAATCACACGTCCGTCGCATTGCCCACCGACACGGTGGATCGCCGCCATGAAAAAGGCCCGGAGCTGCGTGAGCAGCTCCGGGCCTTGTCAATACCGACGGTCTGAGGTCAGCCTTCTTCCTGGAACGCCTCCTGGCGCTTGTTCTTGATGGACGGCAGCATCACGACCACGATCATGAGTGCAGCCGCCACCAACAGGCCGGCCGACAGCGGGCGGGTGAAGAACGTGCTCCAGTCCCCTCGCGCCAGCAGCAGCGCCCGGCGCAGGTTCTCTTCCATCATGGGGCCCAGGATGAAGCCCAGCAGCAGCGGTGCGGGTTCGCAGCTGAGCTTATAGAAGATGTAGCCAAGCAGCGCGAAGCCTGCCGTCATGAAGACGTCGAAGTTGTTGTTGTTCAGCGAGTACGTGCCGATGCAGCAGAACACGACGATGGCCGGGAACAGGAAGCGGTAGGGCACCGTCAGCAGCTTGATCCAGATGCCGATCAGCGGCAGGTTCAACACGATGAGCATCAGGTTGCCGATCCACATCGAGGCGATCAGGCCCCAGAACAACTCGGGGTTGCCCGTCATGACCTGCGGACCCGGCTGGATGCCCTTGATGGTCATCGCGCCCACCATCAGCGCCATCACCGCGTTGGGAGGGATGCCAAGCGTCAGCATCGGGATGAAGCTGGTCTGGGCGCCGGCGTTGTTGGCACTCTCCGGACCGGCGACACCCTGGATCGCGCCCTTGCCGAACGGCACGCGGGGGTTGCGGTTGATCTTCTTTTCCAGCGTGTACGCAGCAAACGCCGCGAGCAGGGCGCCACCGCCGGGCAGCACACCCAGCACGGAGCCGAGGGCGGTGCCGCGCAGCACGGACGGCCAGGCGTCCTGGAAGTCTTCCTTGGTGGGCCACAGACCCTTGACCTCCTTGGTGAACACCTCGCGCTGCTCCGCCGGCTGGCCCAGGTTCGCGATGATCTCGCCGAAGCCGAAAACACCCATGGCGATGACGACGAAGCCGATGCCGTCCGTCAGCTCCGGGATGTCGAACGAGAAGCGCGCCGTGCCGGTGATGACGTCGGTGTTGATCTGTCCGAGCAGCAAGCCCAGCACGATCATCGCAATGGCCTTCACCAGCGAGCCAGAGGCCAGCACCACAGCGCCCACCAGCCCCAGCACCATCAGCGAGAAGTACTCGGCCGACCCGAACTGGAAAGCCAGCTCGGTCAGCGGCGGCGCGAAGGCTGCAATGATGATGGTGCCCACACAGCCAGCGAAGAAGCTGCCCAGGCCCGCGGCCGCGAGCGCGGAACCTGCGCGGCCGCGACGTGCCATCTGGTAGCCGTCGATCGCCGTCACGACGGAGCTGGATTCACCCGGCACATTGATCAGGATGGCCGTGGTCGACCCCCCGTACTGGGCGCCGTAGTAGATGCCGGCCAGCATGATGAGCGCCGGCGTGGCATCCAGCGCGTAGATGGACGGCAGCAGCATCGCGATGGTGGCGACGGGGCCGAGGCCGGGCAGCACGCCGATCAGCGTCCCCAGCACGGTGCCGAAGAAGGCGTAAAGCAGGTTCTGCAGCGTCAGTGCGGTACTGAAGCCGAGGGCGAGGTTGTTCAGCAAATCCATGTCGTGCGCCTCAGCCGGTGATGAAAACGGGCCAGAGCGGAATGGTCAGCTTCAGGCCCACGATGAACAGGGCCCAACTGCCCACGGTCAGCACGACGCTGCTGAGCAGCACGTCACGCAGTTGGAACTCACGGCCCGCCAGCGATGACAGCAGGATCGTGATGGGCAGCGTGATGGCCAGCCCCAGTCGCGGCAGGGCGAGGCCGAACACGACGATGGCCAGGATGATGACCAGCAGCGGCCGCCAGGCAATGTCACCGATAGGATCGCCGCCCTCGGATTCCAGTGTCAATGCCTTGAACAGCACCAGGCCGCCCATCAGGGCCAGCAGAATGCCGAGCCCGAAGGGGAAATAGCCCGGCCCGGGGCGGGCCGATGTGCCAAAGGAGTATTCCGTCGCGCCCCAGGCAAAGGCAACGCCTGTGCCAAGGAACATCAGCCCGGACCAGAAGTCGCGCTGGCTCTTGATCTTCATTGTTTGTTGTCTCCAACGCGCAGGGGCGCGTTCTGTTGTCGGGGAATTCTGTCAGCCGAGCTTGTGCGCGGCGCTGTGGATTACACGTAATCAGGCCACCCCGCCTCAGCGGGCGTCAGCCTTCCCACGCGGGCGTGCTGCGCAGCACTTCCTCGACGGTCGTCACGCCCTCGGCAACCTTCATCGCGCCCGCCAGTCGCAGGGGCCGCAGTCCCTCCTGCACGGCCTGCCGGCGCAGCGCACCGAGATCGGCCAGCGTGGACTTGACGCCCTCGGTCACCGTCAGCAGCTCGTACAGCCCGGCGCGACCGCGGAAGCCGGTGTTGCGGCATTCCAGACAGCCCACCGGCTTGTAGGGCTTCACGCCGCCACCGAGGCGCCAGTGCTTGACCAGCTCGTTCAGGCTCTCACGCGTGACGGTGGGATCGGGCTGCTTGCAATGCGGGCACAGCGTACGCACCAGCCGCTGGGCCAGCACGCCGATGATGGTGGCGCTGAGCAGGTAGCTGGGCACGCCCAGGTCCAGCAGCCGCGTGATGGCCGACACCGAATCGTTGGTGTGCAGCGTACTGAACACGAGGTGACCCGTCAGCGCCGCCTGGATGGCCATCTCGGCCGTCTCCAGGTCGCGGATTTCACCGACCATGATGATGTCCGGGTCCTGCCGCATCAGCGCGCGCAGCCCCTCGGCGAAGCCGAAGTCCAGCACGTTCTGCACCTGGGTCTGGTTGAAGGCCGGCTCGATCATCTCGATCGGGTCTTCGATGGTCGTGACGTTGACCTCGTCGGTGGCCAGGCGCTTCAGCGTCGAGTACAGCGTCGTCGTCTTGCCGGAGCCCGTCGGGCCGGTCACGAGGATGATGCCGTGGGGCTGCTTGACCAGCCCCTCCCAGCGCTCGGAGTCGTGCTGGCCGAAGCCGAGCGAGGCCAGGTCCTTGACCACCGTGTCGGGGTCGAAGATGCGCATGACCATCTTCTCGCCGAAGGCGGTGGGCAGCGTCGACAGCCGCATTTCGACTTCGTCGCCGCCCGGGTTGCGTGTCTTGATGCGACCGTCCAGCGGGCGGCGCTTCTCGACGACGTCCATGCGGCCCAGCAGCTTGATGCGTGAGGTCATGGCCGCCATGACGGTGGGCGGCAGCTGGTAGACCGTGTGCAGCACGCCGTCGATGCGGAAGCGGATGACGCCCATGTCGCGGCGCGGCTCCAGGTGGATGTCGCTCGCGCGCTGGTCGAAGGCGTATTGCCACAGCCAGTCCACCACCTGCACGACGCCCTGGTCGTTGGCGTCCAGCTGCTTGTTGCTCTTGCCCAGCTCGACGAGCTGCTCGAAGCTGGCCACCTGGCTCTGCTCGCCAGCCTTGGCGGCCTGCCGCACCGAACGGGCCAGCGTGAAGAACTCGGTCGTGTAACGCGCGATGTCCAGCGGGTTGGAGATGACCAGCTTGATGGGCTTGCGCACATGCGACTCGATCTGCGCCACCCAGCCGGTGTCGAAGGGCTCGGAGGTCGCGATGGTCACGTCGTTGACGCCGAACTGCACCGGCAGGCAGCGCTTGGCCTCGGCGTAGCCGATGGACATCACGTCGCCGACACGGCCCACGTCGACCTTCAGCGGGTCGATGCGCAGGTAGGGCATGCCCACGCGCGTGGCCAGCCACTCGGACAGCGCATCCACGTCCAGCGGCTTGCCCGTGGCCAGGTGCACCAGGCTGGCATGCCCCAGCCGCACCAGCGGGTGCAGCGAACTGTCACCCGCCGCGAAGCGCTGCTCCGTGCGCTGCGACTGCGTCTCGTCGATGAGGCCGTCGCGCAGCAGCCACTTCAGCAACTGGCGCCATTCCAGGCGGCCTTCGGGCTTGGCGGACGACGGGGCAGCAGCGGGTTTCGGCTTGGGAGTCATCGTTTCGGTCGTCAAAGCGCTTGGATGATGCTCATGGGCAGCGGCCGCACCAGGCGCAGCCACTTGCGGGCCGGCAGCTTGAAGCGCGATTCGATGGTAGCCGCGCGCTGCTCCAGCACCTCGCGTTCCGGCACCGTCACGCCACGGGCGGCGACGACGACCGTGTTGCCCTCCTTCGTCGGCGCCAGGCTCCAGACTTGGCTGGAGCCGAAAGCGCGCGCGATGCGCTGCGCGCTGCGCGCGAAGCTGGCGCTGCGGCCGAACAGGTTCACCGTCATCAGCCCGCCATCCGCCAGCACGCTGCGGCAGGCGGCGTAGAAGGCCTCGTCGTCCAGCACCGGCGACGCGGCGTCGTGGTCGTACAGGTCCACGTTGAGCACGTCGACCGTCTGCAGGTGGGCCGCGTCGGCGACCCAGCGGCCGGCGTCCGCGTTGACGACATTCAGCCGCGCGTCGTTGGCCGGCAGGCGGAACCACTGCCGGCAGGCGGCGATGACCTCGGGGTTGATCTCCACGGCCGTCGTGCGCATCTTGAGCTGACCGTGGCAGAAGCGCGTCAGCGCCGCGGCACCCAGGCCCAGCTGCACGGCGTGGCCCTCGCCCAGCGACGCCTCGTCGCGCCACAGCATCCAGGCGCACATGCGCTGGATGTATTCGAGTTCCAGCTGGTCGGGCTTGCGGATGCGCATCGCGCCCTGCACCCAGATCGAGTCCAGGTGCAGGAAACGCACGCCGTCGAACTCGCTCAGCGTGGCGGGGCCCCAGGTCGGTGTCTTGGATTTCATTGGCGGCGCATCCTAGGCCAAGGCGGCAGGCACGGCCCTCGGGGATCTTGCTACGACAGGTAAAGCTGCACGGCGGCCAGCCAGGCGGCGATCTTCGCCGGCAGGCTCTGGCCGGCATGGGCCGGGCTGGTGGACGGCAGGCGCAGCACCGGCAGATCCGGCGCGCCCAGCGCCAGCAGCGTCTGCTTGTGCGCCAGCGCGCCGTTGCAGGCGATGGCGCGCAGCGCCGGCAGCCGCGCCAGCAGCTCGCGCAGGTCGCTGGGTTCGGCGGCCTGGATGGCCGTGTCCAGGCTGCCCTCGCGGCGGCAGGCGGCCACGGCGTCCCACAGCGCGATGCGGTGCCCGCGCAACACCTGCAGCCGCTCGGCGTAGGGGCGCCCGGCCAGGCCGGCCTCGCCCGTCAGCGCCGCCATGACCGGCCAGAACGCGTTGCGCGGATGGGCGTAGTACTGCGCGGCCTGCAGCGATGCCGCGCCGGGGAAGCTGCCCAGCACCAGCAGCCGCGCCCGCGCGTCGAACACCGGCGCCAGGCCGACGAGGCGCCGCTCAGGCTCGGGGTTTGCGGGGTTGGCACCGGGGGCCGGCGGCTGAGAGGATGTGGAGGATTTCAACGGGAGTACTTGGAATGATGAACACCGAAGCCATCTGGCAGTTTCTCAGCACGCAGGGCGCCGACTTCGGCCTCAAGGTGCTGGCGGCCATCGCCGCCTGGGTCGTGGGCCGGTGGCTCATCTCACTGGCGCTGCGGCTGTTCTCGGCGGCGCTGCTGCGCGGCAAGCACATCGACTCGACGCTGGTCACCTACCTGCGCTCCATCCTCAGCGTGCTGCTGAACCTCGTGCTGATCCTGTCCATCCTGGACATCTTCGGCGTCAAGACGACGTCGTTCGCGGCGCTGCTGGCCGGCGCGGGCCTGGCCATCGGCACCGCCTGGGGCGGGCTGCTGACCCACTTCGCCGCCGGCGTCTTCATGCAGGTGCTGCGGCCGTTCAAGGTGGGCGACTTCGTACAGGCCGGCGGCGTGAGCGGCACCGTCACCGAGATCGGCCTGTTCGGCACGACGATCACCAGCCCGGACAACGTGCACACCATCGTCGGCAACAACACGGTGTTCGGTGGCGCCATCCAGAACTTCTCGACGCTGCCGCACCGCCGCGTCGACTGCGTCGCCAAGGTCGCCAACTCGGTGGACCCGCTGGACGCCATCGCCCGGCTGCGGCCGGCCATCGCCGCGATCCCCAACGTCATGAGCTCGCCCGCGCCCGACATCGAGATCCTGCAGTTCACGCCCGAAGGCCCGCTGCTGTGCGTGCGCCCCTACTGCCACACCGACCACTACTGGCAGGTCTACTTCGACACGCACAAGGCGGTCGTCGCGACGTTCGGTGCCGCCGGCTACCCGGTGCCCGAGACCCCGATCACACCGCGGAACCGCTGATATCCGACCTGACCGCCCGCATCGCCAGCCTCTGGCGCTACCCCGTCAAATCCTGCGCCGGCGAAGCCGTTGACACGCTGGCGCTCGACGCCGAGGGCTGGCCCGTGGGCGACCGCGGCTGGGGCATCGGCAACGCCGACGCCGAGCTGACGTGGATGGGCGCCTTCCCGCAGCTGGCGTGGGTCAGCGCATCGCTGGGCGATGGCGGTCTCACGCTGCGGGCCGACGGCCACGCGCTGACGCTGCCCGCACAGGGCGGCGACGCCGTCACCGTCAACGCGTGGAACGACAGCATCAAGGGCTTCGACCAGATCCAGGCCTGGGACGCCGGCGAGGCCGCCGCCGCGTTGCTGCGTGCAGCTACCGGCGAGCGGCTGCGCCTGGTGCGCCTGAGCCACGAGGCGCAGCGCCGGCCCCTGCTGAACGCGCTGCACCTGGTGGGCGACGCATCGCTGCAAGCCTGGCGCGACGCCACGACCCAGCCCCTGGCCGGCGCGGCGCAACGCGCACGGCCCAACATCGTGCTGACCGCCGCCGACGATGGCGACCTGCCACCGTTCATCGAGGACCTGATGACCCAGGCCCGCATCGGCGCGCTGACGCTGGACCGCACGAACGTCTGCGTGCGCTGCGTGATGCCCACCGTGGACCCGGCCACCGCCGAGCCGCAGCCGCCCGCGATGGATGCGCTGGTGCGGCTCAGCGCCGAACGCGCGCCGGGTATGCCGGTGCAGTTCGGCATCTATGCGCGCGGCAGCGGCGCCGGCACGCTGCGCGTGGGCGACCGCGTGGCGTTGACGCTGGATTTCGATTGAGTCCACACCGCCCGCAGCCGGCAGATTCCTACCGCCACAATGCGTGAACAAAAGAGACGCGCAGGGAGCAGGCATGTGGAAATGGGCGGGGCTGGGATCGGCAGCCATGGCGTTGGCGATGGCCGGATGCGGCGGCGGCGGTGGTGGCGGCAGTGATGGCCCGGGCACCGCGCCCACACCGCCTCCAAGCACGGGCACCAGCCCGGGCGCCGGCAGCAACCCGGGCGCCACCGGTGCCACGCTGAAGTTCAATGCCAGCAACGCCGGCCGAGTGGCGGGCTATCCGCTCTGGGCGACCGAAGGCCTGATGCGGCTGGGCAACGCGCTCAGCGACGACGTGGTGGCGACCATGCAGCGCAAGAAGGTCGCGGACTCTGGCAGCTGCCAGGGCGGCACCGGTACCTGGAACCGCACATTCCAGGACAACGACGGCAGCGGCGCCGTCAGCGCCGGCGATGTGATCACGATGCAGTTCGCCGGCTGCCACCGCGAACCACTGGCCCGCATGGTGGACGGTACAGCCAGCGTGAAGATCAACAGCGTCGATGGCTCCGGCGGCTTCGTCGCGGTGGTAACGGTCGCGCTGCCGGGCATGGGCGTCTCCGCGACGGTGGGCGACAAGACGACCGACTTCCGCATGTCCGGCACGATGCGCCTGGCCTGGAGCCCCAGCGACACGCGCACAACGCTCACGCTGGGCGACGGCGCCAGCGACGAGGTGCTGTTCGACATCCCCTGGATGTCCATTGCCGGCGACCGGGTGAGCGCATTCAAGATGGAAAAGCGCCAGCACTGGGACGAGGCCCGCTCCTACCTGGACCTGCGCATGCGCTACGCGTCGCCGGAGCTCGGCGGCAGCTTCGATGTCAGCACGCCCGTGGGCATTTCTTCGTGGCTGGATACGCTGCCCGAGGCGCGGCCAGGCCAGGGCTGGCTGCTGATGCAGGGCGCCGCCAAGGACGAGGTGCGCATCGACGTCATCAGCACCGGCGGCACGAGCCCGGAGATCGGCGTCAAGGTGGACTTCGGCGGCGATGGCGTTCTGGACATGTCCGGTGATGCCCGCTGGACGGACGCCGGGCTGATCTCCGGCTATTTCTTCGCGGACTACACCGCCGGCGGACGAGGCAACACCTATGCGCTGGACCCCAACGAACTCTCGCTGCGCGCGCCCTTCCGGGCGTCCACCACGGTCGCTGTCCAGGACACGTTGCGCCTCCAGTTCACGCGGCCGCCCGTGGGCAGCACCGGCTGGACCTGGCGGCTGATGGACAAAGGCCCGCTGCCCGGCGGCACGGGCACACCGCAGGAAGTGCCCGTCACGGTGCAGACCCTGGGCGCGCTGGTGCTGATCAAGCCCGCCCAGCCGCTGCGCTATTCCCGCCAGTACGAACTGCTGCTGGACACCGGCGCGCCCTCGGCGCAGGGCCAGCTGCTGCGCGCCACCACCGGGGGCACGCTGGACCTCTACAAGGGTGTCGTCGGCGGTTTCCAGACGCTGGATTACCTCAATCCGAGGCCGGCTTTCTACAAGCTGCCGCAATACCTGAGTGCCACGCAGAACACCCGGGTCGGCACGTTCGCGCAGCCCGCAGGCGCGCCAGCGGTGACCTACCGCTGGACGCAGGTGTCAGGCCAGCCGGTGGTCATCGCGGCCCCCACGGCCGCCGAGACCGACATCGCACTCGGCGCCGGCGCTGCCGGCATCGGCTCGGCGACGCTGCGCCTGACGATGGCGCTGGCCGACGGCACCAGCGAGAGCGCGGACATCGTCATCCGCACCGTGCATGACACCGCCCTGGCCTGGTCCAGCCTCATCCATGTCAAGCCGACGAATTTCACGCTGCCGGAGCAGTTCATCTGGGGCGGCCCGGCGGTCGGCCAGCTGCAGGTCGCTCGAAGCAGCGTTGACAGCCTGACCCTCCAGTATTCGGACCGCGCCGGCCCTGCGTCCCAGTACCCCGACTGGTCGCTGCGGCTGCGCAGCGCCGATGGCAGCGCGCTGCGACCGGGCCAGTACACCAATGCCTGGAGCCCCGCCGCGGCCGGCAAGCCCGACGGCGTGCCACTGCTCGAATTCGACATGCGCCAGATCGGTTTCATGCCGTGGGGCAGCGACTTCACCGTGCGGGAGCTGGAGACCGACGCCTCGGGCACCGTCACGAAGCTGGCGCTCGATTTCGTCGTTCGCGGCGTCGGCGACTACACGCCGATCACCGGGTCCGTGCGCCTGAACAGCGTGCTGCCCTTGGTGCCTTGACGGCGTTCAGCCGTCAGGCGGCAGCCAGTGACGCCAGTCGCGGCAGTGCCGCGAAGGCGTTGGCGGTCGTGGTCACCGCGGTATGCGCCAGCGTCCAGCCGCGCAGTGCCGCCAGACTCTGCGCCATGCGCGGCAACTCCGCCGGCTCGTTGCGCCCCTGACCCGCAGACGCGTGGCGCTCGGCGGCCGTCCGGTAGAGCCACTGCGGCGGGATGTCCGGCGCGTCGGTCTCCATGACCAGCGCCGTCTCGGGCACCGTCGCCGCGATGCGGCGGATCTGCAACGAGCGCTCGAAGGTCAGCGTGCCGCCGAAGCCCAGCTTGAACCCGAGGTCGATGAAGGCCTGCGCCTGTTGCTCGCTGCCGTTGAACGCATGGGCGATGCCGCCGTGCGTGAACCCCACGCGGCGCAGGCCGGCCAGCAGCTTGTCGGCGCTGCGCCGCACATGCAGCAGCACCGGCAGGCCGGCACGCTTGGCGAGCTTGAGCTGCTCGACGTAGAAATGCTGCTGGGTGTCGGGGTCGATGCCGTCGACGAAGTAGTCCAGCCCGATCTCGCCAACGGCCACCAGCCGCGGGTCGTCCCGGTGCTGCTGCAGCGCCTCGGCCACGCGGTCCAGGTCGCCGGGGCCGGCGTTCATCACGTACAGCGGATGGATGCCCAGCGCGTAACTGAAGTCGTGCTGATGCGCCAGCTCGCGCACGCGCGCCAGGTTGTTGGCCACGACGGCGGGGATGACGATGTGCGAGACGCCCGCAGCCCGGGCGCGCCCGACGACGGCGTCTCGATCAGCGTCGAACTCGGCCGCGTCGAGGTGGCAGTGGGTGTCGATCCACATGGCTAGAACTCGCAGGTGCGCCGTTCCGCCAGCCAGCGCCCGCCTGCGTCCAAGCAGCGATCCTGTTGCACCGAGCACCACGCCGGGTACGCCGCCGCGACCGCTGCCAGCAGCAGGCTGAGCAGAACGAGGCGGCGTCTCACTGAACTATCGGAAGACAACCGTCCGGTTGCCGTTCAGCAGCACGCGGTGCTCCGCATGCCACTGGATGGCCCGCGCCAGCGCCACGCATTCCATGTCGCGGCCGATGCCGACGAGCTGCTCGGGCGGCATGCTGTGGTCGATACGGGCAACCTCCTGCTCGATGATCGGGCCCTCGTCGAGGTCGCTGGTCACGTAGTGAGCGGTGGCGCCGATCAGCTTCACGCCCCGCTCGTAGGCCTGGTGATAAGGCTTGGCGCCCTTGAAGCTGGGCAGGAAGCTGTGGTGGATGTTGATCGCGCGGCCCGACAGGTCGCGGCAGAGCGCGGGCGACAGGATCTGCATGTAGCGCGCCAGCACGACGAGGTCGATCTGGTTCTCGGCCATCACGTCGCGAATCTTGTCTTCCTGCGCGGCCTTCTGCGCGTCCGTGGCGCCCAGCAGCGGGAAGTGATGGAACGGAATGTTGTGCGACGCCGCGAGCTGGTAGAAGTCGCGGTGGTTGGACACGATGGCCGGGATCTCGATGGGCAGGTGCCCCGTCTGCACGCGGAACAGCAGGTCGTTCAGGCAGTGGCCCAGCTTGGACACCAGCAGCAGCACGCGCGTCTTGCGGGCGCGGGCGACGAGCTCCCAGTCCATGCCGAACTCGCTGGCCAGCGGCGCGAAGGCGGCCTGCAGGGCTGCTTCTTCGGCGGTGGCCTCGAACTCGATGCGCATGAAGAAGCGCTGGTGATCCGCATCGCCGTGCTGGTGCGACGTGATGATGTTGCCGCCCTGCTGCAGCAGAACGCCGGTGACGGCGTGCACGATGCCGGCGCGGTCGGGGCAGGAGAGCTTGAGAACGAAACGTGGAGCGGTCATGACTGAAATTGGCCCTTGACCAGGTGCAGCTGCCGGTCGCAGCGTGCCGCGAGGTCGCGGTCGTGGGTGACGAGGACGAAGGCAGTGCCCTGTTCGCGGGCGCGCTCCAACATCAGTGCGAACACGGCGTCGGCGGTGTCGCGGTCGAGGTTGCCGGTGGGCTCATCGGCCAGCACGCAGGCCGGGCGCGTGACGAGCGCTCGGGCGATGGCCACACGCTGGCGCTCGCCGCCGGAGAGCTCCGCCGGGCGGTGCTGCACGCGGTCTTTCAGGCCCACGCGGGCCAGCATCTCGGCGGCCACCTGGCGCGCCTGCGCCGGGGTCTGGCGGCGGATGCGCAGCGGCATAGCCACGTTGTCCAGCGCCGAGAACTCGGGCAGCAGGTGGTGGAACTGGTAGACGAAGCCCAGGTGCTGGTTGCGCCAGCGGCCGCGCTCGGCTTCGGCCATGGAAGCGAAGGACGTGCCCATCAGCGTCACGCCGCCGGTGGTGGGCTGATCCAGCCCGCCCAGCAGGTGCAACAGCGTGGACTTGCCGGAGCCCGACGCGCCGATGATGGCCACGGTCTCACCACGGCGCACCGTCAAGTCCACGCCGCGCAGCACGGTCACGTCCAGCTCGCCTTCCTTGAAGCGGCGGGTCAGGCCGGTGGCCTGGATCACGGCATCACTCATAGCGCAGCGCCTCCGCCGGCTGCACGCGGCTGGCGCGCCAGCTCGGGTAGAGCGTGGCGAGGAAGGCCAGGCTCAGCGAGCCGATGGCGATGGGGACGATGTCGCCGCTCTGCGGGTCGCTGGGCATTTGGCTGATCAGGTAGATGCTGCCCGGCAGGAAGCTGACGTTCAGCAGGTGTTCGATGGCGGGCACGATGACGTCGATGTTGAAGGCGATCAGCAGCCCCAGCACCACGCCGGCCAGCGTGCCGATGATCCCGGATGCGGCGCCCTGCACGATGAAGATGCCCATCACCGAGCGCGGGCTGGCGCCCAGGGTGCGCAGGATGGCGATGTCGCTTTGCTTGTCGGTCACCGTCATCACCAGCGTAGACACGAGGTTGAAGGCCGCGACGGCGACGATCAGCGTCAGCACGATGCTCATCATGCGTTTCTCGATCTGCACGGCGTCGAACCAGGTCGCGTTGGAGCGGGTCCAGTCGCGCACGAGGGTCTCCGGGCCCATCTGCCCGGCCAGCTCGGCGGCCACGCGGCGGGCGTCGTGCACGTCGCGCAGCTTCAGCTGCACGCCCGTGGGGCCTTCGGTACGGAACAGCTTGGCCGCGTCGTCCACGTGCACCAGCGCCAGGCCCGCGTCGTACTCGTAGTGGCCGGAGTGGAAGACGCCCACGATGTTGAAGCTCTTCAGCCGCGGCACGACGCCGGCCGGCGTGACCTGGCCGCCGGGCGCGACGACGGTGATCTTGTCGCCCTCGCCCACGTTCAGCTGGCGGGCCAGCTCGGCGCCCAGCACGATGTTCCAGGCGCCGGGGACGAGCCTGGCGTAGGTGTCCTTGAGCTGCGCACCCAGGCCGGTGACAGTGGCCTCCTCAGCCGGCGAGATGCCGCGGATAACGGTGCCGCGCATGTCCTCGCCGCGGGCGATCAGGCTCTGGTTGGCGATGAAGGGCGCCGCGCCGACGATGGCCGGGTTCTCGCGCGCCTTCGCGGCGGTGGCATGCCAGTCGGGCAGCGCCTGGCCGGAATAGTTCAGCAGCTCGACGTGCGCGATGACGTTGAGCATGCGGTCGCGTACTTCCTTCTGGAAGCCGTTCATGACCGACAGCACGACGATGAGCGCCATCACGCCCAGCGCGATGCCCACCATCGAGGCGCCGGAGATGAAGCTGATGAAGGCGTTGCGCCGCCCGCCGCGGCCGGCGCGCACGTAGCGCCAGCCGACCTGGAGTTCAAACGGCGACGGCATGGGGCGGGGCGATGGCAGACTGCATGGGGCCGGGATGGTAACTGGCCGACTCCGCAGAGAATGTTCGCCACCCCGGTTGCCGGGCTTCAGGAGATGCGATGAAGCGCCTGTCTTTCCTGTCGGCAGCCTGCCTGCTGGCAACGTCGCTGGCCTTGCCCGCGCGGGCCCTGCCCGATCTCGTCATCGTCGTGCGCCATGCCGAGAAGGCCGCCGAGGGCGGCAACGACCCGGCGCTGTCGCCCGCCGGCGAGCTGCGCGCGCAGGCGCTGGC
Organism: Pelomonas margarita; assembly: GCF_043555875.1. Classification (NCBI taxonomy): domain Bacteria; kingdom Pseudomonadati; phylum Pseudomonadota; class Betaproteobacteria; order Burkholderiales; family Sphaerotilaceae; genus Roseateles; species Pelomonas margarita. The sequence continues at coordinate 67,258 of NZ_JBIGHW010000016.1, read as the reverse complement.
CCAGTCGCTGGCGGGGCTGCGCGTCAACGCCGTCGTGACGACGCAATACCAGCGCACCAGCGCCACGGCAGCGCCGCTGGCCCAGGCCCTGGGCCTGCAGCCGCAGGTCATCGAAACCCGGCCTGGCGACATGCCCGGCCACGTGCAGGCCGTGGCCGACGCGGTGCGCGCCCAGACCGGCGCGGTGCTGGTGGTGGGCCACAGCAACACGGTCACGCCGCTGCTCGCCGCACTGGGCGGGCCGAAGCTGCCCGAACTGTGCGAGACGAGCTTCCAGCATGCCTTCGTGCTGCAGCCGGCGGCGGTGCCGCTGCGCTGGGCGCGTTTCAGCTACGGCGCCCCGGGCGCGGCGCCCGAGGCCGGCTGCCTATAGCGCGCCGGGGGCGAGCCCCCTCCCGGGCCGTCAGTGCAGCATCTGCTCCACCTCGGCCGCCGGATCACCGGCGGCGGCCACCTTGACGGCCAGCATGTCCAGGTCCAGGTGCAGGTGCTCGATGAGATCGGGCACGGCCACCTCCAGCGCGTGCACCGGCTCGTCCTGATGCTCAGCGGCATCGGCCAGCACCTCGGCCACATGCAGCACGCCGGCGATCAGCGAGAAGGGGCGGATCTCCAGCGGCGTGCTGGCGTCCTTGAAGGCCTCCACCAGCCGGTCGGGGAAGTGCCAGCGCGAAGCCAGCGACGCCGTCACGTCGGCGTGCGTGCAGCCGAAGCGGTGCTCCTCCAGCGAGAAGCGGCTGCCCGGCTCGGCGGCGTGGTCCTCCACGTCCTGCACCTGCTCGGGCGAGTCGGCGGCCATCAGCAGCTGGCCCGTGCGCAGCATCAGGCCGGCGAGGTAGGCGGTGTCGGTGGTAGCGCTGTCGGTGCCCAGCATGCGCGCCAGGATGCGCGAGTAGTTGGCGGTGGCCACGCTGTGGCGCCAGAACCGGGTGCGATCCAGGCCCTGCACCTTCGGGAAGGTGCCGCTCAGACAGGCCGCCATGCTGAGGTTGCGCAGCGTCTCCAGGCCCAGCGCATGGGCGGCGTCCATGACGCTGCCGATCTGGCGCGAGGGGCTGTAGTGCGCAGAGTTGGCCAGGCGCAGCACCTTGGCGGTGAGCGCCGGGTCTTTCTCGATGAGCGCCGCGATCTGGGGCAGGCCGACGTTGTCGTCGTCGAAGCTCCTGAGCAAGCGCGAGGCCACTTCGGGCATCGTGGGCAGGGCGTTGGCTTTGGCGAAGAAATGCTCGACGGCGGCGGTCATCGCGGGCTCCTGGATCGGAAGAAAGTGCGGCTCAGTCTAGGTCTGCGGGCTGGCCGGCGCGACGGCAATAGGTCACGCTGACCCGGAAAGCTGCAGCACATGCAAACCCTAGGAGGCTGTCGGGCCTTGGGCCTTGCAGGCCCAGCCCGCAGGGCCGAGGCGAGTTGCAGGCCTAAAGCCCGACAGCCTCCTAGAGCACCAGCAGCGCGCGGAAGTCGTTCACGTTGGTGAAGCTCGGGCCCACGTCCAGCAGGTCGCCCAGCGGCGCGAAGAAGCCGGCGCTGTCGTGGGCGTCCAGCAGCGCCTGCGGGTTCAGCCCCAGCGCGCGGGCGCGGGCCAGGCTGCTGGGCGTGAGCAGCGCGCCGGCATGCGGGCCCACGCCGTCGATGCCATCGGTGTCGGCCGCCAGCGCCCACACGCGCGGCTCGCCCTGCAGCGCGAGCGCACAGCCGAGCAGAAACTCGGTGGCGCGGCCACCGCGACCGGCGGGCCGTGCGGGGTCGACGGTGACCGTGGTCTCGCCGCCGGACAGGATCACGCAGGGCGCCGCGAACGGCTGGCCGCGCCGCGCCACGGCCCGCGCCAGCGCGGCATGCACGCCGCCGACGACGCGGGACTCGCCCTCGATGTCGTCGCTGAGGATGTGGGCCGCCAGTCCGTGCTCGCACGCCAGCGCGGCGGCCGCCTCCAGGCTCAGTTGCGGCGTGGCCAGCATCGTCAGCGCGTGGCCGTCCAGGCGCGGGTCGCCGGGCTTGGGGGTCTCGAACGCGCCCTGCTCCAGCCCCAGGCGCGCGGCCTCGGGCAGGTGGATGCGATAGCGGCGACAGATGGCCAGTGCGTCGGCGCAGGTGCTGGCGTCGGCCACCGTGGGGCCGGAGGCGATGACGGCCGGGTCGTCGCCCGGCACATCGCTGATGGCCAGCGTCAGCACGCGGGCCGGCGCGCAGGCCGCCGCGAGCCGGCCGCCCTTGATGGCGGACAGATGCTTGCGCACGCAGTTCATCTCGGCAATGCCCGCGCCGCTCAGCAGCAGCGCGCGGTTGACGGCCTGCTTGTCCGCCAGCGTCAGCCCGGCTGCGGGCTGGCTGAGCAACGCCGAACCGCCGCCGGAGATCAGGCAGATGACGAGGTCGTCGGCCGTCAGCCCCTGCGTCAGCGCCAACAGCCGGGCCGTGGCTGCCTGGCCGGCGGCATCCGGCACGGGGTGCGCCGCCTCGACGAGCTCCACGCGGCGCGGCCGCCAGCCCGGCGGCACATGGCCGTAGCGCGTGATCACCAGGCCCGACAAGGGCGCCTCAGCCGGCCAGGCGGCCTCCAGCGCCTGCAGCATCGCGCCGCCGGCCTTGCCGGCGCCCAGCACCACGGTACGCCCCAGCGGAGGCGGCGGCAGCTGGGCCGCCAGCATCTGCCCGGGCAGTGCGCGGGCCACGGCGGCGGCGTAGAGCTGGCGCAGCAGCGCGCGCGGGTCGGGCGTCATGGCTTGGCCCACCGGCCCATCAGCGCACGCTCCTCGTCGGTCATGCCGGTGGCGTTGTTCAGCGGCATCAGGCGCTGCACCTGCACCTGCTGGTAGATGGCGGCCCGGTGGGCGAGCAGCGCTTCGGCGGAGTCCAGCCGCACGCCCTTCTGCGCCGCCTCGCCGCTGTGGCAGGCCAGGCAGCGCTGTGCGGCAATGGCCTGCACCTGGGCGAGTGTGACCGGCGTGGGCGCCGCAGCGGCGGCCGGCTGCGGCCGGGGCGCCATCCCCACCACCAACGCGGCCAGCAGCGCCAGCGCCAGCACGATGGCGCCCCAGCTGTTGACGCCCTTGTGGCGCTTCACGAAGAACAGTCGGATGGCCACGCCTGCGGCCATCAACACGCACAGCACGGCCCAGTTGTGCGGGTGCTGGTGCAGCATGCCGTAGTGGTTGCTGAGCATCGCGATCAGCACCGGCAGGCCGAACCAGGTGTTGTGCACGCTGCGCTCCTTGCCGCGCTGGCCGTGAATCGGGTCGGGCGCCTGGCCGGCGCGCATCTGCGCGATGACCTTCTTCTGGCCCGGGATGATCCAGTGCGCCACGTTGGCCGTCATCAGCGTCGCTAGCGTCGCGCCCACGATGAGGAAGGCCGCCCGGCCGGCAAACAGCTGGCAGGCCAGCCAGCTGGCGAACACGATGAACAGCGCGACGACCGCCAGCACGCGGCCATCGTTGCCGATGTTGCCGTCGCGCGTGCGGCCCAGCGTCACGCAGGCGATGTCGTACACCGCCGTGCCGACGACAAGGAAGCCCAGCGCCGCGCACACGGCCTGCCACGGCGCGCCCCAGGCGTACACGCGCGGGTCGATCAGCATCTGGCTGGCGTTGAACAGGTAGAGCACGACGAACAGCGCGAAGCCGCTCATCCACGTCCAGTAGCTCTCCCAATAGAACCAGTGCAGGTCCTTGGGCAGGTTGACCGGCGCCACCAGGTACTTCTGCGGGTTGTAGAAGCCACCGCCATGCACGGCCCACAACTCGCCGCCCACGCCCTTGGCCTTCAGGTCGTCGGCTGTCGGCTTGACGAGGTGGTTGTCCAGCCAGACGAAGTAGAACGAGGCGCCGATCCAGGCGATGACGGTGATGACGTGCAGCCAGCGCAGCAGCAGGTTGGCCCAGTCGAGCAGGTAGGTTTCCAAGTCGCGTCTCTCCATGGCCCCACCACGGCGGGTGCTGTGGGGCCCCAGGGTCGCGTCTTCAGGCACGCCAGGCGCCCGACACCGCTGCGACAGCGCGCGAGTGTATGCAAGCGCCCGTCGCGTCGCCGCGACGGGCTGCCCGCTCAGCGACCCAGCCGGAAGAAGGCCACGGCCTGCACCAGCTGCTGCGCCTGCGCGCGCAGGCTCTCGGCCGCTGCAGCGCTTTCCTCGACGAGCGCGGCGTTCTGCTGGGTGCTCTGGTCCATCTCGAGCACGGCCTTGCCGATGTCGTTGACCTGCTGTGCTTGGTGAGAGCCCGTCTGGGCGATCTCGGTAACGATGCGATCCACACGCTGGATCGCAGCCACCACCTCCTGCATGGTGGCCCCGGCGCGGTCCACCTGCGAGGAGCCTTGCTGAATCTGCTCCACGCTGGCCGTGATCAACTGCTTGATCTCGCGCGCTGCCGTCGCACTGCGCTGAGCCAGACTGCGCACTTCGCCCGCCACGACGGCGAAGCCGCGGCCCTGCTCGCCGGCCCGGGCGGCCTCCACGGCCGCGTTCAGCGCCAGGATGTTGGTCTGGAACGCGATGCCGTCGATAACCCCGGTGATTTCCGCAATGCGGGCCGAGCTGTGGGAGATGCCGCGCATGGTGGACACCACACCGCCCACGACCTCGCCACCCTGGGCCGCAATGCCCGAAGCCGCGTTCGCCACCCCGCTGGCGTCACGCGCGTTGTCGGCGCTGCCCAGGGCTTGCTCGCGCAGTTGGTCCATCGACCCCGAGGTGCGCTGCAGCGCGGCCGCCTGCATCTCGGTGCGTTGCGACAGGTCGATGTTGCCCGAGGCGATTTCATGGCTGGCCGTGGCCACGCTGTCAGCCCCCCGGCGCACCTGATCCACCACGCCGATCAGGCGCTCCTGCATGCCGGCCAGGCTGGCCATCAGGCTGAGCGAATCGCCTGGCCGCACCGGCACGGTGTGCGTCAGGTCGCCGCTGGCGATGCGCTGCAGCAGCTCCGCCGCCTCGCGCGGCTCGCCCCCCAGGTCACGCGACAGGCCGCGCGCAATCAACACCGCCAGCAGCAGGCCGGTGCCCACCGCCAGCGCCAGCAAGCCGAGCGCGATCTTGAACACCCGCTGATAGACCTGGTCGGAGGCCGTCCCGGCCGCCTCGCCAGCCGCGAATGCGGCCTGGGCCATCTTGTCCAGCGCACCGATGGCGTCGTCAAAGCTCGACTTGCCAGCGCCTTCGCTGATCTCCTTGCCGTCCTCCTGCTTGCCCGACTTGTCCAGGCTGATGACCTTGGCCACGGTATCCAGGTAGTCGTTGAGCAGCTTGTCGAACGTGGCGCGCAGCGCCTGGTGCTCGCCCGGCATCACGAGGGCTTGGTGCGCCTGCAGGGCCTGCTGCACCGCCTCCCTCGCGCCGCGCAGCTTCTCTTCGTATTCGTCCATGTAGCCGGCATCGGCAGCTGTCGTGTGCCGGACCGTGAACTCGCGGTGTTCCAGCAACGCAGCGCGCGCCGCCGCCAGATGCCCGGCACTGGGCAACCAGCGCGACGCCAGCGCGCTGGACGCGTCCCGCACCTGGCCGAGCGCGAACAAGGCCCCCAGCCCGATGACCAGCGTGAGCAGAATCAGCCAGCCGAAGGCCAGCGCCAGCTTTTGAACTGTGGCCAACCTGGCCAACCGCTCACGGAGGCCCCGCGCCCCCCAGCGCAGCGACGACATCAGTTCTTCTTGTAGCCGACGTAAGTCACGCCGACCACGGCACCCTTGTCGTCCTTGATCGGGTTGTAGCAAGCGTTGAACGGCGTGCCGAGCACATCAACGTCGCCGCAGAAGGCCTGCCCCTTGGACACCGCTTCATAGGCCTTGGCACGGGCCAGGCTGGTGCCCACGCCACGCTTGCCCTCGGGCGTCAGCACATTGGTGGAGATGCGCACGAAATCATCGCCGCTCTTCACGAACACGGTGGCCGTGGCGCCCGACTTCTTCTTGATGTCATCGACGATGTCGTAGTTGTTGTTCAGCTTGCGCGGGCCGAAGAACAGCCCCGGCGCCTGCTTGTCACCGGCCTTCTCGGTACCTTCCAGCTTGGCCGCCCCCAGCTTGGCGAGGCGGGCATCCAGGTCCGCGATGGTGGCCTTGGGATCGTTGGCCAAAGCGGCCAATGGCATCAGTGCGGCGCAGAGGCCGACGACCAGAAAGGAAGGAGTGCTAACTTTTTTCATGCTGATTGACTCACCAAAGTAACTGGACACCGGGTGATCGATCCGCGCCTGATTACCCAACGCGAACTCACGGCTTTGATTCTTGTTGATCCAGATCAAGTGCGGCCGCGGCCGCACGTGCTCCGTAAGCACTACGTCACGGTTTGAAATCGTTCGCAGCGGCGTTCGTCAGCACGTTCGTTCCCTCCCAGGCCGACAACCACCCGAGCCGTCGCGCCGTCCTCGTGACTCGCTCAGCCAGCGGTCAACCGGGCAGGGCCAGCACCTGCGCCAACACGGCAACGGCAATCACAGCGGGCTGCTTGCCCGCCACGCCCGGCACACCGATGGGGCAGACGACCTGGGCCAATTCGGCCTCGCCGAAGCCCCGCGCCACCAGCCGCTGACGAAAGCTCGCCCATTTGGTGCGGCTGCCAATGAGGCCGATGAAGGACAGGTCGCCGCGCTCGCGCTGGCGCTTCAGACAGGCGACGACGAGGTTGAAGTCCTCGGCATGGCTGTAGCTCATCAGCAGCACGGCCGCGCCGGGCGCGAGGTCGGCCACGGCGTCGGCAATGGGGTCGACGGCCTCCTGGCGCCAGTGCGCCGGGGGCAACTCGACGGGGAAGGCATCCTCGCGGCTGTCCACCCAGTGCAGCACCAGCGGCAGCTCACGCACGATGCGGGCGATGGCATGGCCCACATGGCCGGCGCCGAACAGCGCCAGCGGCCGCAGCGGCTCGACAGGCAGGCGGGCCTGCAGATCCTCGCCAACGGCCACGCGCTCGAAGCGCAGCCACACGACGCCGCCGCAGCATTGCCCCAGGCCCGGGCCCAACGGGTAACGGACCTCATCGTCCAGCGCGCCGCCGGCCAGCGCGGCCCGGGCGCGGGCGATGGCGTCGAACTCCAGATGCCCGCCGCCCACGGTGCCGGTGAAGCCACCGGCCGTGACCGTCATCCACGCGCCCACTTCGCGGGGCACGCTGCCCGACGTGCGGGCCACGGTGACGAGGATCAGCGCTTCAGCTGCCACGGTAGGTCGAATAGCTCCACGGCGACGCGAGCAGCGGCACGTGGTAGTGCGAGGTCTCGTCGGCGATGCCGAAGTCCAGCGGCACCTCGTCCAGGAAGGCCGGCTCGGGCAGCTCGTCGCCGCGCGCGCGGAAATAGGCCGCGAGTTCGAACACCAGCCGGTAGCGGCCGGCCGTCAGGGCCGCGCCCTCCAGCACCGGGCCGTCGGCGCGGCCGTCCCCGTTGAGGTGCAGGCTGCGCAGCCATTTGGGGCCATCCGCATCGAAACGGTACAGCCGCACGGCCATGCCCGCCGCCGGGCAGCCGTTGGCGGTGTCCAGCACATGTGTTGTCAGTTTGCCCATCGACGCTCCGTTGTCTTTTGCCTGGGGTGGCTTGATGCAAAGTGTAGGGATGAGCACTGCCCGCTATCCCCGCGACCTCGTCTGCTACGGCGAGAACCCACCGCATGCGCAATGGCCGGGCCAGGCCCGCGTGGCCGTGCAGTTCGTGCTGAACTACGAAGAGGGCGGCGAGAACTCCGTGCTGCATGGCGATGCCGGCAGCGAGCAGTTCCTGTCCGAGATGTTCAATCCGGCCAGCTACCCGGCCCGGCACCTGAGCATGGAGGGCATCTACGAGTACGGCTCGCGCGTGGGCGTGTGGCGACTGCTCAAAGAGTTCGAGCGCCGCGCGCTGCCGCTGACCGTGTTTGGCGTGGGCATGGCGCTGGAGCGACACCTGGACGTGACGCAGGCCTTCATCGAGCTGGACCACGAGATCGCCTCGCACGGCTGGCGCTGGATCCACTACCAGGGCATGGACGAGGACACCGAGCGCGCCCACATGGCGCAAGCGATGGCGTCGCTGAAGCGCCTGACGCTGGGCCGCGACCCGCACGGCCTGGGCTGGTACACCGGCCGCGACAGCCCCAACACGCGCCGCCTCGTCGCCGACTTCGGCGGCTTTGCCTACGACAGCGACTACTACGGCGACGACCTGCCCTTCTGGCTGCAGGTGAAGAAGACCAATGGCGACCTGGCGCCGCACCTCGTCGTGCCCTACACGCTGGACTGCAACGACATGCGCTTCGCGCTGCCGCAGGGCTTCAGCCACAGCGAGCCGTTCTTTGAATACCTGAAGGACAGCTTCGACGTCCTCTACGCCGAAGGGGCCGAGAGCCCGAAGATGATGAGCATCGGCATGCACTGCCGGCTGTTGGGCCGCCCGGGCCGCCTGCGCGCACTGCAGCGCTTCCTCGACCACATCGAGGCGCATGACCGCGTGTGGGTCTGCCGCAGGCTGGACATCGCGCGGCACTGGCAGGCCACGCACCCCTTCGACCCCAAGACCGCCTTCCTGTGGGAATGATGACCCTCGACCACCTCAACACCGCCAGCGCTGTCGACTTCGTCGCGCTGCTGGACGGCACCTACGAACACTCGCCGTGGATCGCCGAGCGCGCCGCGGCTTGCCGCCCGTTCAAGACAGTCGCCGCGCTGAAGGTGGCGCTGGCGCGCGTGGTGCGCGAAGCCAGCGTCGATGAGCAGCTGGGCCTGATCCGCGCCCACCCCGAGCTGGCCGGAAAGGCCGCCGTGGCCGGCGAGCTGACGGCCGAGTCGACGAACGAACAGCAGAAGGCAGGGCTGACCGCCTGCACGCCGGAGGAGTTCGCGAAGCTGCAGCAGCTCAATGCAGACTACAACGCGCGCTTCGGCTTTCCGTTCATCCTGGCCGTGCGTGGCCCGCGTGGCACCGGCTTCACACGGCACGACATCATCGCCACCTTCGAGCGCCGACTGCGCGCGCACCCGGACGTGGAACGCGCCGAATGTCTGCGCCAGATCCACCGCATCGCCGAGATCCGCCTGAACGACAAGTTCGGCGTGACGCCCGCGCTGGGCCAACAGCTGTGGGACTGGGCTGCCGCGCTGGCCGTGCACAGCGAGGACGAGACCTTCCTCACCTGCACCTACGCCACGCCCGCGCACACCGACGTCGCCGAGCAGCTGATGGCCTGGATGCGTGACTGCGGCTTCGACGAGGTCGGCCGCGACGCGGTGGGTAATGTGATCGGCGTCTACCAAGGCACCGGTGACAAGCGCCTGCTCACCGGCAGCCACTACGACACCGTGCGCCGCGCCGGCCGCTTCGACGGGCGGCTGGGCATCTTCGTGCCCATGCTCGCCGTGCGCGAGCTGCACCGTGCCGGCAAGCGCCTGCCGTTCGGGCTGGAAGTCGTCGGCTTCTCCGAAGAAGAGGGCCAGCGCTACGCGGCGACCTTCCTCGCCTCAAGCGCGCTGACAGGTGCCTTCGAGCCGGCCTGGCTGGACCAGGCTGACGCCGCCGGCGTGACGCTGCGCGACGCGATGCGAGACGCGGGCCTGCCCGGCACGCTGGACGCCATCGCGGCGCTCCAGCGCGACTCCGCGCGCTACCTCGGCTTTGTCGAAGTCCACATCGAGCAAGGTCCGGTGCTGGACAGCCTGGACCTGCCGCTGGGCATCGTCACCAGCATCAACGGCAGCCGCCGCTACACCGGCGAGATCGTCGGCCTGGCCAGCCACGCCGGCACCACGCCGATGGGCCAGCGCCGCGATGCGGCCGCAGGCGTGGCGGAGCTGATCCTATTCGCCGAGAGGCGCGCGGCCAGCGTGCCCGACGTGGTCGCCACGGTAGGCATGCTGGAAGTGCCCTCGGGCTCCATCAACGTCATCCCCGGCCGCTGCCGGTTCAGCCTGGATCTGCGCGCCACGACCGATGAGGCCCGTGACGCGCTGGACGCCGACCTGCGCGCTGAGCTGGACGCCATCTGCGAGCGCCGCGGCCTGAGCTTCACGCTGCAGCCGACGGTGGCCGCCAATGCCGCGCCCAGCGATGCGGCCTGGCAGTCGCGCTGGGAGGCCGCCGTCACGGCGCTGGGCCTGCCGCTGCACCGCTTGCCCTCCGGCGCCGGCCACGACGCGATGAAGCTGCACGAGCTGCTGCCGCAGGCCATGCTGTTCGTGCGCGGCGGCAATGGCGGCATCAGCCACAACCCGCTGGAGTCGGTAACGGTGGATGACGCCGAGCTGGCCATCGTCGCCTTCCAGCACCTGATCGAGACCCTGCATGTCTGAAACGCTTGACCGCTGGATCGCCCAGCACTTCGACGACGAAGTCCGCTTCCTGCAGCAGCTCGTCCACATCCCCACCGACACACCACCCGGCAACAACGCGCCGCATGCCGAGCGCACGGCGGAGCTGCTGACCGCGCTTGGCTTCGAGGTCGAGATGCACGCCGTGCCCGCCGCCGACGTGCAGGCGGCCGGCATGCAGTCCATCACGAACCTGATCGTGCGGCACCGCTTCAGCGACGACGGCCCGACGATTGCGTTGAACGCCCACGGCGACGTCGTCCCGCCCGGCGAAGGCTGGACGCATGACCCCTACGGTGCCGAGATTGCAGACGGCAAGCTCTACGGCCGCGCGTCGGCCGTCAGCAAGAGCGACTTCGCGACCTACACGTTCGCGCTGCTGGCGCTGAAGAACGCGGGGCTGCCGCTCAAAGGCGCCGTGGAGCTGCACTTCACCTACGACGAGGAATTCGGCGGCGAACTGGGCCCGGGCTGGCTGCTGAGCCAAGGTCTCACCAGGCCCGACTTCCTCATTGCCGCCGGCTTCAGCTACCAGGTCGTCACCGCGCACAACGGCTGCCTGCAGATGGAGGTCACGCTGCACGGCCTGGCCTCGCATGCGGCCTACCCGCACACCGGCGTGGACGCGCTGCAGGCCGCGACCCAGCTGCTGACCGCGCTGTACGCGCACAACGACGTGCTGAAGACGCGGGTGTCTGCCGTGGCCGGCATCACCCACCCCTACCTCAACGTCGGCCGCATCGAGGGCGGCAGCAACACCAACGTCGTGCCCGGCAAGGTCACGCTGAAGCTGGACCGCCGCATGATCCCCGAGGAGAAGCCAGCCGAGGTGGAAGCCGAGGTGCGCGCACTGATCGAGCGCACGGTCGCGCAATCGCCCGGCATCAAGCTCGACATCAAGCGCCTGCTGCTGGCCCACCCGATGACGCCGCTGCCTGGCGCCGCACCGTTGATCACCGCGCTGCAGACGCATGGCGAGGCCGTGTTCGGCGAGCCCATCCCGACCTCGGGCACGCCGCTGTACACCGATGTACGCCTCTACACCGCCCACGGCATCCCGGCCGCCATCTATGGCGCCGGGCCGCGCACCGTGCTGGAGAGCAACGCCAAGCGCGCCGACGAGCACCTGGTGCTGGATGACCTGAAACGCGCCACGCAGGTGGTGGCACGCACGCTCGCGGAACTGCTGGAGCGCCGCTCCGGTGCATGAGCGCACGAGGCACGGCCCCGGTGCCGTGCGCAGGTGCACGGCTTCCCCCTAGGTTGTAGGCACAGAGCTTGCAAACGTCCCCATCGGGCGCACTGCCGCGCCCGATGCAGACGGAGATTGCATGCGACTGACACGCCGCGCCCTGATCACCCTGACGGCCGCCCTCGTTGCCTGGGGCGCCGCCCCCAGCGCCGCGCTGGCGCAGACCACCCCCGTCAAGTTCCAGCTCGACTGGCGCTTCGAGGGCCCGTCCGCGCTCTTCCTGCTGCCCGTGGCCAAGGGCTACTTCAAGGCTGAGAAGCTGGACGTGACGGTGGACGCCGGCAACGGCTCGGGCGGCGCGGTCACGCGCGTGGCCTCGGGCGCCTACGACATCGGCTTCGCCGACATGGCCGCGCTGATGGAGTTCCACGCCAACAACCCCGACGCGCCGTCCAAGCCGGTGGCGGTGATGGTGGTCTACAACAACACGCCAGCCGCCGTGCTGACGCTGAAGAAGAACGGCATCAAAACGCTGGCTGACCTCGGCGGCAAGAAGCTCGGCGCCCCGGTGTTCGACGCCGGCCGGCGCGGCTTTCCCATCCTGGCCAAGGCCAACAAGCTCGGTGCCGTCAGCTGGATCAGCATGGACCCGCCGCTGCGAGAGACCATGCTGATGCGTGGCGACGTGGACGCCATCACCGGCTTCTCCTTCACCTCGCTGCTCAACCTGGAGGCACGCGGCGTGAAGACGGCCAACGTGCAGGTCTTCCCCTACGCCGAGCATGGCGTGAAGCTGTACGGCAACGTCATCATCGCCAGCCCAAAATTCGTCAAAGAGCGGCCCGAGGCGCTGAAAGCCTTCCTGCGCGCCTTCACCAAGGGCGCCAAGGACGTGTTGGCCCAGCCCGATGACGCGATCGCCTTCGTCAAGGAGCGCGACGGCCTCATCAACACTGACCTGGAGAAGCGCCGCCTGCGCATGGCCATCGCCGACGTCATCGCCAGCCCCGACGCGCGGGCCGACGGCTTCGGCCAGCTCAACGCGGCGCGGCTGTCGCTGATGGCCAGCCAGGTGTCCGACACCTACGCCACCAAGACGCGCGTGGACGCCACGGCCGTGTGGAACGGCGGCTTCCTGCCGTCCGCTTCGGAACTGAACATCCTGCCCAAGAAGTAAGCCGTGGAAGCCTTTGTTGACTTCCGGGACGTCTGGCTCGCCTACAACGACGAGCTGCTGGCTAAGGCGCAGTTCGCCGTCGAGGCGATCGACCTGAAGGTCGCGCGCGGCGAGTTCATCGCCATCGTCGGGCCGTCGGGCTGCGGCAAGTCCACCTTCATGAAGCTGGCCACGGGGCTGAAGCCGCCGTCGCGCGGCGAAATCCGCGTGGACGGCAAGACCGTGCACGGCCCGCTGAAGATCAGCGGCATGGCCTTCCAGTCGGCCTCGCTGCTGCCCTGGCGCAGCACGCTGGCCAACGTGATGCTGCCGCTGGAGATCGTGGAGCCCTACCGCTCGCAGCTGCGCACCCGGCGCGCCGAGTTCGAGGGCCGTGCCCGCGCGCTGCTGGCCCGTGTGGGGCTGGCCGGTTATGAAGACAAGTTTCCATGGCAGCTGTCCGGCGGCATGCAGCAGCGCGCCAGCATCTGCCGCGCACTCATCCACGAACCCCAGCTGCTGCTGCTGGACGAGCCCTTCGGCGCGTTGGATGCCTTCACGCGCGAGGAGCTGTGGTGCATGTTGCGCGACCTGCAAGCCGAGCAGGGCTTCAACGTCATCCTGGTCACGCACGACCTGCGCGAGTCGGTCTTCCTGGCCGACACCATTTACGTGATGAGCAAGAGCCCAGGGCGCATCGTGCTGCGGCGCGAGGTGCCGCTGCCACATCCGCGCGCGCTGGAGGTGACCTACACGCCCGAGTTCGGCGAGATCGTCCACGAGCTGCGCGGCTACATCGGGGCGCTGAAAAAGGCCGGCGCGGAGATCGCCCAATGACATTGCAACGCCATGCCCACTGGGTGCTGCTGGCCCTGCTGCTGGCCGTCTGGCAGAGCGTCTGCGGCCTGTTCGACGTGTCCGAGTTCCTGTTCCCCAGCCCGGCGCGCATCGCGCAGCAGTTCTGGGAGCACCACGCCACCATCCTCGCCCACGCGTGGCGCACGTGGTGGGTCACGATGGCAGGCTTCGCGCTGTCCATCGTCGTGGGCGTGCTGCTGGGTTGCCTGATGGGCAGCTCGCGCCTGGCCTACGCCGCCATGTACCCGCTGATGACGGCCTTCAACGCGCTGCCCAAGGCGGCCTTCGTGCCCATCCTGGTCGTGTGGTTCGGCATCGGCGTGGGGCCGGCGGTGCTGACCGCCTTCCTGATCAGCTTCTTCCCCATCATGGTCAACATCGCCACCGGCCTGGCCACGCTCGAGCCCGAGCTGGAGGACGTGCTGCGCGTGCTCGGCGCCCGCCGCACCGACGTGCTGTGGAAGGTGGGCCTGCCCCGCTCCATGCCCTACTTCTTCGCCGCACTGAAGGTGGCCATCACGCTGGCCTTCGTCGGCACCACGGTGTCCGAGATGACGGCCGCCAACGAGGGCATCGGCTACCTGCTGATCTCGGCCGGCTCGTCCATGCAGATGGGCCTGGCCTTCGCCGGCCTGCTGGTGGTGGGCGCCATGGCCATGGCCATGTACGAGCTGTTTGCCGTGCTGGAGCGCCACCTGACCGGCTGGGCCCACCGCGCCGCGTGATTTCACAACCCAAGGAGAGACGCATGAACCAGAAGACCCTGGCCGCCGGCCTGATCACGCTGCTGAGCCTGCCCGCGCTGGCACAGAGCAGCATCACGGCCTATGGCCTCGTCGACGTCAGCGCCGGCATCAGCAAGGCGCCTGGCGCGTCGGCCTCCGTGAAGAGCGTGGACAGCGGCAAGATGACCACCAGCTACTACGGCTTCCGCGGCGTGGAAGACCTGGGCGGCGGCCTCTCAGCCACCTTCAACCTGGAGGGATTCCTGCGCGCCGACATCGGCGCCAGCGGCCGCTCTGCCACCGACACCTACTGGGCGCGCGCCGCCAACGTGGGCCTGAGCAGCAAGGAATGGGGCACGCTGCGCATCGGCCGCAACACCACCACGCTGTTTGTCGCCACGCTGAGCTTCAACCCCTTCGGCGACTCCTTTGGCTACTCGCCCAGCATCCGCCACATCTTCACCAGCAACACCGTCACTGGCGACTCGGGCTGGAGCGACTCGGTGCTGTACACGACGCCCAGCTTCAGCGGCTTCACCGGCAGCGCCTTCGTCGCGGCGGGCGAGGGCCAGGGCGGCCGCAACGTAGCGCTCAGCGGCACGTATGCCGCCGGGCCTCTGGCCGGCTCGCTGGTCTACCAGAAGGTGCAGAAGGACGGCGGCACCACGCCGGTGGATGACACCGAGGTGACGATGGCCAGCGGCTCCTACGACTTCGGCGCCGTCAAGCTCTTCGGCCAGTACGCCAGCGCCGAGAACCTCACGCGTCGCATCGACTACAAGATCTACGAAGCCGGCGCCAGCGTGCCCCTGGGTGCGGGCAAGCTGCTGGCGCAGTTCGGCAAGATCAACCCCAGCACCGGCGCCGCGCGCCAGACCTGGACGGTGGGCTACGACTACTTCCTGTCCAAGCGCACCGACCTCTACGCCATGGCCATGAACGACAAGCTCAGCGGCCAGAGCGCCGGCCGCAGCGTGTCGGTGGGCATGCGGCACCGCTTCTGACCCCGCCCGCCGCCAACGCGCAAGGGCCTGCGCGGCCGGGGCCAGCGGGCCATGCCTAGAATGCCGCCCGTCATGCGCTCCCTTACTCACGTCCAAGCGCGCCGCCAATCCTGGTGGCTGCTGGCCGTGTTCGTGCTGGGACTGCTGGCGCCGGGCGTCAGTGCGGCACTGGCCCATGCGCGGGGCGATTTCTCGGCCTGGCAGGACATCTGCCGCTCGCCCAGCGTGGGCCGCGCGGCCGAGCCCCGGCCCATCGAGAAGGCGCTGGACCTGCTGGCCAACGGCCACTGCGCAGCCTGCCACCTGAGCGCCACCGACCTCGCCCCGCCCCCGGCCCTGCCGGCGGTGCAGGCGCCGCTGGGCTTGGTGGCCGAAGCCCCCACCCGCTTCTGGACCGCCCCGGTCACGGCCCACGCCTGGCGCCCGGCCAGCGCGCGCGCGCCACCCGCCTCGATCTGAGTCCCCTGCCCTTCCCGGCGGCCTGACGGCGCCGGGCCAGCCCCGGCCGCCCGGCCGGGGCCGACTCCGATCACTGTTCATTCCATGACCCAGATGTCCCTCGCGGGGCTGGCGATCGCCTGCCTCGCCCCGGCCCTCACGCCGCTCGCCCACGCCCAGGGCGTGGCCACCGACGCCCAGCTCGCCCCGGTCACCGTGACCGGCAGCGCCACCCGCAACGGCCTGCCCGCCGCCGTGCCCGGCAGCACCGCCAGCAAGACCGCCGACCAGCTGCGCGAGCAGAACCTCTTCAACCCCGAGGACGCGCTGAACTACGTGCCAGGCACCGTGGTGCGCAAGCGCTATGTCGGCGACCGCAACGCGCTGCTGGCCGGCCGCAGCTTCGGCACGCTGCAGCCCTCGCGCGCGCTGGTCTACCTGGACGGCTACCTGATCAGCAACTTCCTGGGCCGCTTCGACGCGCCGCGCTGGAACATGATCTCGCCCGAAGCCATCGCCCGCGTGGACGTGCTCTACGGCCCCTACTCGGCACTGTTCCCGGGCAACTCCATCGGCACCACCGTGGCCATGAGCCAGCGGGTGCCGCAGGGCTTCGAGCTGTCCGGCCGCGTGGTGGCCAGCAGCCATGACTTCCAGCAGTACGGACAGGCCGAGCGCTTCGACAGCGGCCAGTTCTCTTTGCATGTGGCCAATCGGCTGGCGGGCGGCGCCTGGTTCAGTGCCGACCTCAACCATCAGGACGCCACCGGCCAACCCATGCAGTGGCAGACCGCGGTGGCCAACGCGGCCGGCAGCTTCCCGGCTGTGACCGGCGCGGCCACCACCGTTACCGGCATCGTCTACGACACTGATCCCAAGGGCCTGAAGCGCGCCGTGTTCGGCGCCAATGGCGGCGCCATCGACCACACCGTGCAGGACACGCTCAACCTGCGCGGCGGCCTCATGCTCACGCCCACGCTGGAGGCCAGCGCGATGGCGTCCTGGTGGCACAACGACACTGAGACGCGCAACCAGAGCTGGCTGCGCGATGCGGCCGGCAACACGGTCTGGTCCGGCGTCGTCACCGACGGCACGAACCGCTTCAGCATCCCTGCCAGCGCCTTCGCGCCGTCCACACGGCAGGAGACCCACCAGCAACTGGGTGCCACGCTCAAAACCCGGCGCGGGCCGGGCTGGAACGGCTCGCTGGTGGTGTCCGACTACCGGCTGCTGGCTGACGACGCGCGCCAGGCCAACACCCCCGATCCTGTCGCCGCAGCCGGCGGCGCCGGCAGCCTCACCCGGCGCGACGGCACCGGCTGGAACACCGCCGAAGTGCAGGCCAGCTACACGTCCACGGCTGGCGACTGGGGCAACGGCCGCCATGCGCTGGCCCTGGGCCTGCACCGCAACGGCTACCGGCTGGAGAACAGCGTGGCCAGCCTCGCGGACTGGCGCAGCGGCAACGGCACGGCCAGCCAGTTCTACGGCGGCAAGACCGAGATCACCGCGCTCTACCTGCAGGACGCCTGGCGCTTCAGCGACGACTGGATGCTCACGCTGGGCTGGCGCGAGGAGCGCTTCCAGACCCACAGCGGCCGCCAGCTGGGCGGCGGCGTCACCGTGGACTACCCCGGCCGCAGCCTGCGCGGCCACTCACCCAAGGCGGCACTGGCCTGGGCCGCGTCGGACAGCCTCACGCTCAAGGCAAGCGCCGGCCGCGGCGTGCGCTTCCCCAACGTGGAGGAGCTCTACAACGGCACCGTCACGGCAACCAGCCAGACACTGTCGGACCCCACACTGAAGGCCGAGACCGCCGACGCCGTCGACCTCAGCGCCGAGTTCGAGGGCGATCGCCAGCGGCTGCGCGTGTCGCTGTACTGGGACGACGTGCGCGACGCCATCCTGCGCCAGTCCACCACGGACGCCGCGGTCTGCAAGACCACCGCCACCGGCGCCAGCAGCTATACCTGCGTGCAGAACGTGGACCGCGTGCAGACGCAGGGCATCGAGCTGGCCTGGCAGGCGCAGGACCTGGGCCTGAAGGGCCTGGCCCTGGAGGCCAGCGCGACCTACACGCTGCGCAGCGAGGTGACCGCCAACGCCCGCGACCCGGCCATGGTGGGCAAGTGGTGGCTGCGCGTACCGCGCACCCGCGCCGCGCTGCAGGCCAGCTACCGGCCCGACACGCACTGGCTGTTCGCCGCCGGCTGGCGCCACCAGGGCCGCGCCTACAACGACACCTACAACCTCGACGTGAACCCCAACGTCTATGGCGGTGTCTCCAAGCTCAACCAGCTGGACCTGCGCGGCGCCTACAAGTTCACGCCGCAGCTGGAGCTGGCGCTGGGCATCAACAACCTGACCGACCAGCACGCCTACCAGAGCCACCCCTACCCGGGTCGCACGCTGTTCGCCGAAGTGCGCTTCAAGCACTGAAGGAGGGCTACATGAGCACGATCTCCGCATCGTCCGCGCTGAACCGGCTGTTCTGGCGCCTGCACTTCTGGGCCGGCCTGGTGGCCAGCCCCATCATCCTGTTCGCCGCGCTGACCGGCCTGCTCTACGTCTTCACGCCGCAGATCGAGGCCTGGCGGCATGCCGATGTTGACCACGTCACGGTGGGTTCACAGCGCCTGCCTCTGGACGCCCAGGTGGCTGCAGCCCTAGCGGCCGCGCCCGACGCGGCGCTTCGCTACGTCGTGCCCGCCCATGCAGCGGATGACAGCACGCAGGTCTGGCTGCGCGCACCGCACGCCCACCACGGCGCGGGCGAACACGACCACGGCCTGCCGTCAGGCAGCATCGTCTACGTGAACCCCTACACCGGCCAGGTGCTGGGCCAACTGCAGGAGATGGAACGCTTCAAGACCTGGGCCAAAAAGCTGCATTCCAACGCACTGCAGGGCGACGGCTGGCGCTGGCTGATCGAGCTGGGCGCGAGCTGGATGCTGGTGCTGTTCGCCACCGGCCTGGTGATGTGGTGGCCCAAGCCGCAGGCCCGTGGCGGCGATGGCTGGCGCGCCCTCGTGCCACGCTGGGGCCGCGGCCGCGCGACATGGCGCGACCTGCATGCCATCGTCGCCATCGCGCTGGGCCTGGTACTGGCCATCGTGCTGGTCACGGGCCTGACCTGGGCCGAGCACAGCGGTCAGCGCTTTCGCGCAATGCAGGCCTCGCTGGACCAGAACGCCCCCAAGGCGCCCAAGTCTCTGCGCTCGGCGCCCGGTGACGGCCCGCACCTGGGCTGGCAGGCTGCGCTAGATCGCAGCGTGGCGCAGGCACCCGACATCGCGATGCAGATCACACCACCGGCAGGTGCCGACGGCGTGTGGCGCGTCGAGAACTTCGACCGCACCCAGCCCACTGGCCGCTTCCAGCTCGCGCTAGACGCCCGCAGCGGTGCCACGCTGTTCGCCAGCGGCTGGGAGCGGCTGCCTGCACTGGCCCGTGCCACGGCCGTGGGCATCCCCTTCCACCGCGGCGAGTTCGGCGTGTGGAACCAGGTGCTGCTGGCGCTGGCCGCGCTGGCAGCAGTGTTCTCGGTGGTGTCGGGCCTGGTGATGTGGTGGCAGCGCCGCCCTCGCGGCAAGGTGGGGGCGCCCACCCTGCAGGCACGCGCGCTGAAGGCCGTGCCGCTGTGGCTGTGGCCGCTGATGGCCGGCCTGGCCTGGGCGCTGCCGGTGTTCGGCTGGAGCCTGCTGGTGATGTTGGCGCTGGAGGCCCTGGCCCGGCTGCGCGCCCGCGCCCGCGCCGCCGGCTGAGGCTGCCGCTGAAAAAGCCGGGCCCACCCCGGCTGATCGTGGGTTTGTTCACGCACGGCTGCGCCGATGATCCATCCCGTCACCAGTGCACGGCCCCCGGCAACGCTGCGGCCCCTGGCGAGACGGCACCGCGAGCCGTCCGCGACCCTCCAGGCCCGCATTGCGTCGCCCCCACCGGGGCCTCGCCAGACTGGCCGCCTGCGCTGTGATCCACGCCGCAGCCCCATGCCCGCCGCCAGGTGGGTGTCCCGGGCGGTGTGAAGCGCCCCTCGCCCCGACGGCTTGCGCCGGCGGGGCTTCTTCTTTGCCGCCGCGCGTCATGGTCCGGCTCACGCAGGCGCTGTCTCAGCCGCGTCAAAAACGCGGGCGATAGTCGTGCTCACCGTCAGGAGTACGCCATGGGCCGCCCGAAACAAGTTCCTCCCGCCCGCGAGGCCAGCAGCCGCCGCGACTTCTTCAAGCGCTCCGGCGCCGGCACCGTGGCGCTCGTGGCCGCGCCCGCCCTGCTGCCGCTGGGCGCGCAGGCCGTGGCCGCCCACACGGTGTTCCAGCACGGCGTGGCCAGCGGCGACCCGCTGGCCGACCGAGTCATCCTGTGGACCCGCGTCACGCCTGCCGTGCCCAAGCCGGCGGTCACGGTCAGCTACGTCATCGCCACCGACCCGGCGCTGACGCAGGTCGTCAAGCGCGGCAGCACCAAGACCAACCCGTCGCGCGACTACACCGTCAAGGTCGACCCCACCGGCCTGCAGCCCGCCACAACCTACTACTACCAGTTCAGCGCCGAGGGCGCCGTCAGCCCCGTGGGCCGCACGAAGACGCTGCCCGTCACCGGCGTGGACAGCCTGCGCATGGCCGTGGTGAGCTGCTCCAACCACGCCTACGGCTACTTCAACGCCTATGCCCGCATCGCTGCCCGCGGCGACCTGGATCTGGTGCTGCACCTGGGCGACTACCTCTACGAGTACGGCGCCAACCAGTACGGCACCCGCCGCACGCCCGAGCCCGCGCACGAGATGGTCACGCTGGCCGACTACCGCCTGCGCCACGCCCAGTACAAGCGCGACGCCGACGCCCAGTCCCTGCACCGCCAGCACCCGATGATCGCCATCTGGGACGACCACGAGATCACCAACGACGCCTGGAAGCACGGCGCCCAGAACCACCAGCCCGGCACCGAGGGCGACTGGGAAACGCGCCTGGCCGCCGGCCTGCAGGCCTACTACGAGTGGATGCCCATGCGCCCGGCCAACGGCGGCAACCTGCGCGACAACCACCGCGGCTTTGCCTACGGCGACCTGGCCGAACTGCTGATGCTGGAGGAGCGCCTCAGCGAGCGCTCGCAGCAGCTGACCACCGCCCCGCACGCCACCGCCTTCGGCGCCGGCTTTGCCACCACCGACCCTGGCTACGGCGACACCAGCCGCACGCTGCTGGGCACCACGCAGGAAGCCTGGCTCATCGACCGCCTGCGCAGCACGCCGGCGCGCTGGAAGCTGCTGGGCCAGGGCGTCATGTTCGCCCAACTCAAGGCCCCGGGCAGCAACCAGGCCACCGACCCCGGCCTCTACTTCATCAATGGCGACCAGTGGGACGGCTACGAGCCGGCCCGCAACCGCCTCTACGACGCGCTGCGCGGCGACGCGGCGCGGCCGCCGGTCAACAACGTCGTGGTGCTGACCGGCGACATCCACAGCAGCTGGGCCGCCGACCTGCACCCCGACCCCTACAACCCGGCGCAGTACGACAAGGCCACCGGCACGGGCTCGCTCGCGGTGGAGTTCGTCGGTACGTCCGTCACCTCGCCCGGCATCGATAACGACACCAGCGGACAGGTGGCAGGCGCCATCCGCTTCTACAACCCTCACTTCAAGTACGTGCAGCTGACCCGGCGCGGCTACATGCTGGTGGACGTCAACCGCGACCGCACCGTCGCCGAGTGGTGGTACGTGGACACCGTAGCCAGCCCCAGCAACATCGAGACCTTCGCCACCGCCTTCGAGGTGCGCCACGGCGAGAACCGCCTGCGCCCATCGGCCCAGACGCCCTCGCGCGCCACCCCGCCGCTGCTGGCCCCCTGATCCCGAAGGAACCGACATGCACAAAGCTACTCTCGCCCTCGTCCTCGCCACAGCGGCCCTTGGCGCCCAGGCCGCTGACCTCAGCTTCTCCGGCCAGGCCATCAATCACAACGACAAGATCGTCATCGACTTCCAGGTCGCCGCCGGCAGCACCGTCAGCCTGTGGACCGACTCGTGGCAGTCAGGCCTGAACTTCGACCCGCAGCTCTTCCTGTCCAGCGGCGGCACCTTCGTGCTGAACGACGACGACGGCGGCTCGGTCGTCAACGCCGGTGCCGGCCACTACGACGCCGGCCTGCAGTTCACGGCCCTGTCGGCCGGCAGCTACCGCCTCGTGCTGAACGCCGCATCCAACAACGCGCTGGGCAACACGCTGGCCGAGGGCTTCAGCTACGACGCCGACACGCCCATCGCGCTGGCCGACTGGAACCAACCCAGCTACGACCTCAACGCCAACGATCAAAAGGGCGGCTTCTGGCGCCTGAACCTCAGCGGCGTGGCACAGGCTGCCGTCGTGCCGGAACCCGGCCGCGTTGCACTGCTGCTGGCCGGCCTGGCCGGCATCGCCTTCAGCGTGCGGCTGCGCCAGACGCGGCGCTGAACGCCGGCGCCGGCACGGCCTCGCAGGCCCGCGCCTGCGCCATGCCCTTCAGGAAGGCCCGCCGCACCGTGCCCGCTGCGATGGCGGCGGCCACCTGGCGCGAGTAGCGCTCCGCGCCGCTGAGCTTGCGCACCCAGCCGCGGAACGGGATGGCCCCCTCCACCGCACGCTTCGCTGCGCCCGTCACGGCGTCACCGCCACGCTCCACGAGGCTGGGGTTGGCGTCGGTGGCGGGCGTGTCCAGGTCGGCGCCCAGCACCGCGTCCAGCGCGCGGATATCAGCCGCCAGCGCCGGGCAGCTCGGGTCGGCCGGCAGGCGGTAGGGCGCCTGCTGCGCCTGCAACAGCGTGTCCGGGATGGGCGCGTTGACCAGGTTCAGGTCCGACAGCGGCGTGGTGGCCGCCGACGTCATCTGCTGCTGGTGCGACGCCGCGCAGCCGGTCAGGACCAGCACGGCCGACAGGGACATCAGGAGCGAGGTGGGGCGCATGGGTTGAACCTGGAGCAGGCGTGAACGGGCGCGCAGCATAGCCGGGGCCTGATCAGTCCTTGCGCTCCACCAGTTGCCGGCCGGCGTCGGTGTAGCGCTCGTGCAGCGGGTCGATGGCCTGGCGCAGCCGCAGCAGCGCCTCGGGCGCCAGGCGCTGGCCATGGTGGTTCAGCGTCGCACGGGCCAGGTTGATGATGCGCGCATTCAGGCTGCTGCCCGCCAGTTCGGCCAGCGCCTCCAGCGTGCGCTGGTGCTGCTTGCGCACGAGGTGCGCCATCGCCTCGTTCGCCTGGGTGTTGATGGCCTGGGCCGCGTCGCGCACGAGCGCCTCGACCGCGGGCATCGGCGCGGCAGCCAGTTCCAGCAGGTGAGTGCGCGCGCGCGACACGCAGAAGCGCCGCGCCAGCCGCATGGCCCAGGTCATGGCCTGCGGGATGGGCTGCTGCCCGGCGCAGCGCACCAGCAGCATCAGCAGGCTGCTGGCCATCTCGTAGCTGAACTCGGGCTGCTCGATCTGCGCGGCCAGCTGGCGCAGGCCATTCAGCGCCGCCTCGGCGCGCCGCAGCGACAGCTGCAGCGCCACCTCGCTGGTCAGCGTCAACATGCGCACGCGGTAGCTGTCGGGATGGCGGCCCAGGGCCGCCTCCAGGTGCTGGAAGGCCCGCTCGCAGGCGTCGCCCTCGCCCAGGTCCAGGCTGGCGATGGCCAGCGCGACGACGCCTTGAAAGTCCAGCACGCGAGCCTGCGCACCGATGGCCAGCGCCGCGCCGAGGTGCCGGGCCGCCTCCACACTGTGGCCGAGGTAGAGCTGCAACGCGCCCAGCTTCTGCAGGCGCGACACATTGCCCGGCGTGATCTGCACCGCCTTGGCGAAGACCTCGGCGGCGGCCTCGACCTTCATGTCCTCCAACAACGCATGGCCGTAGACGTCGTAGGCGTCGGCATAGGCCGGGTTATCGGTCAGCAGGGTCTCCAACGCGCGGCAGGCCTTGGCCGTGTCGGCATCGCGCAGGTCCAGCCGTGCCAGGCCCAGCCGCGCCCAGGGCACGGCCTTGAAGGCCAGCACGGCCTCCAGCATGCGCCGCGCGGCGTCGAGCCGGCCCAGGCGCAGGTAGAGCTCGGAGCCGATGCGCGCGGCATAGACCTTGTAGAGCTCGCTGTCGCGGAACATGGCCTCGCACAGCTCGGCCGCCTTGGCGTAGTCCGCCTCCTCAATGGCCTGGAAGATCGGCCTGAAGGCCTGCTTGCGCGCCAGCACCACCTGCAGCCGCTCCTCGAACTGGCGCATCGCGATGGGCTTGAGCAGGTAGTCGTCCAGCGCGCCCTCCACCGCCTCGGCAACATGCTGGTAGCGGGCCTCGCCGGTCACCATGATGAAGGCTGTCTGCATGGGCAGGCCCTTGGCCTGGCGCAGCTCGTCCAGCAGGTCCTGGCCGGTCATGTCGTTGGGCCCCTCCTGACGGAACGTCATGTCGCTGAGGATCAGGTCGTAGGGCTGGGGCGCACTCTTGATCATGCGGCGCGCCTCTTCCGGGCGGCGCGCCGTGTGCAGGTGCTGGTGGCGCACGCCCAGGTTGCGCAGCATGCTGCCCAGCACGGAGCGGGCCAGCTCGACCTCGTCGATGATGAGCACGAGCAGCTTGTCCATCGGCATGCCGCCAGACAGTGAGAAAGCGGGGTCCACCTGGGTTCCGGCTACGTCTTGGGTCACCGCAGTCTGGCAGTAATGGGAATCTTGCGCAGAGGTTTCTGCTGCCAGCCCACCACTTGCTGTCGCCGCCTCACGCCAGCAATTGCTCCAGCCGCTGCTCGCGCAGCCCGTAGAAGCGCTTGATCTCGGCAATCTGCGCCAGCAGCTCGGGCCGGCGCGCAGCCAGGGCCTGGGCAGCAGGCCCCTGCGCCTTCACGGCCAGGATCATCTTGTTCTTGCTGGTGTGCTCCAGCGCGATGAACTCGAACACCTGGGTGCGGTAGCCCTGGCTCTCCAGCAGCAGCGCGCGCAGGCTGTCGGTCACCATCTCGGCCTCCTGGCCCAGGTGGATGCCATGCTGCAGCACGGGCCGCAGCGCCGCCGGCAGCTGCATCTGGGGCCGGATCTCCTTGTGGCAGCAGGGCGAGCTCATGATGATGCGGGCGCCGCTCTGCAGGCCGACGTGCAGCGCGTGGTCGGTGGCGATGTCGCAGGCGTGCAGCGCGATCATCACGTCCAGCGGCTGCACCGGCTGGGTGCGCACGTCGCCCTGGTCGAAGCGGATGCCGACCAGCTGCTCGCCGTCGATCACGGCGTTGCACAGGCGCACCATGTCGTCGCGCAGCTCGATGCCGGTCACGCGCGGCGCCAAGCCCTGCGCCTGCAACCAGTCGTGCACGGCAAAGGTGAGGTAGCCCTTGCCGGAGCCGAAGTCCGCCACGCGCACCGGGCCCTGCAGCTGGGCCTCGTCCACGGCGGCGGACAGGATCTCGACAAAGCGGTTGATCTGCTTCCACTTGCGCGCCATCGCCGGCACCAGCGCCGGCTCGCCCTTGACGAGGTGGGTCAGCCCCAGCGCGCGCCAGACGGGATGCGCCATCTCCAGCGGGCGGTGCTTGGCCTTGTCGTGCGCGGCGGGGGTGGCCGGCTCATCTGCGGCGGCATCGAGCCGCGTGACGCGCAGGGTCTCGCGGCCCTTGCGGCTGACGGCGAACTGCACTTCCTCGCTCGCCGTGTGCAGATGGGCGTTGCGAAAGCGCGCGCCAAGCAGCGCGGCGATCTCGGCCAGGCCGGAGGCGGGCGCGTGGTTCTTGGTGACGTCCTTGGTGCGGTGCCGCCACAGAAAGCTCAGCGCCGGCTCGCCGCGCAGCTCGATGGCGCGCACGGTCAGGCGCTCGACATCGGCGTCCTCACCGTCCACCGCCACCGGGCCGGACAGCAGCAGCTTGCCGAACTGACCGCTGGCCAGCGCGAGGCGCAGCAGGTGCAGGAAGCGCTCATGCGCAGGCGCCGTGGCGGCGGGGGGCGGGGTGATCAGGCTCGTGAACATCGAGCCGGATTGTCTCAAGCGTGCGTGATGAGCCCGCGCTGCGCCGGATGATCCAGGTGCGCCAGCGTGTTGAAGCTGACGAGATGATGCCGCTTGGGGTTGAACGCGAACTCCGTGACAGCCGCGTTGCGCAGCCGCAGGTTGAGCTCCACGACTGACTCCGCCGGGCAGGCCAGCACCTGGCCCACGGCCGTGGAGATGGGCCCGCCGCTGGAGACGATGAGCACCTGCCGACCCGCCCCCCCGGCCAGCACGCGGGCCAGCGCGTCGGCCACGCCGGAGGCGAACTCGGCATGCGTGGGCATGCCCGCCGGGGCGACCTCGCCGCGCATCCAGGCCAACAGGCCCGTGCGCAGCAACCGGAAGTGCTGCTTCACCGTCTCGGCATCCGTGGGCTTGGCCAGCGGGCCGGGGTGGATGGCGCGCACGATGGCCTCGCTGTCGTACTCGTTCAGGCCGGGCATCGCAACGGCCGGTAGGTCCTCGCCAAAACCCTCGGCGATGCCGGCGAGTGATTGCGCATGGCGCTTGAGCGTGCCCGTGAAGACGGCATCGAAGCGCTGGCCGCGCTCGCGCCACCAGGCGCCCAGCAGGCGGCATTGCTCGTGGCCGGTGGGGCTGAGCTGGTCGTAGTCGGCGGCGCCGAAGCTGGCCTGGCCGTGGCGAACGAGGTAGAGGCTTCCCATGGCCGCCATGATGACGGGCCGGCCGGGCGCCGGCTGTCGCGACAATGACGTCATGTCACGCCTGCGCCAAGCCACCCGAGACGACACCGCCGAGCTCTGGCGCGTGCGCTACGCCGTCACCGAGAACACGCTGACGCCCGGGCGCATCTCCGACGCCGAGCTGCACGCCCACCTGGAGACGCACGGCCGCGGCTGGGTCGTTGAGCTGGCGCCGGCCCCGGACCTGCGGATTGCCGGCTTCGCGATCGGCGACGCGCGCAGCGGCCACATCTGGGCCATGTTCGTGGACCCGGCGCTGCACGGCCAGGGCCACGGCCGCGTGCTGCACAACGTGATGGTGGACTGGCTGTTTGCGCAGGGCCACGAGCGACTGGACCTGGGCACCCAGCCCGGTTCACGCGCCGAGGCCTTCTACCGCCGCGCCGGCTGGCGCCCCGTGGGCGACGGGGTGGACGCGCACGGCGACCGATTGTTTGAACTGCTAAAGAAAGACTGGACCTCCCATGCTTGACACCCACGTCATCGAGACCGGCCCCAACCCGCGCACGACGATCATCGTGCTGCACGGCCTGGGCGCCGACGGCTATGACTTCGTGCCCATCTGTGGCGAGCTGGACCTGGCAGCCATCGGGCCGGTGCGCTATGTGTTCCCGCATGCGCCGCAGCGCCCGGTCACCATCAACAACGGCTATGTGATGCGGGCCTGGTACGACATCCGCGTGGTGGACCTGCAGCGCCAGGAAGACGAGGCCGGGCTGCGCGAATCGCAGCGCCAGATCGCCGCGCTGATCGACGCCGAGCGCGCCCGCGGCATGCCGGCCGAGCGCATCGTGCTGATGGGCTTCTCGCAGGGCTGCGCCATGACGCTGATGACGGCGCTGCGCTACCCCGAGCGCCTGGGCGGCGCGGTGGGCATGTCGGGCTACCTGCCGCTGGCGCCGACGACGGCCGCCGAGCGCCACGCCGCCAATGCCGACCTGCCGCTGTTCCTGGGCCACGGCACGCAGGACCCCATCGTGGCGCTGTCCAGGGGTACCGCCGCCCGCGACGCGCTGCGCGCGCTGGGCCACGAGGTGCAGTGGCACGACTACCCCATGCCGCACTCGGTGTGCCCGGAGGAGATCGCGCACATCAACGCCTGGCTGCTGGCGCAACTGGCCTGAGTTGGCGGCGCTGTTCGAGGCGTCGCCTCGCAGCGCATGACGGAAGATCGACGAGTCATGGAGCGCCTGGCCGAACAGATCGTTGACTGGCACAACCGCCACCCGCTCGCCCGCCGCATCCGCGCGGGCGACGTGCACACCATTGGCGTGGTGGCGCTGCCGTTCGTGCGCACGGCGGCGCAGACGGGCAGCGTCGTCGAGCCGGTGCTGACCGACGTCGTCAGCGCGTTCGACGAGCTGCACGGCTCGCCGCCGGTGTCGCGCTGGGCCGTGTGGCTGCAGCGCCTGCAGGCCCTGCCCGGCCAGTTGCTCGGCAAGCTGCAGGGCCGCCAGCCGCGCACGCAGTGGCGGGCGTTCAGCGAGAAGTTCCTGCCCGGGCTCAGCGTGGACCGCATCGAGCGTTTCGCGCTGGCGCATGGCTACACGGAAGCGCCGGCCGCGCAGGATGCCAGGCCGTGGCGCGTCATCGTCATCGACGAGAAACTGGCCGCACAACGCGGCGGCTGGCCGCTGGAGCTCTACCTGATGAGCGCCGGCATCGACGTGGACACGGCCCGCACCCGCGTGCTGAGCGGGCGAGGCATTCCGTCGCAGATCATCGGCCGGCGCCTGTGGGACCTGAAGCGCGTGGCTGCTGCGGCGGCAGCGGCCGTAGTGCTGCTGGGCGTGGGCGCCTGGCTGCTGTGGCCGCGCCACGCCGCCGACCCGCATGCCGAGCCGGCCCCGGCCGCACCTGCCGCCCACCAAGCCGCGTCTGCGGCTGCGTTGCCCGCATCGGCGTCGGTGGCGCCCCCGGCGGACGCGGCTTCTGCGGCCGAACCCGCCGAGGCGGCTTCGGGCGCGGCCGAATCGGCCGACGCGGCCTCCCAGCCCGCCTCGGGTGTTGACCCGGCGCCCACACGCACGCCCAACACGCCGGTGCCCGCCAGCGAGCTGCCGCGCCACGGCACGGCCGCCGTCGACGGCATGCCCGACATCCGCCCACGGCTGGTGGAACGCACCGACGGCCTGGAGCGGCCGCCGCTGCGCTCGACCAGGCCGGCCGAGGCCGGCCCCGCAGGCGCGGCCGCCGGGCCGGTGACGATGCCTGCCACGCCCACCCGCACGGCGACACCTGGCACGGCCACCGATGCCGAGCGCAGCGCCGAGCCCGCCGACCCGCGCATGACACGCCTGGCCGAAGCGCCGGCCAAGAGTGGCGGCGCCCCCGTGGCGCTGGTGGGCCCGGCCGGCAGCAAGGCCGACGCCGAGGCCTTGTTGAAGAAGATGAAGGAAGGCCTGGCCGGCGTGCACGGCAACCCCGACGCGCTGCAGGCCGACGTCATCCAGACGCCCGAGGGCTGGCGCGCCACCGTCTGGCCGTTCACAAACCGCGAGCAGGCGCAGCTGATCAACGCGACGCTGGTGGCGCGCGGGCTGAAGACCAAGGCGGTGAACTTCTAGCCGAAGCGCTCGGCCAGGAAGTCCAGCAGCAGGCGCAGCGCCAGCGGCTGGTATTGCCGCGACAGGTAGACGCCGTGGATGGCGTGCGACTCCGGCTCGCACCCCGGCAGCACGCGCACCAGGCGGCCGGCGCGCAGGTCGTCGTCGACAAGGTAGTCCGGCAGGATGGCCAGGCCCGCGCCGGCCAGCACGGCGCGGTGCATGACGGCCGCGTCGTTGCTCTGCAGCACGGCGCGCACCGGCACGCGCAGCCACTGGCCGGCGTGCTGCAGCGTGTAGTCGCTGCGGTTGACGTAGGCATGTGTCACGCAGCGGTGCTGGCGCAGGTCCTCAGGCGTGACCAGCGGCGGCGCACCGGCGAGGTAGCCCGGCGTGGCGCACAGCACTGAGTTGAAGCGCCCCAGCGGCCGCGCCACCAGACCCGGGTCCAGCTGGTTGCTGATGCGCACGGCCAGGTCGATACGCTCCTCGACGAGATTGACGGCGCGCTCCAGCACGACGAGCTCCACCTCACAGTCCGGGTGCCGGGCCAGGAACTCGGCCACAGCCGCCGCCAGCCGCGCCTGCGCCAGCGAGGCGCTGGCCGTCACGCGCAGCCGGCCACGAGGCGCGAGCTGCTGCTCGCCGGCGGCCGCCTCGGCCTCGCGGGCCAGCTCCAGCATCTGCCGGCAGCGCAGCAGCGCGCCGGCACCGGCTTCGGTGAGGCTGACGCGCCGCGTCGTGCGCTGCAGCAGCCGCGCGCCCAGCCAGCGCTCCACGCTCTCCAGGTAGCGCGACACCATCGCGCGCGACATGTCCAGCGCATCGGCCGCCTGCGTCAGGCTGCCGCGTTCGGCCACCTCCACGAACACCTGCATCGCGATCAGGCGGTCCATGATTTGCTCGATCCAGTTGACAAAGAAGCGACTTTAGCGGCGTTTATTCATCCAACCAGCGCAAATAGAGTGCAAGTCATTCCCTCCACCTCTCCAAGGACCGCCATGAACCCCCTCAAGACGCTGCGCCGCTTCGCCCTGCCGCTGGCCGCGCTCACGCTGGGCCTCACCGACGCCGGCGCCCAGGCCACCGCACCTGCCGCCGCCCCGGCGCCGCTGGCGCTGCAGGTCTACAACGCCGACGCCGGCAGCTTCCACGTCAACGCGGTGCTCGTCAGCGGCAAGACCGACGCCGTGCTGCTGGACACCGGCTTCACGCGCGCCGACGCGCTGCGCATCGCCGGCATGGTGCTGGACAGCAAGAAGACGCTGACCACCATCTACATCAGTCAGGCCGACCCCGACTTCTACTTCGGCATCGGCGTGCTGAAGGCCTTCTTCCCGCAGGCGCGCGTCGTCGCCACCGCGCCCACCGTCAAGAAGATCGCGGCGACGCTGCCGACCAAGCTGCAGGTGTGGGGCCCGCGCCTGGGCGCCAACGCACCGCAGACCGTACCGCTGCCCGAGGCGCTGGCCACGCCGGTCATCGAGCTGGAGGGCGAGAAGCTGGAAATCCGCGGTCTGGACGACGCGCTGGCGCACCGCAGCTATGTCTGGATTCCGTCGCTGCGCACCGTCGCCGGTGGCGTCAACGTGTTTGCCGACCTGCACGTGTGGACGGCCGACACGCCGACCGTGCAGGAGCGTGCTGCCTGGCGCGACAAGCTGTCGGCCATGGCCGCGCTGCAGCCGCTGCGTGTCATCCCCGGCCACAGCCGCGCCGGCACGCCGCAGGACGCCACGCAGATCCGCTGGACGCAGGACTACCTCGCCCGCTTCGAGACCGAACTGCCCAAGGCTGCCAACGCCGCTGCGCTGATCGGCACGCTGCAGCAGGCCTACCCGGACGCGGGTCTGGGCATCGCGCTGGACATCGGCGCCAAGGTCAACAAAGGCGAGATGAAGTGGTGAGGCCTCCGGCGGGCCTGCGGATGACGAAGGCGCGCTTGTCGCTGGGGTCGAAGCCGCAGCGCTCGTAGAACGCCCACACGGCGGGGTCTTTCTTGCCGGTCGTCAACACAACCTTGTAACAGTCTGCCG
The DNA here is from genome assembly GCF_043555875.1 of Pelomonas margarita. Lineage (NCBI taxonomy): Bacteria > Pseudomonadati > Pseudomonadota > Betaproteobacteria > Burkholderiales > Sphaerotilaceae > Roseateles > Pelomonas margarita. The sequence goes on along the minus strand of NZ_JBIGHW010000016.1, from coordinate 36,352 downwards.
CCGCAGCCTGTTGCACGGCATGCCGGACAACGACCTGGCCGTGGCCACGACCGCGATGATCCGCATGTGTGACCACGTTCTCGATGACGCCGTAGCTACGGCCGCCCCGCGTCAGGTTGGGGATGACCATCAGATTGCAGCTGGCAATCAGAGAGCCCTCCTCAAAGACACCGAAGTGCCGCAGACCGGGGTGCGTGAACGCCGCCTGGATGGCTGCGGGCGTCGGAGGCGCATCGCCGGCGTTCAGGTGCTGGTACAGCGCCACGAGGGCGTCGACATCGTCGACGCCCAGGTCGCGGATCGCGACCACCGGACTCACCTCACCTCGAGCTTCATCGTGTTGGCGATGAAGGCCAGCATGTCGCTGCGCTCCTCGATGATCTTGGAGGTCGGCTTGCCGGCGCCGTGGCCCGCATTGACCTCGATGCGGATCAGCTTGGGCGCCGGGCCGGTGTCGGCGGCCTGCAGCGCGGCGGTGTACTTGAAGCTGTGCGCCGGCACGACGCGGTCGTCGTGGTCACCCGTGGTCACCATGACGGCCGGGTAGGTCGCGCCGCTCTTGATGTTGTGCAGCGGCGAGTAGGCGTACAGCGCCTTGAACATGTCGGCCTTGTCGCTGGTGCCGTAGTCCGTGGCCCAGGCCCAGCCAATGGTGAAGTGCTGGTAGCGCAGCATGTCCAGCACACCCACCTGCGGCACCGCGGCAGCGAACAACTCCGGCCGCTGGTTGACGACCGCGCCCACCAGCAGGCCGCCGTTGGAGCCGCCGTTGATGGCCAGCGTGGAGGGGCTGGCCACCTTGTTCTTGACCAGCCATTCGCCAGCGGCGATGAAGTCGTCGAACACGTTCTGCTTGTTCAGCTTGGTACCGGCCTCATGCCAGGCCGAGCCGTACTCGCCACCACCACGGATGGACGCGATGACGTAGACGCCGCCCATCTTCAGCCAACTGGCCGCCGTGACGCCGTAGGCCGGCGTCATGGAGATGTTGAAGCCGCCATAGCCGTACAGCAGCGTCGGGTTGCTGCCGTCCAGCTTCAAGCCCTTCTTGGCGGCGATGAAGATGGGGAAGCGCGTGCCGTCCTTGCTGGTGACGAACTCGCGGCGGGTCTCGAACTCGTCGGTGTTGAAGGCCGTCTTGGGCTTCTTGAACAGTTCGATCTTGCCGGTCTTGACGTCATAGCGATGGATCTCGGCCGGCGTCGTCAGGCTGGTGTAGCTGAAGAAGGTCTCGGTGTCGCTCCAGCGGCCGCCGAAGCCGCCGGCCGTGCCCACGCCGGGCAGCTGGACCTCGCTCAGGCGCTTGCCGTCGGCGCCATGCACGCGCACCAGCGTGGCGGCGTCCTGCAGGTAGCTCAGCAGGTAGCGGCCACCCACGGCGGAAGCCTGCGTCATCGCGTCAGGCCCCTGGTCCACCAGCGTCTTCCAGTGCGCAGGCGCGGGGTTCTTCAGGTCGATGCTGATGAGCTTGCCGCGCGGGGCGCCCTTGTCGGTGCGCACGACGAGCTTGCCGCCCTGCGCAGCGACCGGGCTGTACATGGCATCGAAATCCACCGTGATGGCCTGCGGCTTGCCGCCGGCAAAGCTGCCATCAAATCGACCCTTTGGCAGCGGCAGCACCAGCAGGCCGTTCTTGCTGCCGGCACTCTTCCAGACGCTGATCAGCAGCAGCTGGCCGTCGTCGGACACCTCGGCGCCGAAGCCCCATTCCTTGTCGTCACGGTTCTCGGCAACGAGCACGTCGTCGCTCTGCGGTGTGCCCAGGCGGTGGTAGTACAGCTTCTGGAAGTAGTTGGCACCCTTGAGTTTCTCGCCGTCCTTGGGCGCGTCGTAGCGCGAGTAGAAGAAGCCACGGCCGTCGGCCGTCCAGGCCGCGCTGCTGAACTTGACCCACTCGATCTTGTCGTCCAGATCCTGGCCGGTGGCGAGGTCGCGCACCTTCCAGGTCTGCCAGTCGGAGCCGGCACCGGCGATGCCGTAGGCGATCAGCTTGCCGTCGCGCGACGGCACCAGGCCCGAGAGCGCCACCGTGCCGTCCTTGGACAGCAGGTTGGGGTCCAGCGCCACGGTGGGCGCGTCCTTCAGCGACTTGGCCGTGTAGATGACGTTCTGCTGTTGCAGGCCGTCGTTGCGACTCCAGAAGTAGCGGCCGCCCTCGCGAAACGGGATGCCGAAGCGCTCGAAGTTGTAAAGCTCGGTGTAGATGCGGCGCGCCGGCAGGCGCTGCGGCATGGCGTCGAGGAACTTGTCCGTGACCTTGTTCTGCTCGACGACCCAGGCCTTGGTCTCGGCGCTGTTGTCGTCTTCCAGCCAGCGGTAGGGGTCGGCGACCGAGGTACCGTGATAGACGTCAGCCTGGTCGACCTTGCGCGTGACCGGGTAGGTCAGCGACTGGGCATGGGCCGAAGTGGCGAGCGTGGCCGCGAGGGTGACGGCGGTCAGGGCGAGCTTCATCGTGCGAAGTCCTGGGGGTCAAGAAGGCGCGGATTGTCTCCGCGCCATCCGCCTCGGCCGATGGTCACTCCGGGTTTCACCCGGCACGCAGCGTCAGCTCCGGTAGTCAGCGTTGATCGTCACGTAGTCGTGGCTGAGGTCGCAGGTCCACACGGTGGCGCTGGCCGAGCCGCGGTTCAGGCCCACGCGGATGGTGATCTCGCTCTGCTTCATGACGCGCTGGCCGTCCTCCTCGCGGTACGCGGGCAGGCGCCCACCCTGGCGCACGACGGCAACGTCGTCCAGGTCCAGGTCGATCAGGCTCTGGTCCAGGTCGCCAATGCCGGCATAGCCGACGGCTGCCAGGATGCGACCCAGGTTCGGGTCGCTGGCGAAGAAGGCCGTCTTGACCAGCGGCGAGTGGGCGATGGCGTATGCCGCCAGCTTGCACTCGGCCTCGTCGCGGCCGCCATCGATGGTGATGGCGATGAACTTGGTGGCGCCCTCGCCGTCGCGCACGATGGCCTGGGCCAGCTCCTGCGACAGGCTGATCAGCGCTTCGCGCAGCGTCTTCGCGTCGGCGCTGTCCAGCGACGTGATCTCGGCGTGCGGGGCCTTGCGGCTGGCGATCAGCAGGAAGCAGTCATTGGTGGACGTGTCCCCGTCGATGGTGATGCGGTTGAAGGACGCGTCGGCGGCTTCCTTGACCAGCGGCTGCAGCAGCTCCGGCGCGATGTTGGCGTCCGTCGCGACGAAGCCCAGCATCGTCGCCATGTTGGGGCGGATCATGCCGGCACCCTTGGAGATGCCCGTCAGCGTGACCGGCACGCCGCCGATCGTGATGCGACGCGACGCGGCCTTGGGCAGCGTATCCGTCGTCATGATGCCGGCGGCGGCCTCGCCCCAGTTGGCCGCCTGCAGCGCGGCCAGCGCACCGGGCAGGCCGGCGGCAATGCGGTCAACCGGCAGCGTCTCCATGATGACGCCGGTGGAGAACGGCAGCACCTGCTGCGGCTCGCAGCCGATCAGGCCGGCCAGCGCCTCGCAGGTCTGGCGCGCGCGGGACAGGCCGTCGGCGCCGGTGCCGGCGTTGGCATTGCCGGTGTTGATGACGAGCGCGCGCACGGCGGCACCCGCGGCCAGGTGCTCGCGGCACACCTGCACCGGCGCGGCGCAGAAGCGGTTGGTCGTGAACACGCCGGCCACGGCGGCGCCCTCGTCCAGCGCGATGACGGTCAGGTCGCGCCGGTTGGCCTTGCGCACGCCGGCCATCGTCACGCCAAGGCGCACGCCCGGCACGGGCAACAGGGTGGCGGGATCGGGGGCGGACAGGTTGACGGGCATGGCGTGCTCAGTGAAAGAGGTCAGGGAAACCCGGGGATTCTAGGAAAGCAAAAAGGCTCCCGAAGGAGCCTTTTCGATGAAGCGGCTGAAGGTCAGCGCGGCTGGCGGCGGCGGGCCACCCAAGCCACCACGCCGAGGCCGGCCAGCAGCAGGGCGTAGGACTCGGGCTCGGGCACCACGGCCACAGGCGACGTCAGCTTGGTCGCGACCACCAGATCCTGGTAGTCACCGTTCGTCAGCTTATAGACGGAGTAGGTGCTGGTACCGGTGTAGCTGAGTGCGCTCGCCAGGAAGGTGCTGGCCAGCGAGGTCACGCCGCTGGCACCGGTGACGGAGAAGTTGCCGTCGAGGATGCCGTAGGTCGTCGACCCGTTGACCGCCTTCTCCTGGGTCAGCTCCCACACGGCGGTCTGGAACGCGGCCTGCGCCACGGAATCCCAGGCAGCGCCCGCGCCGGTCTTGTACGAGGTCGTGTACAGCGCGGCGAGCAGCTTGCCCTCGTTGCCACCCAGGACCGACTTGTCGTACGTTGCCGTGAGCTTGGAGTTGGGTTGCGTGGGTTCGATGCAGAAAGCTTCGAAGCTGGTGGACGTGCCGCCGGCCAGTTGCGTGTAGCCCAGCTCGTGCGCCAGCGCGCCCCTGGAGCCGCCATAAACCTGATCGCCGTCGACAAACGCCTTCATGCGCTCGCCCGCAAGCGCGGAATTGCCCTTCCAGGCCACGTCGACCTGCTCGGTCGCCGCCAGGGCGGTGTGGCTGACGACAGCTGCGGCGAACACGGCAGCGAACTTGGTGGTGCGAGAAATCATGATCTGTTCCTGGTGACGCTGCGTGTCTATCAAGCCTTGCGACGGCGCGTGGCTGCCAGGGCGCCGCCCACCGCAACCAGGGCCAGCCAGCCCGCATCCGGCTCAGGCAGTTCCATCGCTGCCGAGAAGCCCTGACCGTCCTTGTCACTGAAGGCCGTACCCGTCACGTTCAACGTCCATGCGCCGGCGTCCAGCTGACGGGTCGCGAAGCTCCATTCCTCGAAGCCCACGCGGGCAGCCGCCCAGTTGACGCCAACCAACTCCACCCAGCTCAGCACTTCGCCGGTGGTCTGGTTCTTCAGCGACACGCTTTCGATGTCGATGGAAGGCCTGACCCCCTGCAGGGCAGTGGTCTTCAGCGAGCCACTCACCCAGGTGCTGTCGGTCAGCGTGAACAGCGACAGGCCGGTCTCGACGAACGAGGTGCCATCGCCCGTGTCGTCCAGGTAATCAGACCGGGACACCGTCACCGTGCCGGCAAACGCGGCAGAAGCGAGGCTGAGAGCGGCGGCGGCAAACAAGGCTTTCATGACGAGCTTTCTTGAACTTCTACCGGACAAACCCGGGTAGCAACATGTTCTGGGACTGCACTCTAGGGGGCCTCATCCCCCCAGAGCACCCCCCATGCGCGTGGACGACACTCCGCTTTGTGCGCAAACGCACGGTTTCCCCCCCAGTTGGGCGGGGCCGCCAGGGGCAGCGCCTGACGCAAAACGGGCCGGCAATGCCGGCCCGTGACGAATTCACGCGCGGGAACTCAGGCCAGCTTGCCGTGGCAGGCCTTGAACTTCTTGCCGCTGCCGCAGGGGCAGGGATCGTTGCGGCCGACGTGGCCGAACTGCTCCAGCAGCGTGGCCGGGTCGACCTCCTGGCTGACCGAGCCGTCCTCGTTGGGGTGCTGGTAGGTCACGTTGGACAGGCCCGTCGCGCGCTGCTCGATGGCCTCGGCGGCCCGGTCGGCTTCTTCCTGGCTCTGGATACGCACGTTCATCAGAATGCGCGTGACTTCCATCTTCACGACGTCCAACAGCTGCGAGAACAGCTCGAAGGCCTCGCGCTTGTATTCCTGCTTGGGGTTCTTCTGGGCGTAACCACGCAGGTGAATGCCCTGACGCAGGTAGTCCAGTGCGGCCAGGTGCTCACGCCAGCGCTGGTCGATGCTCTGCAGCAGCACCATGCGCATGAAGGGGTTGAACTGCTCGATGCCGACGCGGTCGATCTTGGTCTGGAACAGCTCGTCTCCGGCCTTGACGACTGCCGCGACGATCTCTTCATCAGTGATGGAGTCGCTCTTCTTGACCAGTTCGGCCAGCGACACGTCGATCTGCCACTCCTCGCGCAGCACTTGCTCCAGCGCCGGCAGGTCCCACTGCTCTTCCAGGCTTTCCACCGGCACGTAGGTGCGCACCACGTCAGTCAGCGTGGACGCCCGCAGCGACGCGATCTGCGCCACCAGCTGCTCGGCCTCGAGGATGTCGTTGCGCTGCTGGTAGATGACCTTGCGCTGGTCGTTCGACACGTCGTCGTACTCCAGCAGCTGCTTGCGGATGTCGAAGTTGCGGGCCTCGACCTTGCGCTGCGCGCCTTCGATGCTGCGCGTGACGATGCCGGCCTCGATGGCCTCACCCTCAGGCATCTTGAGCCGGTCCATGATGGCGCGGACGCGCTCACCGGCAAAGATGCGCATCAGCTGGTCGTCCAGCGACAGGTAGAAGCGCGAGCTGCCCGGGTCGCCCTGGCGGCCTGCACGGCCGCGCAGCTGGTTGTCGATGCGGCGGCTTTCGTGGCGCTCGGTCGCGATGATGCGCAGGCCGCCCTCGGCCTTGACCTTCTCGTGCAGGCCCTGCCACTCGTCCTTGAGCTGCTGGATGCGCGCGGCCTTCTCGCCTTCCGGAATCGCCTCGTCGGCCTCGATGAACTTGACCTGGTTCTCGACGTTGCCGCCCAGCACGATGTCGGTGCCGCGGCCGGCCATGTTGGTGGCGATCGTGATGACGCCCGGGCGGCCCGCCTGGGCAACGATCTGCGCCTCCTTCTCATGCTGCTTGGCGTTCAGCACGTTGTGCGGCAGCTTGGCCTGGTTCAGCAGGCCCGAGATCAGCTCAGAGTTCTCGATGGACGTCGTGCCCACCAGCACCGGCTGGCCGCGCTCGTGGCAGCGCCGGATGTCCTCGATGACGGCGGCGTACTTTTCCTTGTCCGTCTTGTAGACCAGGTCCAGCTCGTCCTTGCGGATGGTCGGGCGGTTCGGCGGGATGACGACGGTTTCCAGGCCGTAGATCTCTTGGAACTCGTAGGCCTCGGTGTCGGCCGTGCCCGTCATGCCCGACAGCTTGCCGTACATGCGGAAGTAGTTCTGGAAGGTGATCGACGCCAGCGTCTGGTTTTCGGCCTGGATTTGCACGCCTTCCTTGGCCTCGACGGCCTGGTGCAGGCCGTCGCTCCAGCGGCGGCCCGACATCAGGCGGCCGGTGAACTCGTCGACGATGACGACCTCGCCGTTCTGCACGACGTAGCTCTGGTCCTTGTGATAGACGTGGTGGGCCCGCAGCGCTGCATTCAGGTGATGCATCAGCGTGATATTGGCCGCGTCGTACAGGCTCGCGCCCTCGGCGATCAGGCCGGCCTGGGCCAGCAGTGCTTCCGCGTTCTCGTGGCCGTCCTCGGTCAGGTGGATCTGGTGCGACTTCTCGTCCACCGTGAAGTCGCCCGGCTCGATGACGCCCTCACCCGTGCGCGGGTCCAGCTCGCCGATCTGCTTCTTCAGGCGCGGCACGACCGAGTTGATCTTCAGGTAGACATCGGTGTGGTCGTCGGCCTGGCCCGAGATGATCAGCGGCGTGCGCGCCTCGTCGATGAGGATGGAGTCCACCTCGTCGACGATGGCGTAGGCCAAGCCGCGCTGCACGCGGTCGGCCGTCTCGTAGACCATGTTGTCGCGCAGGTAGTCGAAGCCGTACTCGTTGTTCGTGCCGTAGGTGACGTCGGCGGCATAGGCGCTCTGCTTCTGCTCGCGCGGCATCTGCGGCAGGTTGATGCCCACCGACAGGCCCAGGAAGTTGTACAAGCGCCCCATCCACTCGGCATCGCGGCGCGCAAGGTAGTCATTCACCGTGACGACGTGGACGCCCTTGCCGGTCAGCGCGTTCAGGTAGACCGGCAGCGTGGCCATCAACGTCTTGCCTTCGCCGGTGCGCATCTCGGCCACCTTGCCGGCATTCAGCACCATGCCGCCGATCAGCTGCACGTCGAAGTGGCGCATCTTCAGCGCCCGCTTGCTGCCTTCACGGCAGACGGCGAACGCCTCGGGCAGGATGTCGTCAACCGTCTCACCGGCGGTGATGCGCTGCTTGAACTCTTCCGTCTTGCCCCGCAACTCGTCATCCGTCAGCGCCTCGAACTTGGGCTCCAGCGCATTGATCTGCTGCACGGTGCGGCGGTAGCCTTTGAGCAGACGCTCGTTGCGGCTGCCGAAAATCGAGGTGAGAAGCTTGGGCAACATGCTGCAGGTGACGAAACAGGGGCTGGGCACGGGCCGGCGGGAGCCGGGTGACGCGCGAATCTGGGGGCGGGCCTGGGCAATGCAAGGCGGGTTTGCCTGGCCGCGCAAAGCGGCGCAGTTTAGCAGCGGGCCTGTGCCGGACTGCCCGGCTGACTACACTGCCGCCATGGCCCCGCCCCGCTACCTGGCCCCCACGCGCAGCCGCGCCAGCGTTCCGTCGCCGACGCCGATGGCCGACGCGTTGCGCGCTCACGAAGGCCTGGCGCGGCTGGGCGAGCGGCTGGAGGCGTCGCGGCGCTGCCTGCGCGTCATCGCGCCCGCGCTGCCCGGCACGCTGATGGCCGGCATCCAGGCGGGCCCGCTGGACGAAGAGGGTTGGAGCCTGCTCGTCGCCAACGCCGCCATCGCGGCCAAGCTGCGCCACCTGCTGCCCCGCCTGGAGGCCCTGCTGGCCCAGGCCGGCCTGCCCGGGCGCATCCGCGTGAAGCTGGCGCAGAAATAGAAAAACCCACGGTCGCGAGACCGTGGGTTTTCATTGGTGCCGGCTATCGGATTCGAACTGATGACCTACCGCTTACAAGGCGGTTGCTCTACCAACTGAGCTAAGCCGGCGAAAACAGAAGCGCAGATTCTAGACTGAGCGCGACCGCTGGCTCGCGGTCGCGCCGCTCTATTTCACGCGCTTGAGTGCAGGGCGCGGGCCACCGCCCGGGGCGTCGGGCGGCGTTGGCGCGTCGTCACCCGCCTCATCGCCAGCCTCACTGGCCAGGCGCAGGCCGCTGCGGCGCGGCTCGGCGGGCACCGCGACGGGCGGCGGCACGCCTTCGGCCGGCGCCTCGGGCGCGGGGAAGGCCATGCCCTGGCCGTTCTCGCGTGCGTAGATAGCGACCACGTGGTCCACCGGCACAAGGATCTCGCGTGCCACGCCGCCGAAGCGCGCCTTGAACTGGATGAACTCGTTGCCGAGGTCCAGCCCGCTGGTCGCATCGAAGCCGATGTTCAGCACGATCTCGTTGTTCGAGACGTACTCCATCGGCACCTGCACCGAGCGGTCGACGTGGACCGCGATGTAGGGCGTGAAGCCGTTGTCCGTGCACCAGTCGTGCAGTGCGCGGATCAGGTACGGCCGGGTGGACGTGCCCCCACCCGTGCCTGCGGAAGCGGGGGTCTGGTCCATCAGCGGCGCATCACCTTCTCGGACGGCGTCAGCGCCTCGATGTAGGCCGGGCGGCTGAAGATGCGCTCGGCGTACTTCAGCAGCGGCAGCGCGTTCTTGGACATGTCGATGCCGTAGTAGTCCAGGCGCCACAGCAGCGGAGCGATGGCCACGTCGAGCATCGAGAAGTCGTCGCCCAGCATGTACTTGTTCTTCAGGAAGATCGGGGCGAGCTGGGTCAGGCGGTCGCGGATCTGGGCGCGGGCCTTCTCCAGTTGCTTGTCCGTCGCCTTGGCCGTCATGCCGCGGCCTTCGAGCACGTTCACGTGGGCGAACAGCTCCTTTTCGAAGTTCAGCAGGAACAGGCGCACGCGTGCGCGGGCCACCGGGTCGCCGGGCATCAGCTGCGGGTGCGGGAAGCGCTCGTCGATGTACTCGTTGATGATGTGCGACTCATACAGGATGAGGTCGCGCTCGACGAGGATGGGCACCTCGTTGTACGGGTTCATCAGAGCGATGTCTTCAGGCTTCGCGAACAGGTCAACGTCGCGGATTTCGAAGTCCATGCCTTTCTCGAACAGCACGAAGCGGCAGCGGTGCGAGTAGGGGTCGGTGGTACCGGAGTAGAGGACCATCATGGCTTGGGCTCCCGAGGGGTCAGTCAATCAAAACGCGCAGCGGCGCTGCGCCAAAAAGCAAACGCAGTGGGTCGCTTTGTGCGCGTCCCACTGCGTGGTTCGGCGCCGCTGCAGGGCAGCAGCGCCGGGACTCGGCAGTTACTTCACGTCCTTCCAGTACGACGCATTCAGTCGCCAGGCGAACAAGGTCAGGAAGCTGAGGAAGATCAACACGAGGACACCCAGCTGGAATCGCTGGGACTGTGCCGGCTCGCCCATCCATTGCAGGTAGGCCACCAGGTCACCGACGGCCTCATCGTACTGGCGCTCGCTCAGGGCGCCAGGCGTCAGCTGTTCGTAGCCGGCAAACACGTGGAGCTTCTTGCTCGGATCGTGCGGATCCGGCGCGTCCTCGAACTTCGCCACGCGCTGGCCCTGCAGTTCCCACATCACATGCGGCATCGCGACGCTGGGGAAGGCCAGGTTGTTCCAACCCGTTGCCTTGGTGTCGTCGCGGTAGAAGTTCCGCATGTAGGTGTAGAGGTAGTCCGCACCCGAGCCCTTGGAGCCATCGGCCCGCGAGCGCGCGATGACGGTCAGGTCGGGCGGGTTGGCGCCGAACCAGTCCTTGGCGTCCTGCGGGTTGAGGCTGACCTTCATGGTCTCACCGACCTTGTCGGCGGCGAACAGCAGGTTGTTCTTGATGTCGGCTTCGCTCAGGCCGATATCGCGCATGCGGTTGTAGCGATGGAAAGCAGCCGCATGGCAGTTCAGGCAGTAGTTGACGAACAGCTTGGCGCCGTTTTGCAGCGCGGCCATGTCCGACATCTTCTCCTTGGGGAACTTGTCCCAGGCGATGCCGCCACCGGCGGCTTGAGCGCTGCCGGCAAAGCCCAGGGTGATCAGCAGGATGGCGATCAGCTTTTTCATTGGTGTTCTAGCTCCGCGGCTCAGTGGGCGTTGAAGGTCACACGGTCGGGCACCGGCTTGGGCGTTCCCAGGCGGCTCCACCACGGCATCAGCAGGAAGAAACCGAAGTAGAACAGCGTGCCGATCTGCGCCACCAGCGTGCCCAGGTCGCTGGGCGGCTGGATGCCGAGGTAGCCCAGCCACAGGAAGAACACGACGAACACGGCGTACACGTACTTGTGCCAGTCGGGGCGGTAGCGGATGGACTTGACCGGGCTGTGATCCAGCCAAGGCAGGAAGAACAGGATGACGACCGCGCCACCCATGACGACCACGCCCCAGAACTTGGCGTCGAAGACCTTGAGCAGGCCGATCAGCACCAGCGCACCAACGAGCAGCGCGATCTTGGCGGGGCCGCCGAACTTGCCCTTCAGGAAGCTCACGACCGCCGCCAGGCCGATGACGCCGCACAGCACGTTGACCATCACGTCGGTGGTCGCACGCAGCATGGAATAGAACGGTGTGAAGTACCAGACAGGCGCGATGTGCGCCGGCGTCTTCAGCGGGTCGGCCGGGATGAAGTTGTTGTATTCCAGGAAGTAGCCGCCGAACTCGGGCGCGAAGAACACGATCGACGTGAAGGCCAGCAGGAACAGGCACACCCCGTAGATGTCATGCACCGAGTAGAACGGGTGGAAAGGCACGGCGTCCAGCGGCTTGCCGTTGGCGTCCTTCGGGCCCTTCTTGATCTCGACGCCGTCCGGGTTGTTGGAGCCCACATCGTGCAGCGCCAGCAGGTGGGCGACCACGAGGCCCAGCAGCACCAGCGGCACGGCGATGACGTGGAAGCTGAAGAAGCGGTTCAGTGTGGCGTCGCCGACGACGAAGTCGCCGCGGATCATCAGCGCCAGGTCTTCACCAACGAAGGGCACGGCCGCGAACAGGTTCACGATGACCTGGGCGCCCCAGTACGACATCTGGCCCCAGGGCAGCAGGTAGCCCATGAAGGCCTCGGCCATCAGGCACAGGAAGATCGCGCAACCGAAGATCCAGACCAGCTCGCGCGGCTTGCGGTAGCTGCCGTAGATCAGGCCACGGAACATGTGCAGGTAGACGACAACAAAGAAGGCCGATGCACCGGTGGAGTGCATGTAGCGGATCAACCAACCCCAGGGCACGTCACGCATGATGTACTCGACCGACGCGAAGGCGAGGCCCGCATCCGGCTTGTAGTGCATCACGAGGAAGATGCCGGTGACGATCTGGATCACCAGCACCAGCAGCGCCAGCGAGCCGAAGATGTACCACCAGTTGAAGTTCTTCGGCGCGTAGTACTCCGACATGTGGACCTTGTAGGCGTCGAACGCGGTCGGGAACCGGTTCTCCAGCCAGGTCATGGTCTTCACGCCGACAGATGCGCCTGCGGGAGCTTCCTTGAATTCAGCCATGTGTCGTCCCGTTTGTTCTAGTTAGGCCTTCTTGTCCTCGCCGATCAACAGCTTGGTGTCGGCAAGGTACATGTGGGGCGGCACTTCGAGGTTGTCGGGCGCCGGCTTGTTCTTGAAGACGCGGCCGGCCATGTCGAAGGTCGAGCCGTGGCAGGGGCACAGGAAGCCGCCCGTCCAGTCATCCGGCAGCGACGGCTGCGGGCCCGAGGCGAACTTGTCGCTGGGCGAGCAGCCCAGGTGCGAGCAGATACCCACGGCGACGAAGTACTCCGGCTTGATGGAGCGATGACCGTTCTTGGCGTAATCGGGGGTCGGGTAGGCCTTGCGATCGGAATTCGGGTCTGCCAGCGCAGCGTCGAGCTGCTTGAGCGCTTCCAGTTGCTCGGGCGTGCGGCGCACGATCCAGACCGGCTTGCCGCGCCATTCCACCGTCAGCTTCTCGCCGGGCTTCAAGCCGGAAATGTCCACCTCGACCGGCGCGCCGGCGGCCTTGGCTCGTTCGCTGGGCGCAAAGGTGCTGACGAAGGGAACGGCGGTTGCCACGCCACCCACGGCGCCGGCACAACCGGTTGCGATCAACCAGGTGCGCTTGCCTTGGTCCACTTGCTGGTCACTCATGAGGGTCCTCTAAAGAGACTTCTGATCTCGGGCAGCCGGGGATTCTAGCGGAGGCTGGCTGGCACCCCGCCGCGCCGCGCGGGCGAAAGCACGCAGGTTTACCCGCCTTATGGCCCTGCGGACTTGGCGTCAACATCGGCGGCACCCCTCACAATCCATCCCTTTTGCAGGAGTCCGCATGAGTTTCTTGTCCGAGTTCCGGGAGTTCGCCGTCAAGGGCAACGTCATCGATCTGGCCGTCGGCGTCATCATCGGCGGCGCGTTCGGCAAGATCGTGGACTCGCTGGTCGGTGACGTCATCATGCCGGTGGTCAGCAAGGTGTTCGGCGGGCTGGACTTCAGCAACTACTTCATCCCGCTCGCCGGCCAGACCGCCACGACGCTGGCCGACGCCAAGAAGGAAGGCGCTGTGCTGGCCTACGGCAGCTTCATGACCGTGTCGCTGAACTTCATCATCCTGGCTTTTGTCATCTTCCTGATGATCAAGCAGATCAACCGCCTCAAGCGCAGCGAACCCGCCGCCGCCCCGGCCGAACCGCCGCCCACGCCGGAAGACATCCAGCTGCTGCGCGAGATCCGCGACTCGCTCAAGCGCTGATCGCAGTTGCAAGCACCCGGTAAACAATCGTTACCGGGCTTTTTTTTGCCACGGATTTGGCGACCCGCTGGAAATCCCGGCTTGTGGCCGGCGCGATACTTTGCGTGCAGCCCTGCGCCCCACTTTCCCGATGAACGCGCCCGAGATTCGCCTGAATCCCCACCTTGAAGCTTCGCTGACACGCATACGGTTGGCGGGCGAGCAGGCGGCGGAGCGCTGCGCCGAGGGCCTGGGCCTGTCGGCACTGTCCGCCGGGCAGATCAAGCGCCGCGACGCCTTGCTGGCCGCGCAGTTCGTCTTCAGGCAGCAGCAAGGCACGTTCTCACAGCGCTTCCTGCAAAGCCTGCGCCGCCAGGTCACGACCGAGCAGTCGGGCGTCAAACCTGAGACGGCGCCGGCCGGCAAGAAGGACTGGGGCGAGCTGTCGCTGATGGACGACGACCAGGTCAACAACCTCGTCGCCGCGGACCGCATCGGCCTGGCTATCGGCCACCACAGCGAGTGGGAGCTGCGCGAAGTCGAGTCCTACATCTCGGGCATCCAGGTCGGCGAGCGCAACCCGCTGCGGCCTGAGCTCATCGGCCAGGCGCTGCTGGACGCCGTGCAGGCCATCACCGACGACCCGCTGACGCGCCAGACGCTGACCGACGAGCTGACCCGCTCGCTGGCCCAGGAGATGCGCGGCTGCTATGCCGACATCGCCGAGCTGCTGCGCTCACGCGGGCTGCGGCCGCAGGACCTGCGCGTGCGGGCGACGCCGGATGGCGCATCGCGGCACGGCACGCTCAGCGGCGCCACCAGCCAGCATGCCGAGTTCGATTCCAGCCACGGCGGCATGTCCACCCGCGGCGGCCCCATCGGCTCGGGTCATGGCGGGCTGGGCCGCAGCATGATGGGCGGCAGCTTCGGCGGCCGTGGCGGCATGGGCGCGGGCATCGGCCGTGTCGACCCGCACATGATGGATCTGCTGCGCCGACTGGCCCAGACGCCTGCAGCCTTCGACGCTCACGACAGCGGCCACTCCAGCCGCATGGGGCTGGACACGCTGTCCGGCGAACCCAGCGCCTGGGGCCAGCTGCCGCTGCCGCCCAACCTGATCCAGCTGCACCGAGACGAGCTGCGCCAGGCTGCCACGGGCCGGCTGGACCACATGGTGATCGACGTCGTCAGCAGTCTGTTCGACCAGATCCTCTCCGACCCCAAGGTGCCGCCGCAGATGGCGCGCCTGCTGGCGCGACTACAGCTTCCCGTGCTGCGCGCGGCGCTGGGCGACGAGACCTTCTTCTCGTCGCGCCGCCACCCGGTGCGCCAGTTCGTCAACCGACTGGCCTCGCTGGCCTGCGCGTTCGACGACTTCAGCGAAGACCCGGGCCGGGCTTTCCTGGCCCATGTGCGCGACCTGGTGCAAGACGTCACGCAGGGTGACTTCGACCGCATGGACGTTTACACGTCCAAGCTGGACGACCTGGAAGCCTTCATCGCCGAGCAGACCCGCGTCACGCTGAAGGCCTCGGGCGACGCGGCCGCCGTCGTCGAGCGCCGCGAAACCGACCTGCGCCTGCAACAGCGCTATGCACTGCAACTGCAGCAGCAGCTTGCGCGTGTGCCGATGCAGGACTTCCTGCGCAACTTCCTGGCCCAGGTCTGGAGCCAGGCCATCGTGCTGGCCTCGCGCGAAGGGGCGCCTGAACGTGCGCTACGCCTGCGCACGCTGGGCCGCAGCCTGGTCATGAGCGTGCAGCCCAAGAGCGGCACGGCCGCCCGTGCCGACTTCCTGCGCGAGCTGCCCAACCTGATGCGCACGCTGAACGAGGGGCTGGACCTGATCCGCTGGCCCGACGCGCCGCGCAAGGACTTCTTCGGCGCGCTGCTGCCGGCGCATGCCGAGTCGCTGAAGGGCCAGGCCCCCAGCGCGCTGGACACCAACTTGCTGATCAAGCAGCTCGACCAGATCTTCGGCGTGCCGCCACCGGCTGAGGCCGACCTGGCCAAGCCCATGGCCGGCGAGACGCTACCGGGCGACCTGGATGCCAGTCAGCGGCTGACCCCGGCCGAAGCCAAGAGCCTGGGCCTGGTCGAGGAATCCACCGTGGACTGGCACGGCGAGCTGGACCTGGATCTGTCCGGCAACGACGCCGCCGCCGCCGCCGAGCCGCTGCGGGCCGTGGACATCTCCATCGACGGCCTGCCCGCCGCCGAGAGCGCCGCCGAACCCAGCGGCGGCGCGCTGCTGGTGGACAACATGCAGCTGGGCTTCGCATACCAGATGCACACCGGCACCGAGTGGCAGAAAATGCGCCTGGCCCACATCAGCGCGGGCCGCAGCTTCTTCATCTTCACGCACGGCAACCGCCACCAGGAAACGGTCACCATGACCGCCCGCATGCTGAAGAAGCTGTGCGAGGCCGGCCGCATGCGCGCCTACGAGACTGCCCACCTGCTGGAGCGCGCCACGGCCCGCGCCCGCGCGCAGCTCGCCGCGCTCACACCGGCGCGCTGAAGTGAACAGGCGCCTCGCCCAGTCTCGCAGCTGAACGGGCGCGAGCCTGATCGGTTCCCCGCGGGGACGCCGCCCCTTGCGTCATTGAGCCGCCAGCGTCGTCAGACGGTCAATCGCCTCGCCATCGCCAACGCCGCCGCGAGGCTGGCCGGGTCGGCAATGCCGCGCCCGGCGATGTCGAACGCCGTGCCGTGATCGGGGCTGGTGCGCACGAAGGGCAGACCTAGCGTCACGTTGACGCCCTGCTCCACGCCCAGGTACTTGACGGGGATCAGCCCGTGGTCGTGCGTCATCGCGACGACCACGTCGAACTCGCCGCGCCGCGCACGCATGAAGACCGTGTCCGGCGCATGGGGGCCGGTCGCGTCCAGACCCAGCGCGCGCGCATCGGCGATGGCCGGCGCGATGTGGTGGATCTCCTCGTCGCCGAACAAGCCTCCCTCGCCCGCATGCGGGTTCAGCCCGGCCACCGCGATGCGCGGCGCCGCGATGCCCATGCGCTGCAGCGCGGCGCCGGTGATACGCACCGTCTCCAGCACGCTGGCCCGGGTCACGCGCGCGATGGCATCGCGCAGCGCGCAGTGGATGGTGACCAGCACCGTGCGCAGCTCCTCGTTGGCCAACATCATGCGCACCGGCGCCCCGCCGGCCAGCGCCTGCAGCATCTCGGTGTGCCCGGGGAACGGCGAGCCGGCCGCATGCAGGGCCTCCTTGTGGATGGGCGCCGTGACCAGCGCCCGCGCCCGCCCGGCCTGGACTTGCGCCGCCGCCGCGTCGATGCACAAGGCGGCCGCCCCCCCAGCGCGCGCGTCCACCTGCCCGAGAGGCAATTCACCCAGCCCCGCCGGCAGGCCTTCGGGTTGCCAGACAGGCACGCAGCGCGGCGGCACGCGGTCGTGCTCGGCCAGCGACGTGAGCTGCAGCACCGCCAGCCCGCCGCCCGTCATCGCCACGGCACGGCGCATCACGGCCACATCGCCCACCACGACGGCTTCGCGCGGTGCCTCGCGGCGCCACAGGCTGGCGATGATCTCGGGGCCGATGCCGCAGGCGTCGCCCATGCTGATGACGATAGGCAGGGGAAGGTGGGACGCTGAAGACATGACGCATTCTTTCATCGCACCGCCCCAGCCGCTGGCAGACTGCCGGCCACCCTTGCAGCGCCGGAGAAGCCCTTGACCCTGCCCCCCTACCCCATCGGCACACCCGGCCAGCCCTGGGGGCCTGCCGAGGTGGCCGCCTGGCGCGCCCGCGTCGTCAGGCAGCGCAGCTACGCCGACGACGTGCTGGCTGCCCTCGAGCCGCTGCGCCAGGCCTTCGACATCAGCGAGTACGGTGCGCTGGTCTACGACGGCGAGCGCTTCCCGCTGCTGGCCGTGCGCAGCCGCGGCTGGCGCGACGACCTGCCCACGCTGGTGATCACCGGTGGCGTGCATGGCTACGAGACCAGCGGCGTGCACGGCGCCCTGCAGTTCCTGAGCGACCACGGCACCGAAACCGCCGGCCAGGCCAACCTGCTGGCCGTGCCCTGCGTCAGCCCCTGGGCCTACGAACGCGTGCAGCGCTGGAACCCCGATGCGCTGGACCCCAACCGGAACTTCCGCCCGCACAGCCCCGCCGGCGAGTCGGCGGCGCTGGTGGCGCTGCTGGCACCGCTGCACGGCCGCACGCGGCTGCACATCGACCTGCACGAGACCACCGACAGCGACGAGGGCGAGTTCCGCCCCGCGCTGGCCGCCCGCGACGGCGAGGCCTTCGTGCCGGACACCGTGCCCGACGGCTTCTACCTCGTCGACGACGCCGACCGCCCCCAGCCCGCATTCCAGCAAGCCGTCATCGAAGCCGTCGCCCGCGTCACCCACATCGCGCCGCCTGACGCCCACGGCCTCATCATCGGCTGCCCACTGCAGTCGCCTGGCGTCATCAGCTATGCCGTGACCCGCAAGGGGCTGTGTGCCGCCATCACGGCGGCGCGCTTCAGCACCACGACCGAGGTCTACCCCGACAGCCCACGCACGACGCCGCAGCAATGCCTGGATGCACAGGTCGCTGCCGTGCGGGCGGCCATCGCCTACGCGCTGTCGGCCCCCGATTGACAGCTACTGGCAGGTCCGCACGTCCTTGGCGCCCACGCCCTGCGTGGCCTGCAGATGCGTCAGCGTGCGCGCCATGCGGCCCATGCGGCGCGTCACCACCCCTTGCGCATCACGCTCGAGCTTGACGCACAGGTCAAGGTCCAGCCCCATGGCGATGCGCTCCTCAACAGTGGGTCGGGGCGTGTTGCTGCGCGGATCGGTGGTGGCCGGGTTGGCGAGCGCGCCCCGCAGCACCTCGGCACGCGGCCGCAGGTCCAGCGGCGCACCACCCGAGGCCGGCCGCGCCGGCGAGAGCGCCGCGCCAGGCGTACCGGCCGGTGCGGCATCGGCACTCGGGCCGGTCGCAGCGGTGGCGGCCACCGTGAAGTCCGGTGGCGCAACGGACGGCACGTTGGACAGCAGGCCCGGCCAACGCGGCGCCTCGGCCTGCATGCGGCGCTGGCGCTGCGGCTGCGAGGGCGCCACCAGCCGCAGCGCCAGCGCCCGCCGGACCTCGCTGCTGGCAGCAGGCCGCAGGCGCTCCTGCCAGAACAGCAGCAAGAGCACGGCGTGCCCCATCAGTACGGCCAGCATCACCGCCCGCCGGCGCCGCACCGGCGCGCCGGGCCGCCACGACACGGCGGCGCTCAAACCGACAGCGACGTTGCGCCACACCCCTCGCGCGGCGCCTCGATCGGCGGAAGTGCGGGGCAGCAGCAGGCGAGCGAATTCATCGCCGCATGCTAGGGGCGGCCACGGGCCGCCGCGTTACGCCAGGGTTAGGCCGGAGTCAGGCAGGATTGGGCACGTCGATGAAGCGCACCTCCAGGCCCAACTCGGCCGCCACGCGCTCGCCCACGCCCTGCACGCCGTAGCGCTCGGTGGCGTGGTGGCCGGCAGCGATGAAGGCCACGCCGGTCTCTCGGGCGTAGTGGGCCTGGGGCTCGGAGATTTCGCCGGTGATGAAGACATCGGCCCCGGCCGCGATGGCCGACTCGAAATAACCCTGCGCCCCGCCACTGCACCAGGCCACGCGGCGCAACGGCCGGCCATCGCCTTTGACGGCGGTCACGTCACGCCCGGTCAGCGTGCGCAGCTGCGCGCTCACGGCCGCCAGCGTCGTCGGCTCGACAGCCGCCGTGAAGCCCAGGTCCTGATCGCCGAAGCGGCCATCGGCCATCCAGCCCAGGCGCCGGCCCAGCTGCGCGTTGTTGCCCAGCTCGGGGTGGGCGTCCAGCGGCAGGTGGTAAGCGAACAGGCTGATGTCGTGCTGGATGAGACGGGCCAGGCGCTGCTTCATCCAGCCGGTCACGCGGCCGTCCTGGCCACGCCAGAACAGGCCGTGGTGCACGAGGATGGCATCGGCCTGCGCCGCGATGGCGGCATCAATCAAGGCCAGGCTCGCCGTGACCCCGCAGACCAGCCGGTTGACCTCGGCGCGCCCCTCGACCTGCAGGCCGTTCGGCCCATAATCCTTAAACCGTGTGGGTTCCAGCCATTGGTTGAGCTGGCGTTCCAGCGCGGCGCGATCGGTCATGGGGTGATGAAGTGTTGAAGCGGCTGTGGCTGATTTTCGCGCAGGCGGTCACGGTGCTGCTGGCAGCACTGTTCGTGGTGGCCACCTTGAAGCCACACTGGCTGCCGGCCCTGCGCGGCACCGCCCCCACGCCGGCCGTGACGGCCCAGACCGCCCAGCAGATCGCCCTGCCGCCCACGCCGCCGGCCTCGGTCGCGCGCACCGGCTTTGCGCAGGCCGCCCGCGCCGCGTCGCCAGCCGTCGTCAGTATCACGGCCAGCAAGGCGCCGGAGCGCGCCGGGCGCAGCCGCGAGTCGGTCTTCGGCTTCCACTTCGGCCCGCGCCAGCCGCGCAACCCGCAGCTGGGCCTGGGCTCGGGCGTCATCATCTCGGCCGACGGCGTGCTGCTGACGAACAACCATGTCGTCGAGGGTGCGTCAGACATCGAAGTGCAGCTCAGCGACGGGCGCCAGACCCGCGCCGCCGTCGTCGGCACCGACCCCGAGACCGACATCGCCGTGCTGCGCATCACGCTGCCCGACCTCCCCGTCATCGCGTTGGGCGACGCCGCCAGCCTGCAGGTGGGCGATGTGGTGCTGGCCATCGGCAACCCCTTCAACGTCGGCCAGACGGTCACCTCCGGCATCGTCTCGGCACTGGGCCGCAACCAGCTGGGCATCAACGCCTTCGAGAACTTCATCCAGACCGACGCGGCCATCAACCCCGGCAACTCCGGCGGTGCGCTGGTGGACGCCGACGGCCGGCTGGTAGGCATCAACACGGCCATCTTCTCGCGCAGCGGCGGGTCGCTGGGCATCGGCTTCGCCATTCCCGTGGACGTGGCCCGGCAGGTCGCGACGGCGCTTCTGAAGGACGGCGTGGTGGCGCGCGGCTACATCGGCGTGCAGACCGGCGAACTGACGCCCGAGCTGGCCGAGACGCTGAAGCTGGGCGACATCCAGGGCGTGCTGGTGCGGGGCGTCTATGACGACGCGCCCGCAGCCCGCGCCGGCATCAAGCCGGGCGATGTGCTGACACGCATCGGTGACCAGCCGGTCACCTCGCCGGCAGAGCTGCTGGCCCGCGTGGCGGCCCTGGCGCCGCGCAGCCGCGTCGACGTGGCCTTGCAGCGCGGCGAGCGGGCGATGACGTTCTCGCTGCTCGTGGGCCAGCGCCCGCCGCCGCAGCGCGCTCAGCGCGGCTCGGACGAGGACTGATCTTCCGGCGGCGGTGTCGTGCTGCGGATGAAGTAGCCGGCGGCCAGCAGACCCAGCTCGTACAGCAGGCACATCGGGATGGCCAGCGCCAGCTGCGAGACGATGTCGGGCGGCGTGATGACGGCCGCGATGATGAAGGCCACGACGATGAAATAGCCG
The DNA here is from genome assembly GCF_043555875.1 of Pelomonas margarita. NCBI lineage: Bacteria > Pseudomonadati > Pseudomonadota > Betaproteobacteria > Burkholderiales > Sphaerotilaceae > Roseateles > Pelomonas margarita. The sequence goes on along the minus strand of NZ_JBIGHW010000016.1, from coordinate 15,451 downwards.
CGCCATTCGCGCAGCTTCTCCACCGACACGATGCCCATGCGCGCCAGCACCACCACCACCACCGGCACCTCGAACGCCGCGCCGAAGGCGATGAACATGTTCATGACGAAGCCGAGGTAGGCCTCGATGTCCGGCGCCGCCGTGATGCTCTTGGGCGCGAAGCTCTGGATGAACTGGAAGACCTGGCCGAAGACGAAGAAGTAGCAGAACGCCACGCCGGCAAAGAACAGCAGCGTGCTGGACAGCACCAGCGGCATCACCAGCCGCTTCTCGTGCGAGTACAGGCCCGGCGCGACGAAGGCCCAGGCCTGGTACAGCACAACGGGCAGCGCGAGCATGAACCCGGCCAGCATCGTGATCTTGATGGGCACGAAGAACGGCGCGATCACGTTGGTGGCGATCATCGTCGTGCCCGCTGGCAGGTGGGCCACCAGCGGCGCGGCGAGCAGGTCGTACATGGGCCCGGGGCCCGGGTAGATGCACAGGGCACCGAAGCACACGACGACGGCGATCAGCGCACGCACCAGGCGGTCGCGCAGCTCCATCAGGTGGGCAACGAAGGGCTGCTCGGTGCCGGCCAGCTCGTCGTGGTCGGGTTTCTGGAAAGAGGAGCTCATCAGCGAATGCCTGGGGGCCGGAAGCGCGCCACGCGGGCCGCGCCGGACTGGGTGTGGCGGCGCACGCCGGCCTTCTGCTTGAACCACAGCGGCGTTGCACCGCGCTTGAGGCGCCAGTTCTTCTTGGGATGGCGGTACTCGGGCGCGGGCGTCTGCAGGCTGCCGAAATCCGCAGCGCTGCCGTCGTCAGCTACGTCACTCCAGGTCTGGTTCAGCGCCTGCGTGGCGGAGTCGACCTCCTGGCGCACGCTCTGCTCCACGTCGCTCACCGCCGACTGGAACTGGGACTTCATCTTCTGAAGCTCCTCCAGTTCCATGGAGCGGTTGACCTCGGCCTTCACATCGGCCACGTAGCGCTGCGCCTTGCCCAGCAAGGTGCCCACGGTGCGGGCCACGCGCGGCAGCTTCTCGGGACCAATGACGATCAGCGCGACCGCGCCGATCAGCGCGATCTTGTCGAAGCCGAAATCAAGCACTGGGGATCAGGACTTGGTCTTGGCGTCGACGTCGACGGTGTTGGGGTCGTTGACCTTGTTGGCCGTGACCTGCTGCGGCGCGGCGGGCGCATCTGCGCTGGCAGACCCGTCCTTCATGCCGTCCTTGAAACCCTTAACGGCGCCGCCGAGGTCACTGCCGATGTTCTTCAGCTTCTTGGTGCCGAAGATCAGAACGACGACCAGCAAGACGATCAGCCAGTGCCAAATACTGAATGAACCCATGTTGTTTGCTCCTTGTGGACTGGCTCAAATTCTAGGTGAGGGCTGCTCAGCCCTTGGCCCACGGCCGTGGGCCTCCCATCACGTGCAGGTGCAGGTGGAACACCTCCTGCCCGCCATCATGACCGGTGTTGATGACATGTCGGAAACCATTGCTGACGCCCAGCTCCTTCATGAGCCGCGGGCCCAGCGTCATCATGCGGCCCAGCAGGCCGGCTTCGGCCTCGGTCACCTCGGCCATCGAGACGATGTGGCGCTTGGGGATGATGAGCAGGTGCACCGGCGCCCAGGGCTGGATGTCGTGGAACACCAGCAGCTCATCGTCCTCGTGGACCTTGCGGCTGGGGATCTGGCCGGCAACGATCTTGCAGAAGATGCAATTCGGGTCGGAGTGGCTCACGGCTTGTTTCCTCGTTGGGCGAATTCGGTCAGACCCGACAGGCCTTCGCGCCGGGCCAGCTCTGCCAGCACGTCCTCGGGCTTCAGGCCGAAGTGGGCCAGCGCGATCATGCTGTGGAACCACAGGTCGGCCACCTCGTAGACGACCTTCTTCGGGTCGCCGTCCTTAGCGGCCATGACGGTCTCGGTCGCTTCCTCGCCGACCTTCTTCAGGATGCTGTCCAGGCCCTTGTCGAACAGCTTGGCGACGTAGCTGGTGCCGGGGTCGGCGCCCTTGCGGGACTCGATGACCGCGCCGACGCGGCGGAGAATGTCGTCACTCATAGATCTTTTTCGGGTCTTTCAGCACCGGCTCGGCGGGGCTCCAGGCGCCGTTTTCCAGCTTTTGGAAGAAGCAGCTGTGCCGGCCGGTGTGGCAGGCGATGCCGGGCTCGTGGCCCAGCTGCGTGATGGTCAGCAGCACGACGTCGTTGTCGCAATCCATGCGGATGGCGTGCACCTGCTGGAAATGGCCGCTCTCCTCGCCTTTGTGCCACAGCTTGTTGCGCGAGCGGCTGAAATACACCGCCTGGCCGCGCTCGGCCGTCAGCGCCAGGGCCTCGCGGTTCATCCAAGCGAACATCAGCACGTCGCCGCTGCCTTGCTCCTGGGCGATCACGGGCACCAGACCCTTGTCGTCCCACTTCACTTCATCGAGCCAGTTGGTCATCTCGTCAGTCTAGGTGAGTGGGGCCCACATGGCCTCTCTCGGCGGCAAACCACTGCAGCACGGGAATGGTGCCGGGCAGCACGGGCTGCACCTGCACCGGCAGGTCGGCCCAGGCCATCTGCTGGCCCTCCAGCATCTGGAACTCGCCCATCCAGTCGTAGACCTTGCAGAAGTTCAGCCGCACGCGGGCGTGGGGGTAGTCCATGACGAGCACCTGCCACGGGTGGGCGGCCCCAATCTCGATGCCGATCTCCTCGCGCAGTTCGCGCGCCAGCGCCTGCTCGACGGTCTCGCCCGCCTCCACCTTGCCGCCCGGGAACTCCCAGTAGCCGGCGTAAACCTTGCCCGGCGGGCGCGAGGTCAGCAGGAAACGCCCTTCCTGACCGGCCGCGTCGCGCTCTACCAGCACGCCCACGGCCACCTCGACCGGCACGCGTTCGGCGTCAGACATGGTCCAGTCCTTCGGGCGCGTTGTCGCCGATGGCCAGGCCCGGCAGCGCCTCGCCCACCGCGCCGCGGCCAGCCAGGTCCCGGGCGAACTGGTAGGCCACGCGGCCCGAGCGGGAGCCGCGCTCCAGCGCCCACACCAGCGAGGGCTGGCGCGCGGCGGCGATGGCCACGTCGTCCAGCCCGAAGTGGCGCAGCCACTGGGCGACGATGGTCAGGTACTCCGCCTGGCTGAACGGATAGAAGCTGATCCACAGCCCGAAGCGCTCGGACAGCGAGATCTTTTCCTCCACCGCCTCGCCGGGATGAATCTCGCCATGCTCGCCGCGCGAGCCGCCAAGGTTGTCGGCCATCTTCTCGGGCAGCAGGTGGCGGCGGTTGCTGGTGGCATAGATCAGCACGTTGTCGCTGGCGGCAGCCACCGAGCCGTCGAGCACGCTCTTCAGCGCCTTGTAGCTGGCCTCGCCTTCGTCGAAGCTCAAGTCGTCACAAAAAACAACGAAGCGCTCCGGGCGGTCTGCGATCTGTTCGACGACATCCGGCAGGTCCACGAGGTCGGCCTTGTCGATCTCGATGAGGCGCAGGCCCTGGGCCGAGAACTCGTTCAGCACCGCCTTGATCAGCGAGCTCTTGCCCGTGCCCTTGGCGCCGGTCAGCAGCACGTTATTGGCTGGGCGGCCGGCGACGAACTGCGCGGTGTTGCGCAGCAGCTTTTCCTTCTGCGGCGCCACTTCCTGCAGGTCAGACAAGGCGATACGGCTAACGGCGCGCACCGGCTCCAGGCACAGCATGCCCTGGCGGCGCCGGGCCCGGAAGGCGGTGGATACGCCCCAATCCGGTGGCACGGGCGCATGGGGCAGGACGGCCTCGAGCCGGGCCAGCAGGCCTTCGGCGCGGTGCAGCAGGGATTCCAGAGCGGCAGACATGCCGTCAGTGTAGGAGGCAGGCCGTCAGACGATGGCCTTGAGGGCTGCTTCCAGCTGCTCGGTCGGCAGGCGCCGGAAGCCCGAGCGTGCATAGCGGTGCAACCGCCCGATGATGAAACTCACCCACACGGCGGCCTGGGCGTTGGCCTGCACCGTGGGTGTCAGCGAGCCCTGGGCCTCGGCCGTAGCGCGCAGCACCTGGCGCAGCGACGACTCGATGCGGTCGAAGAACTGGTTGATGCGCAACGTGAGCCGCTCGTGCTCGTAGACCAGGGCGTCGCCCACCATGACACGGGTCATGCCCGGGTTCTTCTCGCCGAACTGCAAGATCAGCGTTGCAATGCGCGCGGCCTGCCCGGGCATGGGCTGGGGCACGTCCACGACCTGATGGATGAGCCCAAAGACACTGCGCTCGATGAAGTCGATCAGTGCCTCGAACATCTGCGCCTTGCTGGCGAAGTGGCGGTACAGCGCGGCCTCGCTGACCTCCAGCTTTGCCGCCAGCGCGGCGGTGGTGATGCGGTCGGCGCCGGGCTGCTCCAGCATGCCGGCCAGCACCTGCAGGATCTGCGTGCGCCGCTCGCCGGGCTTGGGGCGTTTCCTGGGGGCAGGGGCAGTCGCGGCGGGCAGGTCGGCGTCCATGGCCGGGATGCTAGTCCCTGAGCCAGCCGAGGCGGCGTGCCTCGTAGATGGCCTCGACCTTGGAACGCACGTGCAGCTTGCGATAGACGCGCTTCACGTAGGTCATGACCGTGTGCGGCGACACCTGCATGAACTGCGCGATCTCGTCGAAGGTGAAGCCCTTGGCCGCCAAGTGCAGCACACGCGACTCCTGCTCGGACAGCGCGACGACCTCCTCGTCGGCCATCGCCGCGGCCATGGCCTCGGGCGACGGGCCGGTGGACGCCTGTGCACCGGGCGCCAGCCGCACCAGCAGCCGGCGAGCGATGACGGGGCTGATGGGGCTGCCGCCCGCGCGCAGCGAGCGCAGCTGGCCCGGCAGGTCCAGCGCCAGGCTGTCCTTCAGCAGATAGCCGGTGGCGCCGGCCTCGATGCTGGCCACCACATGCTGCTCGTCGCCGAACACCGAGATCACCATGACCTCGCACTGAGGCCGCGTCTGCGCGGCGTGGCGGATCAGCTCGATGCCGCTACCGCCGGGCAGGTCCAGGTCCACCAGCAACACGTCGGGCTGGAGCTGGTCGAACATGCGCCGGCCCTGCGGCAGGTCGGGCGCAATACCCAGCAGCTCGATGTCGGGCACGCTGCCGAGGGCGTGGGTGAAGGCATCCCGGAAGCGGGCTTGGTCTTCGACGATCAGGACCGAAAACGGGGACATGGATACGACAGACGTGAGGAAGCGCAAGACGGCGGATTGTCAACCCAACCAGGCGTCAGGCCTGCCGGGGTCTTCATTCAGAAGTGGGGGGAGCGCGCCAGCGCCGCCAGCGAGCGCACGCGGCGGCTGACGTAGGCCGGCCGGCGCTGCACGCCCTGCGTCACCCCGGCCTGGCGCAGCCAGCGCTGCATCCAGACCGTCTTCATGCCCAGCCCGCGGGCGGTCTTCTGGTGGATGAGGGTGTCCTCCACCAGCACGCATTGCGTGGCGCGCAACTTGAGCCGCGCCAGCACGACGCGGAACATGCGCGCGTCGGGCTTGGGCCGCGAGTGGCCGAACAGCTGCATGTCCTCCACGCAGATCAGGCCCTCGAAGGCCCCGCTCAGCCCGATGGTGGCCAGCACGCGCTCGGCATAGCCACGCGGCGCGTTGGTCATCAGGAACTTGCGGCCGGGCAGGCGCCGCAGAGCCGCCAGGTCATGCGCATGGCCGTGCAGGTGCGCCTCCAGGCCGGGAAGCCTGTGCGTCTCGGCCAGGAAATGCGCCGGCTTCACGCCGTGGTGGCGCTGCAGGCCCGTCAGCGTGGCGCCATAGCGCAACCAGTAGCGGTTGCGCAACTCGGCGGCCTGGGCCTCCGCCAGACCCAGGTGAGTGACGATGTAGGCCGCCATCGACGCATTCAGCTCGCGGAACGCCCGGTGCGAGGCGTTGTGCAGCGTGTCGTCGAGGTCGAACAGCCAAACCTTGTCGCGCAACGCCATCGGTCAGCGCGACGAGATCATGGTGCCGTAGGCCTGATCGGTCAGGATCTCCAGCAGCATGGCGTGCGGCACACGGCCGTCGATGATGTGCACCGCGTTAACGCCGCTCTTGGCGGCGTCGATGGCACCGGCGATCTTGGGGATCATGCCGCCGCTGATCGTGCCGTCGGCCACCAGCTCGTCGATGCGGCGCGGCGTCAGCTCGGTCAGCAGCTCACCCGACTTGTCCAGAACGCCACGGATGTTGGTCAGCATCAGCAGCTTCTCGGCCTGCAGCACGGTGGCCAGCTTGGCGGCCACGACGTCGGCGTTGATGTTGTAGCTCTCGTTCTTCTCGCCGAAGCCGATGGGGCTGACGACGGGAATGAACTGGTCGTCCTGCAGCGCCTTCACGACCGACGGGTCGATGGAGACGATGTCGCCGACCTGGCCGATGTCGTGCTCCTTGCTGGGGTCGTCCTTGTCCTGCACCTTGAGCTGCTTGGCGCGAATCATGCCGCCGTCGCGGCCGGTCAGGCCCACGGCCTTGCCGCCGGCGGCGTTGATCAGGCCCACGATGTCCTGCTGCACCTGGCCGGCCAGCACCCATTCGACGACTTCCATCGTCTCCTCATCCGTGACGCGCATGCCCTGGATGAATTCGCCCTTCTTGCCGAGCTTGCTCAGCAGGCCCTCGATCTGCGGGCCGCCGCCGTGCACGACGACCGGGTTCAGGCCCACCAGCTTGAGCAGCACCACGTCCTCGGCGAAGTCCTGCTGCAGCACCGGGTCGGTCATCGCGTTGCCGCCGTACTTGATGACGATGGTCTTGCCGTGGAACTTGCGGATGTAGGGCAAGGCCTGCGAAAGGATCTCGGCCTTCTCGCGCGGCGCGATGTGGGAGACGTCGGTGGTGTGGGGCGTGGTCATGCTCGGGGCTCCGATGAACTGCGGCGCATTCTAGGAATGCTGCGGCGCAACGCTGCGCGGCACGGCATCAACGGGCAGGTGCCGCCTTCCATTGCTGCACCGCGCGCTCCGTCTCCTCCTCAATCAGGTAACGAAGCGCATCCACCTTGCGCTCGGTGGACAAGGCCTGCCAGGGGTCATTGCCCTGGCGGCCAGGGTCGGCCACCGCCACGCTGGCGCGCGCCCGGTAGACCGTCTGCAGGTCCAGGGTCGCCACGTCGACCAGCAACATGTCCACATAGACGTACGGCGCCAGAAAACCGGCGGCGGGTTGGTTGTTGTCCTCCCGAACCACTTCCAGCATCGTGTCCACATAGAAACCCAAGCCCTCCAGCTGGCCGGCACCGCTGCTGCTGCGATACAGCTTCAGATTGGCTTCACCACGTGCGGGTTGGATGAGCAGCAGGTGGGACAGACCCGCCTTCTTGGCGGCATCGAAAAGGGTTTGCGTCACCAGCACGGCATCGCCATCACGCTGCCAGGGAACGCTGCCCTTGGCCGGAAGCGCCAGCGGCAAAGCCTCGCCATATCCGTGACGACGCACGCTGTCCGCGACCGCCTTCAGCACGATGCGCTCTATCGCATCGCCGACCTGCAGCCGGTCACGGGCGTTCTGATCCAGCCGGGTGCCGGTGGTCGGCGCCCGCACCACCACCTGCACATCCCGGCCCGCAGCCGACATCACGCCAACCTTGGTGATGGGCGCCGCACTCGTAGCGGTAGCGCAAGCCGTCAGCAGGATCATGGCAAGACGGCGGAAACGGACGATCATCATGAGCATCTGCATGTGTGAGAAACGGCGGCAGCCTAACTCAGCCACCAAGCTGGATCGGCGGTATTTCTTACCCCGGCCGGGCCCGACAATGGCGGCATGCAAGCCCACAGCTACCTCAAGCTCTCGGTCGCCACTGCGGTCGCGACCATTGCGCTGAAGACGGCGGCCTGGTGGTGGACCGGCTCAGTCAGCCTGGCGGCAGACGCGCTGGAATCACTCGTCAACCTGGCCGGCGCCATGTTCGCGCTGGCCATGGTGACGCTGGCCGCCCGGCCGCCCGACGAGGAGCACCCCTACGGCCATCACAAGGCCGAGTACTTCTCCAGCGGCTTCGAGGGCATCCTCATCATCGCGGCGGCGCTGGGCATCCTGTGGGGCGCCGTGGACCGCTGGCGCCACCCCGAGCCGCTGGAGGCCATCGGCCTGGGCGTGGGGCTGGCCATCGTCAGCTCCACGCTGAACGGCCTGATGGCCTGGGCCATGCTGCGCAAGGCGCGCGAGGTGCGCTCGGTGGCGCTGGAGGGCGACGCGCGGCACCTGTTCACCGACGTCTGGACCTCGGCCGGCGTCGTGGCCGGCCTGATCGGCGTGATGGCCACCGGCTGGCACTGGCTGGACCCGCTGCTGGCCATCGCCGTCGCGCTCAACATCCTGCGCGAAGGCGTGCACCTGATCCGCCAGTCCAGTCAGGGGCTGATGGACGCCGCGCTGGACGCCGAGGCAATGGCGCGCATCGAGGCCGTGCTGGCGCGCTTTCGCGAGCCGGGCACCGTGCGCTTCGACCACATCGTCAGCCGCGAGGCCGGGCAGCGCCGCTTCATCGACCTGCACATGCACATGCCGGCCACCTGGTCGCTGGGCCGTGCCGCCGAGCAGCGCAACGCCCTGGAACAAGCGCTGATGCAGGCCGTGCCCGGCCTGCGCGCCACCATCCAGCTGCTGCCCACCGACGTGGAAGCGCATGTCGACGACCCCAAGGACTTGATGTGATCACCGTGTTGCAACGCGTGCGAGAGGCGCGCGTGGAAGTTGCCGGCCGCGTGACAGGCCAGATCGGCCCTGGCTTCCTGATGCTCGTCTGCGCCGAGCCTGGCGACACCGAGGCCACGGCCGAGAAGCTGATCGCCAAGGTGCTGAAGCTGCGCGTCTTCAGCGACGAGGCCGGCAAGATGAACCGCAGCCTGCAGGACACGGGCGGCGGCCTGCTCATCGTCAGCCAGTTCACGCTGGCGGCCGACACCAGCGGCGGCAACCAGCCCAGCTTCACCGGCGCCGCGCCGGCCGAACAGGGCCGGCGCCTGTACGAACACACGCTGGCCTGTGCGCGCCAGCATCACCCCCACGTGGCCTGCGGCGAGTTCGGCGCCGACATGCAGGTGCACCTCGTCAACGACGGGCCGGTGACGATCCCCATGCGCATGGGCTGACGGCAGCCGCCGCCCGGCCTCGTTCAAAGCGGCAACGGCGCCAGGGGCTCGCCGGTCCTGAGGCAGAACCAGCGATCCGACGCGTTGCTCTCATCCCGCAGGTACAAGGCCTGGCCGCGCACACAGAGCAGCGACTTGGCAGACCGGCTTTGCTCGTCCTGGATGTAACCCATGAAGCCGTCGCCGCTGGCCAGGGCGCAGAGCCAGTCGGCAAACACCAGCGCCTCGTACCAGCCCTGCAGGTCCTTGAGGCCCGGCAGCTTCAGCGTGACACCCGCCCGTGGGCCGATCGCGTCCTGCCAGTACGCGGCCACCCAGTCACCGGAGGGGGACGCCGCATAAACCTGCGGCAGCGGGCGCAATTCCATGCCGACGCGCTCCATCGCGAAGAAGGCATGTGCCGGCCAGGCGTCGGGCGCCGGCCCATCACCCACGACCAGGTAGCGCAGCGTCGCGTCCGCCTGCGGGTCGACAGGCTGGGCCAGCTCGATGGAGAGATGAAGGGTGTAGTGACCGGACACGGTATTGAGTGGGCGGCGGTGGTGACGGGGATCGCTGCATCTGCAGCCGGCGAGCTCACAAGTAGCTCACCCGCTCGAACTGCACATGGCAGTCGCGGTGCACGCTCACGCGGTGCCAGGTGCCGAGGTCGGGCGCCTGACGGGGCAAGGGTTGCAGCATCGGCGCTTCGAGGGCGAAGAGCTCCAGCGGACTGCGCCGCGTGGTGCCGTGGCAGCGCACGCCGGCCTCCTTCAAGACCCAGGCCTTGGCCTGCGCGTTCAGGTCGGCCAGGTCGCGGAACTCGCGCAGCGACAGGAAGTTGCCCTTGAGGTACTTCACGCCGGACTCGACGATCCCCTTCTTCTGCGGATCGTGCGGCGGGCAGGGGTCGATCTTGAAGCCGTAGCCTGCGGCACACTCGGCATAGGCGCGCTGCACGGTGGGGTCCTGAGCGCAGGCGCGGGTGATGGCGCACTTGGCGTTGTCGATGATGACGCGCGCCGGCACGCCGGCGAACCACTCGAAGGCGCGGCGGTGGCAGCCCAGCCAGGTGGCCACGGTCTGGTCCCAGACGAACTCGACGTACTGGTGGCGGCTGCTGGCCAGCGTCATCACGAAGGCCCAGGTGCGACGCGGTCGGCCGTCGGGGTGGACGAGCGTGGGGCCGGCGCCGAAGTCGACTTGCGCCGCGTCGCCGGGCTCGAAGTCGAGGCGGCAGGTGGTCTCGGGCGGCAACTGGCTGCGGATGTCGGCCACCAGGCGGCGCACGGCCGAGTAGCTGCCGCTCCAGGCGTGCTGGCGCTTCAGGGCGGCGTGGATGGCGGTGCCTGAGACGCCTTGCTCGACCCAGGCAGCGATGGGTTCGCGATGCGGCTCCAGCGTGGAGATGGTGGTGCTGGCCTTGCGCGGGCTTCCCAGTGCGGCAGCGATGGCCTCGTCGTCGGGCAGGGGCTGCGAGGGCTCCAGCCAGCCGCGCTCGGTGGCGATGCTGCGCCACTGCGCGGCCTTGGGCCGGCCCATGACGCGAGCGGCTGCGATGTCGCGGTCGGAGTCGCCTTGCCGCATGCGCAGCAGGGCCTGTCGGTAGTGATGCATCTCGAATCTCCTGCGTGCCATCCCTGGCCCTCCGGGCAAAGGCCCGAAGGGTAGGAACGGCATCGCGGTGTTCGAGACGCCCGTCAACCCGGCGCCGGCTGGCTCCTATATGCCGATCCGGCTCTGGCTCCATTACGCCGGTCACGCAGTGGCTCCAATATGCCGGTCGCCAACTGGCTCCTACATGCCGATCACGGACTGGCTCCTATATGGCGGTCGGTGACAGCTGCCCTTGCTGTCAAGCCGTGCCATCCAGCGTGGACCATTCCGCAGCCTGAAACAGCCTGCGTCGGACCTCACCGTCCCGGGCCAAATCAGCCGCCTTTGGCCCGGTGCTCCTCAATGGCCTGGCGGGCCAACTCAGCGGTATCAACACCCAGCGCCTCGCCAATGTCGGTGAAAGGCACCCAGGGCTTGTCGATGAGGCGGCGCAGCAGCGCGCAGTGCGTGTAGGCGTCCACCTTCACCAGGTTCTCCAGCTTGGCCGGCCCGCCCAACAGCAGCGAGGGCTCAAAGCCGTACATCTCGTCCATGGCCAAGGGGCCCAGCTTCTTGAGCGCGCGATCAAAGAGGTATTTGTCTTCGTGGTCGAGCATGTCCCAGTGGTCTGGCTTGGGAGAGAACAATAGACCTATTTCGATGTGTAGCCTGTCAGGCTGCACCAGCCTCATCGAGCGTGAACTGATCTCGCCGCATAGCGGATTCAAGGTGACGGCGCTTCCAATCTGCTGATTGAACAGCCTCAACTCCCCGAAGGCTGTACGAGTCAGGGCGTAGAAGCGGCCGAACTGCTCAAACACTGTCCCAGCGAGCCACTCATCGACGACTCCCTGCCATTCCTCAGGATTTACGGAACTGTACAGGCCATGCTTGAACTGATTGAAACCCTCGGTTTTCCAGTAGGTGAGCAGTAGTTCTGGCAATACACCGCAGGAATTCCTGATCAGAGCTGTCGGCACGACCCGAGTCAGCGTGGGCTCTCCAAGCCGCTCTACGAGAAATAAGTAGTCGTCGTCACGCATAAATACCTACTTTTTTGGACAAGTTTTGAGATCGAAAGTCAACCGCGCGCCTCCGTGCCCGTCACGAACAGCGCCTCTTGCATAGTTCTCCATTTCAGCCAGCTTGTCAGCCCACTGTGCACCGATCGAACAGTTGACTGACTTGCTGCCCATGCAAGTCGGTGCTGGTTGGAAGAAGCCACCAGCCACCATATCCGGTTCGTGAAGAGCCGCCAAATTGACCATCGTGCTGTTCACCTTTGCCAACTTCATTTCATCAAGTTCTCTGCCGGAGAAACCTTGCTCTCGCAAATCTTTCTCAACTTGGTCCTCCAGCTGTTTGCGATACCCCGCCCGATACTTTGCCTGCGACTTCGCCGCATCCGGATTGCGCTTATTGGCCTCATAGGCCTTGCGTGCCGCCAGGAACTCGTCGGCCGACATGCGATTCAGGGCCTCCTGCTGGCGGCGCAGCTGGTCATTGAACTCGCGCTCGAACTTGGGCTTGTCGGGTGCCTTGTCGTAGGCCTCACCAAAAGGATCGAAGCACCTGTTGGGGGAGAAGCGGTCCAGCCGTTCGCGCACCTTCTTGGCGTTCTGCGTCGGCGTGGCCGTTTCGCTGATTTTCTTGCCGCCCGCAGCAGCGCGCATCTGCCGCAAAGCCTTGGCCGGGTTGATGCGCGCGAAGGCAGTGTTGCGCGCCAACTCGCTCATCAATGTGGCCAAGCCCAGCGCTGCCGCGCACAGCTGCGCCTGTGAGGTGGCATTGCTGACCTGCGATACCCAACTGCCCAGCCGCTTGGCGAGCACGATGGCCTCTGAGCCAAGGCTGTAGGCGGCGTAGACCGCCATCAGCCCGTTGACGATCCAGCCAATGGGCGTGGCGCTGATGACCTGCCAAGCCGCAAAGATCGCCACCGTGGTGGGCAGGTCGGCCAGGGCTTCTTCGAGCGTTGCCTTGAGGTCAGCGCCGAGTTGGTCGGTGAATCGGGTCACCGCCAGCTTGAAGGTCTCGGCCAGTTTGTCCGAGAAGCTGGCCTCGCTCCAGTCCTTGCCCGGTGTCGGCTGCAAGCCCAGCGGGTCCTGCAGCGAATGCGGCCGATTCAGCGCGAAGGCATACAGGTCCGGCCCCACCGCCAGCCCCAGTGGGTCAGGCGTGAGGTAACGGCCAGCCTGCGCGTCAAAGTAGCGGTGGGTGTTGTAGTGCAGCCCGGTCTCGGCGTCGAAGTACTGGTTGGAGCCGCGCAGGTGGAACGCAATGCTGCCCAGCGACTGCCCCTGGGCCGGGGTGGCCGCCAAGTAGTCGGCCAGTTGCGCCTGCCAGACCACGCTGCGCGAGGCGTCGGTCAGAGCAACCGGCGCGTTGCGGTGGTCGGTGTGGACGTGCAGCACCCGCCCTGCCTCCAGCATGGCCACGGGCTTGTCGTTGATCCACGCGTACTGCCGCTGCACCACTCCCGTGGCATCGGCCTCGGCCACCAGCTGGTTGCCATCGTGGAGCAAGTAGGTGGTGCGCGCGGTCTGGCTGCCGGCCTGGGTCACGACCTTGGCAATGCGCTGGCCGAAGAGGTTATAGCGGTAGCGGGCCACCACCTGCAGCGTGGCGCCGGTGTCGCGCTGCACTTCCACCAAGCGATTCAGGCTGTCGTAGCTCAGGCGCAAATCACCGCGCGTGATCTGGCGGCCCAGGTCATCAAACAGCTCGCGGGGCCGCCCCTCGGTGTCGAACAAGGCCGTGCCGATGGCGGAGGATGCCGGGTAGGCAGGCAGCAGCGCGCCATCGCCGCCAACGCGCCAACGGTCCAGCAGGGCATGCAGCCGGGCCTGCCACAGCGGCGGTGTGGCCGCTTGGGGTAGCTGACCCAGGCCGTGGCTGCGCAGGGGTTTGACAGAGGTGGGTTCGCCATCGCTAGCGTTGCCGTCATTGCTGCTACCCGCGTAGCCCAGCTGCATCTGGCCCACGCCGGGCGTGCCAGCCAGGGTGACCCGGCCTTGTGCGTCCAGCCTGCGCTCATTGCTCAGGCCGTTGCCGAACAGGAAGCGCCGCTGTGTGTAGGTGTCGGCCTCGTCGTTGAGGCTATAGACCAACGGCCGGTCGATTCGGCCATCCAGCCATACCGACTCCAACAAACCGGCGCGCGGATGCTGGCTGCCCCGGTAGTGGTAAGCCAATGCCTGGCCATCCGGCAAGGTGCGGCTGATCAGCTGACCATTGGCGTTGTAGCTGTACTGCAGGGTCCAGCGCTTGCCGTCCACGCGCTGCTCGTGCGTGGTGAGGCGGCCCGCAGCGTCGTAGCTGAACTGTTCCTCACCGGCCTTGTACTTGATGAGCCGGGGTTTGTTGGCTGGGCCCCAGGAGATTTGCGCGTCTTCGTCGAGCGAGCTTGGTGCGTCAGGCTCGCTGAGGTAACGAGAGCGCACGGCCACCACCCGGCCCGCCGGGTCGCGTCGGTACGCGGCGCGGCTGATCTGCTCGGTCACACGAGCAATCAGCCGGCCGGCGGCGTCGTACTCAAAAACCGTGCTGCCGGTTGTGGGGCTTTGCACCAGGCGCAACAGACCGAAGTCGTCGCGGTAGTAGCGTGTGTAGGCGCCATTGATATCGGTTTCTTGCGTGACGGCTAGCGGCGGCAGCGCTGACGCGGCACCGGCCAGGGCCGGTTGGCTCACCTGAGCCACCTGCATGGCCTGAAGCAGGTCGGGGCGCACCAGGCCGCCGCTGTCTTCCGTATGGCTGACCAGCTGTTGCATGGCACTCAGCACGGCGTCGCGGTGCGGGGCGCTCGCCATGGACGAATCGGTTGGTGCGGAATAGTCACGCTGCTGTGACACGCTGCCGTCGGGGTTGAGCAGGCGGGCCTGCAGCAGCCGGCCTTCCCGGTCGCGCGCTAGCTCTATGCGATTGCTTTGCGTATCGAACATGGCCGCGATCTGGCCGCTCAAGTCGTAGGTCACGCGCGTGCGGGCGCCAGTGGCCTCCAGCATGCCCACGGCCTGCCCCAGGGCGTCATGCTCAAAGCGCCGCGTCACGCCGGCGCGGATGATGCTGGCAAGCGCGCCGCTGGGCGCGTACTCAAATTCGCTGACCACGCCGTCCATGCCGATGAGTCGGCGGGTGCGGCCGTCGGGGGTGTATTCGGCCTGCGTGACAAGACCGGCCGGATGCAAAAGCTTCAGCGGGCGCTCGCCGCGGGGGTCCCATTGCACGCGGGTCACGTCGGAGTCGCTAGGGTCGCCCTTGGGCCCATTAGGCAAAGGGCCATCCAGTGCGCTCAGCACGCTGCGGCCGTTGATCGTGATGTAGCTGTACTCGGTACTGCGTGTGAGGGCCGCGCCCTGCGGCGATTGACCTCCCTTGTCATCCACCGAGCTCCACCCCCGCTCCGTCACCCGCAAGACCTGACTCTTGTCGTTGTACTCAAACTCGGTGCTGCGGGTTTTGCCTGCAATCACGCTGGGCTGAGTGATGCGCGTGGGCTGTTGGCCCACCGCCACGCTGCCGTCCTGGAATCGCAGGTCGGTGTACTCGTAACGCTGCAGCCATCGCGGCGCGCCCACCGGCTTGCCCTGGCTGTAGGCCTGGCGGCTGCGTTGGGACAGACGCCCCCAGCGGTCATGGCTGATCAGCTCAGCGCTCAGCGGCTGGCCCTGGGCGTCGAGCGTGATGCTGCGCAGAAGCTGGCCCGCGGTGCCGTAGGCGTAGCGCCGGTTGGCCGGCCCGCAGGTGCTGCAGCCCGCCCCGGTGAACTCGATCAGCCGCAGCTGCCCGCCGATCACGGCGGTTGTCAGC
>NZ_JBIGHW010000015.1:0-93533 GCF_043555875.1 Pelomonas margarita | reverse complement strand
AGGGTAGTTCGCCTGCGGCGCGGCGGGCTGCTTGCCGGTGGGGTGGATGGCCATGATGGAAAGTCCTCGCTGAGTTGCTCGGTCTCACGCGTCAGAATGGATCGCGTGAACAGCAACATTACGGGACGACTCAGCGCAGCATCGGACCCTTCGCAGGCTCTGCCTTCGGGGTTGCTCCGCGTAGCGGCTTCGCCGTCCGCTGAGCTTCAACGTTAGGCATCAGAAATACAACGGAGGCACATGGCGACACAACCTTGGGCTGCAGGGCCGAAAGAAATTCTAGAACACGGAATTTCCCTACTGCGCAAAGATAGCGATAAGAATAGGCGACTCGCACTATTAAGCGTTGACAATGCAGTTGAACTTACGATCAAGACATATCTTGGACTACCAAAGCGAATAAATGGTATTACTGTTCCAAGAAAGGAATTTGCGGAATTCAGTGAAAGTTTTCCAAAGCTACTAGATGCACTTGAGCAATACGCATCGGACAAAATTGCGGGAATAGATCTCGGCGAAATTGAGTGGTTTCACAGGCTTAGAAATCAGCTCTATCATCAAGGCAACGGCCTAACAGTTGATCGCGACAAAGTCGACATCTATTCAGAACTGGCAAAGCTCCTGTTCGAAAATCTGTTTGGTGAGACCCTCTCCTTTTCGCCAGAAGATCAGCACCAGCTGTTGGGTGAATTCCTAGCGTCATGGGTTGCATTCGAGCGAATGACTGCGGACCTTGGTAAGCAAAACTCTGACAAGTTGTCTACTCTAGGCGGCCGGATCAGACCACCACTAATGGCGATGAACGAAATGATTCGTGCCGGGGTCTTTGAATCCTCCGATGCCAAAGAAATAGAGGAGTTGCGCCGGATACGCAATGAAGTCGTTCACGGCATGGCTGATTACAAAGTTGCAGTAAATCGGAAGATAATTCAGCGCTTAGAGAAGATTACATCTAAGTATCAACGTATTGCTAACTCATCCACCGCCGCGCCTGATGCCTAACGAGTAAGGATAGATCGCGCTTGCCGCGATCTGATCCGTTTGTTGGACAAGCCCGGGGCCAGGCGGCGCGTCGGGTGGCGGGCCACTGCAAATAGATTCGGGGGAGCCAGTCGCGTGAACGGCGCTGGCAGCGGCGGCGAAGTGCGCAGAGGCGTGTCGAGGTTGCTGCGGGCGGTCTGAGCGGGCGGAGTTGGCGCTGGTTCTGGCCGTTATGTCAGATGGGCGTGCAAGCTGGCGCGACGGCGCTTTGGTGGAGCCCGTTGAAGACGGCGGCGGTGCCCAAGGGTCAGTGCATCGTTGCGTCTCGCGCTTGATCGGGCCTGCCGGGCCTGGGCCTGTCAGCCTTGCCGGGCGCGTCGGGCCGCAGGGCCCGGGCGGTGGCGCAGGGCGACGGCTGTAGCGGTGGCATGCGCCGACACAGCACGGCCATGGGCTGGCCGCAGGTGCAGCGCCAGACGGGGCGTGGGGTGCTCACGGCGGCGATGTTCGGCGCGTTTGGCGCCCTCAGGCACTGCATGCCTACACCGAGGCAAATGGATTGAAGACTTCCAGCCCCAACGCATTGAAATCACTGACGTTTCGCGTTGCAACGGTCAATCCGTGCACCTGCGCAGTGGCTGCAATCATTGCGTCTTCATAAAGCGTATCGGACTTCCTGTGCATCAATCGCGCCCACGCCCTGAATGTGCTGGCATCCATTGGCAGCACGTTGTAGCTGCCGGAAACTTGTTCGAGCCAGCCCTCGATTTCTCGCGCTTTGTCGGGGTCTTGTTCCCTCGTCATCTCAATGCCGGCCTGGATCTCGCCCAGCGTCACTGCGGACAGGTGCAGTTGCGCGTCATCCAAAGATTCAAGCCAGGCAACCACGCCTCCGTGTGGGCGTTGGCGGCGGAGTTCAGACACCACGTTGGTGTCCAACAGGTACTTCCTCATCACAGCATGGGCTCCACCTTGCGACGCGTAGCCTTGCCGCGAGCAGGCACTTCAAAATCAGCCCGCGCAGCGTCAGACAACAAAAGCTGCTTGAGTGAGGGGCGCGCGGCTGATTGGAGCCTGCGCCACTCCTCCACTGGAATGAGCACAGCGGCTTCCGTGCCTCGCCGCGTCACCATCTGCGGTCCTTCGTGCAGGCAGGCATCCAAGAACTCGCTGAACCGCGCCTTTGCATCCTGAACTGGCCACGTATGCATTGCCACCTCCATCGAACTAGTCATTCAACCAGTCTGCATCACTTGCTACCGCAAGTCAAACAACCTTCGGTGGCCCAACCCGGGCCAACAGGCCGTTGCACGCGGACGCCAACACTGACCATACCTTCGGCATTCTTATGGCCAGTGTTGGTGCCCTGCGCACCTTCGGTGCTCCGACGCCGGTGAACTCGGGCGTTGAACTAAACCGCTGACGCGGTGCGCCCGTGCGGCGGCCACCGCGTTTTGCATTCAAGCGGGACTTGCGAGAAGGGCGTGGCGAGTCAAGCCTTCTGCTTGGGGAACGTTCCCCGGCACGAAGGAGAAGGTCATGACCCCGTTGCGGCAACAGATGCTGAATGCCATGGCGGTGCGCGGCTTGGCGGTGCGCACGCAAGAGACCTACGTCGACTCGCTAGGGCGCATGGCGCGCTACTTCGGACGCAGCCCGGCCGTGCTGAGCGCCCAGGAGATCGAGACCTACATGCTGTACCTCGTCAAGGACCGCAAGCTGTCCTTCTCCAGCGGCAACCACGTCGCCGCTGCCAGCCGCTTCCTGTTCACCCACGTGCTGGCCCAGCCAGAGACGGGCGAGCGCATGCTGCCGCCGGTGGCGCGCACGCGCCAGAAGCAGCCCGAGCTGCTGAGCCGCGAGCAGATCGCCCGGCTCTTCGCGCACTGCCACAGCCCCATGGCCCGCATGCTGCTGCAAACGCTGTACGCCTGCGGGCTGCGCCACTACCAGGCCGCACGGCGCGATGCCCGCATCGACAAGGCCGGCAGCACCCACACCCTGCGTCACTGCTTCGCCACTCACCTGCTTGAAGCCGGCGTCGACCTGCCCCCCAGAGTTGCGCCCATTCTTGGGTTCGCAACTGACCGTCGAACGGGGGCGCCCCAAATCACCCCCCGAAACCCGCGCGCCGCAGGCCTGGCCTGCTTGAGCTGGTAGGCCAGGGCGCGCGATCGCCCCGGGCGCCACGTGAAGCTCTGCAAAGCTGCAGCTCACCCGCTGGACTTTGTTTGCTTTGAGATATATCTTAGATGCATCTAAACCACATCGGAGTTGCAACTTGCATCCACGACATTTCTTCTTCGACCGGCGCCCTGCCGCCGCTTGCGGCCCCTCGTCGCCCATCCACCCGGGCGAGCGCGAGGCTCGCCAACCTCACCACGGCATGCGCGTAGGCCACGCCGAAGGGCGCGGCGGCCACCGTGGGGCGGCCGGTGGCGGCTTCAGTCGCCACGGCGGCGGCGGCCCGGGCGGCCACGGCGGTGGCCACGGCCGCGGCGGCCGCATGTTCGAAGCCGGCGCGATCAAGCTGCTGGCGCTGAGCCTGGTCGCCGAGCGGCCCTGCTATGGCTACGAGCTCATCAAGTTCATCGAAGGCCTGGTGGGCGGTGACTACAGCCCGAGCCCGGGCGTCATCTACCCGACGCTGACCTATCTCGTCGACATGGGCTGGGCGACGGTCGCGGACGGTGATGCCGGCCGCAAGCAGTACACGGTGACGACGGAGGGCCTCGCGCAACTGGAACGCCAGCGCGACGAACTGACCGCCCTGACCGAGCGGCTGCGCGGGGTGCGCGAAGGTGCCGGCGCCCGTCGCTCGCCCGACATCGAACGCGCCATGGGCAACCTGAAGGCGGTGCTGCACATGCGCTTCTCACCGGCCAATGCCAGCCCCGATCTCGCCCGGCGCGTGGCCACGCTGATCGATGAGGCCGCGCTCGCCATCCAGAAACTGGAGGTCTGACCATGAAGCAGCACCGCTACCGCGTGACCATCGAGCACCTCGCCCTGCCGGACGGCAGCCCGCCGCTGGCGCCGCAGCCGCTGAGCTTCCAGACCGGCAACCACGACGACATCCTGGCCATCGTGGCGCGCATGCGCCTGCGCGGCGACCTGCCCGAGGCCGATGCGACGGCCTTTGCCGTGGGCCTGAAGCTGTTCAGCGAGGTGATGCTGCAGCACCGCGAGCTGCCTTTGTTCGCCGGCTTCGCGCCGCACTTCAAGGCCTTCATGCAGCAGCTCAAGCGCGGCCCGGCCGCCACGCAGGGGAACGCATGAACCGCCGCCACGGCACCTGACCCCTGCTGGCGGCAGCCGCCACAAATGCCCGTGCCGCATCGCACGCTGCGGGCCGGCTTCGTCACCGCTGTGCTCGCGGCGGCGGCGCGGCCGCCGGCCTCTCAGCGCCGGCAGCCCGCCAGCAAGTCCCAGTCGGGCCGGTAGACACTGGCCTGCACGCCCACCCAGCCCAGCGCGGTGTGGAAGAAGTGGTCGTGCGAGACCGGCCGGTCGCGCAGCGCGGGCAGGCAGCCGGGCTTGAGCGACGCGGCCAGCGCGCCGCCTGCGGGCACCCACAGGATCATGGGCACGTGGGTCTGCTCGCGCGGGGCGAAGGCATAGGGCATGCCGTGCAGGTAGAGCCCGCCCTCGCCCAGCGATTCGCCGTGGTCGGACGCGTACAGCAGCCCGGTGTCGAAGCGCTGCTGCTGCGTCTGCAGCCAGGCAATGCTGCGCGCCAGCAACCGGTCGGTAGCGACGAGGCTGTTGTCGTAGGCGTTGACGACCTGCTCGCGCGGGCACTGCTGCAGCGAGCTACTGCGGCACTCGGGCTGGAAGGGCTTCTGATCAGGCGCTGAGCGCTTGTAGTAGGCCGGGCCGTGGCTGCCCATCTGGTGCATCACCAGCACCACGCCGCGGCTGGCGCGCTCGGCGTCCAGCGCAGCGAGGCGCGCGTCCAGCCCGTGCAGCAGCGCGTCGTCCAGGCATTCGTCGCCGTCGCACAGGCCGGCGGGTAGCGGCGCGGCGCCGGGGGGCAACCGGGTGGTAGGGCTGTGGGGCACGCGGTCGCACAGCCCCTTGCAGCCGCTCTGGTTGTCCAGCCACAGCACGGCCAGGCCGGCGCGCTGCAGCACGTCCAGCAGGTTCTCCTGCGGCTGCTTGAGCGCGAGGAAGGCCTCGCGGCCCAGCGGCGAGAACATGCACGGCAGCGACGCTGCGGTGGCCGTGCCGCAGGACGTGACGTCGCGCAGGCTGAGCACGGGCAGCGTCGCCAGCTCGGGGTTGGTGGGCCGCGCATAGCCGTTGAGGCTGAAGTTCATGCTGCGCGCCGTTTCGCCGACGACGATGAGCAACAGCGGCGGCCGGCTGCCCGGCGGGCGCGGCAGCAGGCGGGCATCGGCGCCGATGACGGAGGGCGGCCCGGAAGGGGCCGCGCTGCCGCGCGAGGCCGCCGCGCCCAGCGAGTACACGGCGTTGAGCGGCGTGATCATGTAGCGCAGCCGCTTGTGGTTGCGCATGGTGGACGACAGGTCGGCGAACACCCCCACCGCCAGCACAGCCGCCGCCGCCAGCCCCAGCACGAAGCCGGCGGCGTTGCCGCCCAGCCGGGCGCCCAGCCGCTGCGCCGCGGCCGCGGGCCGGCGCAGCAGCCACCAGGCCGGCAGCGCGCCGAGCAGCGCCAGGCTCAGCAGCAGGCGCCCGCTCAGCAGGTCGCGGGTCTCGTGGGCATCGGTCTGCGCCATGTTCACCACCATGCTGGGGTCGAACACGATGCCGTAGCTGCCGATGAAGTGCGCCAGCGCCGCTGCGGCCAGCAGCAGCAGCGCCAGCAGCGGCCGCCCCACGCGCGGCCAGGCCAGCAGGCTCAGCAGCGCGCCGGTGGAGGCCGTCACGATGCCCGCCATCGCCAGCCCGAAGCCCAGGCCGCGCAGCCCGGTCACCTCGGGCAGCGCCTGCAGCTGGCGCCACAGCGGCCAGTTGGCCAGCAGGCCCATCCACAGCGCGGCCAGCCAGGCCTGGGTGAGTGGGCGCGACACATCGGGCCGGCACCAGGCCAGCGCTTGTTTGAAGGGAGAAGTCACGGCAGGGCTTGGGATCGTGAGGCGGGCGGGCCGCCGGGTGGCATCAGGGCTGCTTCAGCAGCCGGCTGCCGGCCAGCGCGACGGCCCAGCAGATCCAGGCCGTCCACAGCGTGTGGCTGGGGTAGTGCGCGCCGCGCACCATCTGCCCCCAACCGAACACCGCGCCGGCCAGCAGCACCGCGCACAACCACGCGATGGCCGCGCGCGGGTAGGCGCGCCGCAGCGCGAAGTAGCCGCTGAAGAACACGAACGCGGCGCTGGCATGGCCGGACGGGAAACAGTGGCCGCCGCCACCGTCCAGCACACCCGGCCGCCAGTGCGACACGTACTGGGCCAGGCCGCCGAACTCGGCCAGGTCCCAAGGGCAGCTGGTGGTGCTGGCGCGCTTGAGCAGCGGGATCAGCAGCACGCACAGCAGCGTCATGACCAGCCACCAGACGCGCTCGCGGCGGGTCTGGCGCGGCAGCACCGGTCGGACGACATTGAGCAGCAGCAAGCCGGCCATCAGCCACGCCAGCGCCCGGCCGCCCTGGTGCAGCACGCCGCTGGTGAGCCAGTGCTCGCGCAGCGCAAAGCCGGCGGCGTCACCCCAGGCGCGCACGGCCGCGAGGTCCAGCGCCGACGCGTCCCAGGCCAGCAGCAGGCCCAACGACAGCAGCGTGGCCCACAGCTCGGCACGCCCGGCGGGAGTCACAGACAGCGGGCCGGCAGACAGCGACAGCGGGGACAGGGGCGGGGCAGACAGCGACATGGCCCCGCATTGAGCCCACGCCACCTGAAGACAGGCTGAAGCCGTCACGCCCCGCGTGCTAGCGTTCGCAGCCCTGACCTGTTGATGCCTGACCCGACCACGATGCGCCTGCTGCTGCTGGAAGACGACGACGTGCTGGGCGAAGGCCTGCGCGACTTCCTCGCGGCCGAGGGCCATGCGGTGGACTGGGCGAGCACGCTCGGCGCGGCCCGCGCGCTGGCGGCCGACCCCTACGACGCGCTGCTGGTGGACTGGCAGCTGCCCGATGGCTCGGGCATCGCCTGGGTGCGGGCGCTGCGCCGCCAGGGCAACACCACGCCGGTGGTGGTGCTGACCGCGCGGGACCTGCTGAGCGACCGCATCGAGGGGCTGGACAGCGGCGCCGACGACTACCTCGTCAAGCCCTTCGAGCCCGAGGAGCTGCTGGCCCGGCTGCGCGTCATCGCGCGGCGGCGCGCCGGTGCGGCCAGTGCCACGGTGGTACTGGGCCCGGTAGCGATCGACCTCGCCGCCCGGCTGGCTCGGCGCGACGGCGTGGACGTGGAGCTCACCGCGCGCGAATGGGCGCTGCTGGAGGCGCTGGTGCAGCGCAGCGGCCGCATCGTCGACAAGCGCGAGCTGGAGCTCATCGTGCTGGGCGGCGAGGCCGAGATCGCCAGCAATGCGCTGGAGGTGCATGTATCCAGCCTGCGCCGCAAGCTCGGGCGCGAGCTCATCGAGACCCGGCGCGGCCTGGGCTACCGGCTGGTGCCGTCGCCATGACGGCGCTGCCGTCCATCCAGGGCCGGCTGTCCCGCTTCGTGCTGGGACTGACGCTGCTGTGGGCGCTCGCAGGCGCGGGGCTGGTGTGGCTGGCGGTGCGGGCCGAGGTCGACGAGCTGATGGACGAGACGCTGCAGGACGCCGCCGATGCGCTGGCCCAGGCGCTGCAGGTGGCCCCGCCGCCTGACAGCGGCGCGCCGGTGGTGGTGAGCGGAGCGGCGCCGGACAGCCATTTCTCCTGGCAGCTGGTAGGGCCCGACGGCCGGCTGCGGGCCCGCTCGGCCCGGGCGCCGGCTCAACCCTTTCATGCCGTGGCGCAGCACGGCTTCGCGACGGCGGCGGACCGCTGGCAGACCTACGGTCAGCCGCTCGGCGCAGCCACGCTGTATGTAGCGCAGACGACGCTGGAGCGCCGCGAGGCGCTGGCTGCCGTGGGCCTGGCCAGCGCGGGCACGGCGCTGGGCGTAGGCCTGCTGGCACTGGCGCTGCTGCGCGCGCGCCTGCGGCGCGAGCTGCAGCCGCTGCACGACTTCTCCACTGCGCTGCGCGGCCACGACCCGCTGACCCCGGCCGCCACGCTGCCCGCCGCGACACGGGCCGAGATCGCCCCCATGCACGACGCGCTGGCCGAGCTGGGCCAGCGGCTGCAGCGCCGGCTGGCCAACGAGCGCGCCTTCACGGCCCACGCCGCCCACGCGCTGCGCACGCCGCTGGCCGGGCTGGATGCGCAGCTGGCCGTTGCGCTGCGCGAGGCGCCGGCACCGCTACACCCGCGGCTGGCCCGCATGCGCCAGGCGGCCGGCCGGCTCAGCCGCGTCGTCACGGCGCTGCTGACGCTGTTCCGCAGCGGCGTGGATCTGCAGCGCCAGCCGGTGGACGTGGCCGGCCTGCTGGAGCGGCTGCCGCTGGACGGCCTGCACATCGACGCGCCCGCCACCACCACCGTGCAGGCCGATGCCGACCTGCTGGCCGCCGCGCTGATCAATCTCGTGGACAACTCGCTGCGCCATGGCGCGCGGCGGCTGCAGGTGGCGCCGGCCGGCCCCAACCGGCTGCAGCTGCGGGACGACGGCAGCGGCTGCACGCCCGAGCGCGTCGCCGCGCTGCAAGCCGCACTGCAGGCCGAGCAATACGACGGCCACATGGGCCTGGGCCTGATGCTGGCCGACATCGTGGCGCGCGCCCACGGCGGCAGCCTGCGGCTGCTGGCCGACGGACCGGGCTTCGGCATCGAGCTGGACCTCGGCCCGTAACATGCCTGGCAGATCACCTCCGCAAGGACTCCTGCCATGACTTACTGCGTTGCGATGCGCCTGCGTGCGGGCCTGCTGTTCGCGTCCGACACCCGCACGAATGCGGGCGTGGACCACATCGCCAGCTTTCGCAAGATGTACCAGTTCCAGATCCCGCACCAGCGCGAGATCGTCCTCCTGACTGCGGGCAACCTGGCCACCACGCAGTCCGTCATGTCGCTGCTGAACCAGCGCCTGCAGGGCGAGGGCGAGCACCTGCTGAACGTGCCCAGCCTGTACGACGCGGCCGTTCTGCTGGGCCGCACGCTCAAGGAGGTGGTGGCCCGCGACACGCCGGGCGGCGCACAGGGCCAAGGCGTGGACTTCGGCGCCAACTTCCTGCTCGGCGGCCAGATCCAAGGCGAGGGCCCGCGGCTGTTCCACGTCTATCCGCAGGGAAATTTCATCGAGGCGACGGAAGACACGCCCTACTTCCAGATCGGCGAAAGCAAGTACGGCAAGCCCATCATCGACCGCGTCATCCGCTACGAGACCACGGCGCTGGAAGAGGCGGCCAAGTGCACGCTGGTGAGTTTCGACTCCACCATCCAGTCCAACCTGTCGGTGGGCCTGCCCATCGACATGGTGATGCTGCGCGCCAACCGCTTCGAGCAGGCCATGCAGCCACCGCACCGCATCGAGCGCGACGACCCCTACTTCCTGTCGCTGCGCAGCGGCTGGAGCGCCGGCCTGCGCAAGGTCTTCGACGAGCTGCCCAACGAGCCGTGGTTCTCGACATGAGCGCCGGCACTGCCCCGCCGCTGACGCTGCTGCCCTGGACCCACGCCTCGCCAGTGACGGGCACCACGTTGCACGGCTGGCGCTCGGCGCCCTCGGGGCGGCCGCTGCTGCACTTCCTGCACGGCAACGGCTTCTGCGGCCGCGTCTACGAGCCGCTGCTGCAGCTGCTGGCACGGGATTTCGACCTCTGGCTGTGCGACGCACCCGGCCACGGCGACAGCGAAGCCACGCCCCACTTCCTGGGCTGGAACCGCTGCGCCGAGGCCGCGCTGGAGGCCTTCCAGGCTGGCAGCGCACCCTATGGCGACGTGCCAGCGATGGCCGCGGGCCACAGCTTTGGCGGCGTGCAGACAGCGTTGCTGCTGGGTACGGCCGGCCAACCCTTCAGCCGCGCAGTGCTGCTGGACCCGGTGCTGTTCCCACCGCCGATGCTGCTGGCCGCGCGGCTGATGGGCCGCACCGGCACCGGCCTGGTGAACCCGCTGGCGCGCGCCACCAAGCGCCGCCGCCCCAGCTGGCCCAGCCGCGAGCACGCCCGCCAGGCCCTGCGCGGGCGCGGCACCTACCGCGGCTGGACCGAGCCGGCGCTGGACGCCTTCATCACCCACGCGCTGCGGGACAGCCCCGACGGTCAGGTGCAGCTGAAATGCTCGCCGGCGCTGGAGTCCACCATCTTCAGCACCATGCCCGAGCGGCTGTGGAGCCGGCTGCGCCGCATCGCCGTGCCCACGCTGCTGCTGCATGGCGACACCACCATGCCCTTCGTGAAGACAGGCTGCGCGCGAGCCCATGCGCACAACGCGCCGCATGTGCATGTGCAGGTCACGGCCGGCGGGCACTGCTTCATGCAAGAACGCCCCGAGGACACCGCGGCCCGAGTGCGAGCCCACCTGCTGGGCTGAACGGTTGCGTGCAAGGCGGGCATGGGTGAAAGACTCTCAACCTCTCAGGCCGGCCCCAGCACCCGCATCGAGTAGTCGGTCGCGCGCACGTCCTTGGTCAGGCGGCCGATGGAGATGCGGTCCACGCCGGTGGCCGCGATCCAGCGCAGCTGCTCCAGCGCCACGCCGCCCGACACCTCCAGCAGCGCCCGACCCGCGTTGACGGCCACGGCCTCGCGCATCTGCGCCTCGCTGAAGTTGTCCAGCAGCACGCTGACCGCGCCTGCATCCAGCGCCTCGTGCAGCTGGGCGATGGTCTCCACCTCGACCTGGATGTCCACGCCGGATTTCAGAGCCTGCGCAGCGCGCAGCGCCAGCGCCACGCCGCCAGCGGCCGCGATGTGGTTTTCCTTGATCAGGATGCCGGCATACAGCGCCAGCCGCTGGTTCTGCCCGCCACCCACGCGCACCGCGTACTTCTGCGCCAGGCGCAGGCCGGGCAGCGTCTTGCGCGTGTCCAGAATGGCGCAGCCCCGTGGGTTGGCGCTGGCGCCGGCGACCGCGTCCACATGGGCACGGGTGGTGGTAGCTGTGAAGGACAGCAGCTGCAGGAAGTTCAGCGCCGGACGCTCGGCGCTCAGCAGCAGCCGGCCATCGGCCTCGATGCGGCAGACGATGCTGTCGGCCGCCATCACCGCGCCTTCGTCGTACAACCAGGTGATGCGCGCGCTGGCGTCCAGTGCGGCGAACACACCGTCAAACCACTCACGGCCGCACAGCACGGCCTGCTCGCGCACGCGCACCTGTGCCGCCACGCGTCGGCCGGCGGGCACGAGCTGGGCCGTCCAGTCGCAGCGGCCGATGTCCTCGGCCAGCGCGTCGTGGATGTTGCGGGCGCGGGCCTGCGCCAAGGTCTCTTCTTCAAACATCATTCGGCCGGCCCGATCGTCAGTGCAATGTCGCCCAGGCCCTCGATGCGGCCCGTGATCACGTCTCCCGGCAGCACCGCGCCCACACCGGCCGGCGTGCCGGTATAGATGAGGTCGCCCGGCAGCAGGCGGTACAGCTGCGACAGGTTGGACACGATCTCGGCCTGGCGCCAGATCATGTCGGCCAGGTCGCCGCGCTGCTTCTCCACGCCGTTGACGGCCAGCGTGATGGCACCACTCGCCAGCAGGCCCACGTCGGCCACGCGCACGATCTCGCCCAAGATGGCTGACTGGTCGAAGCCCTTGGCCGTGTCCCAGGGCTTGCCGGCCGCCCTGGCTGCGGCCTGCAGGTCGCGGCGCGTCATGTCCAGGCCCGGCGCGTAGCCCCAGATGGCGGCCGTCGCAGCCTCGGGCGTGACCTTGAACACCGGCGCGCCAACGGCGATCACCAGCTCCATCTCGTAGTGGTAGTTCTTCGTCTCGGTCGGGTAGGGCACGGTGGCGCCCGAGGGCGTCAGCGCGGTGGCCGGCTTGGTGAAGTAGAACGGCGGCTCGCGCGTCGGGTCGGCGCCCATCTCGCGGGCATGATCGGCATAGTTGCGGCCGACGCAGAAGATGCGGCGCACCGCGTAGCGCGCGTCCGTGCCGCGCACCGCGGCACTGGGAATCTCGGCCGGAGGAAAGACGAAGTTGCTCATGGATTGGCATCGCCAATGGACACAGACCGCGCAGCATACTGGGCCGGCCCTGGCGCTCGCGCTGGCGGCGCTGCTCAGCGGCTGCGCCAGCCGCCCGCCGGCCAGCGGCCGTGACGGCCCCGAGGCCAACCCGCCCGCCAACCTCGGCCAGGTGCCCGACGCCGTGCCGCGCCTGGAGCCCATCCGCGTAGGCGGCCCCAACAAGCCCTACGAGGTGCTGGGCGAGCGCTACGAGCCGATCACCGTGGACGCGCCCTACACCGACCGCGGCCTGGCCTCCTGGTACGGCAAGAAGTTCCACGGCCGCCCCACGGCCAGCGGCGAGGTCTACAACATGTACGCGATGACAGCCGCGCACCCGACGCTGCCCATCCCCAGCTACGCGCGGGTGCGCAACCCGGCCAACGGGCGCGAAGTCATCGTGCGCGTGAACGACCGCGGCCCCTTCCACAAGGGTCGCATCATCGACCTCAGCTACACCGCCGCGCTGAGGCTGGACCTGCTGCGGGGCGTGGCGCCGGTTGAGGTGCGACGCATCACCTACGCCGAGATCCGCGCCGGCCAATGGCAGTCGACCACCGAGCCGGCGCCGCTCTTCGTGCCCGACGGCGTCCCCGGCGCCCCGCAGCGAGAGGGCACGCCCGGCGCGTCCATCGGCGCCGGCGTGTGGCTGCAGTTCGGTGCGTTCAGCCGGCTGGACGGCGCCGAGGCGCTGCGCCAGAAGGTCGCCGAGGCCGAGCTGGGCCTGCTGCCGCTGCTGACCATCGTGCGCGAGGCCGGCCTGCACCGGCTGCGCGCCGGCCCCTTCCCCAGCGTGGACGAGGCGCGCACGCTGGCCGACCGCCTACGCAGCGAGCGCGGGCTGGACAGCAGTCTGATCGAGAAGCGTTAGCCCGCCAGTACCGGGCGCGGCACGGGTGTCGCCAGCGCGGCCTGGATGGCGTCGAGCGGCAGATGGTCATCGAGATGACGGCCGTAGTGGGCAAGGACGACGCGGCCGTCAGGGCCGATCAGGAAATCGGCCGGCGTGCGGTCGACCGGGCCGTCGATGCGCCCCGGCAAGAAGCCGGCAGCCAGCGCGCGCACGGCCGCCACCAGCGTCGGCCAGCGCAGCATCGCCACCCAGCTGCGTTCGACGGCGTAGCTGCGGTACAGCACCATGTCGGGGTCTGCGACCAGTGGGAACGGTAGTGGCATGCGTCCAGCATGGCGACGGATGCTCGCCGCATCGGACTGGAACACGCCCACCATCGCCACCCCTGCCGCCGCCAGCCCCGGTGCAGCCTCGCGGAGGTCACGCACCCGCAGGTTGCACAGCGGGCAGGACGCATAGCGGTAGAACGACAGCAGCACCATCCGGCCCTGCAGCGCCTGCAGCGAGACGGGGCTACCGAAGACATCCACGGCCTGAAAGTCGGGCGCCCGCTGCTCTGCTTGAATACGCATGGAAATTTCCACTTTTGGACGATCGACCAACCTTATCAGGTCGATCGTCCAAAAACAAGCCGAGTCCTTCGGATCGACTGCTACGATCCCGCGACGCATGAGCACCTCGACTGACACCCCGCCGACCGCACAGGAGCGCATCGTTGACGCAGCGCTGCGGCTGTTCGAGAAGCACGGCTACGCCTCCACCTCCATCGCCGACGTGGCTGCCGAGGCCGGCATGCTCAAGGGCAACCTGGCCTACTACTACCCGACCAAGCCCGCCCTGCTGGAAGCCGTCCTGCGCCGGCGCCAGGCTGAGCTTGAGCAGGCGCTGGGCCTGACAACGGAGGCCTCACCGGCCGAGACCATCGAGCGGCTGCTGTCCTATGTCGAGACGCACGCCGCCGAGGTGGCGCTATCCGGCTGCCCCATCGGCAGCCTGGCCACCGAGCTCGGCAAGCTCGACGACCGCCTGCACCCGCCGGCCGCCGGCCTGCTGCTGGGCCTGCAGGCCTGGTTGCGGCAGCAATTCGAGCGCGTGCTGCCGGCGGCGGCGGCGCAGGATTGCGCGGAACACCTGCTGGCAACACTGCAGGGTGCTGCCGTGCTGGCCCAGGCCGGGCGCAACGCCGACGTCATCCGGCGACGCGTGGACGCCAGCCGCGCCTGGCTTGCCGGCGTGCTGGCCTAGCGCCCGCCTGCCACGTCCAGCAGCGCACCCACCGTGTAGCTGGCCGCGTCGCTGAGCAGCCAGGCCACGGCCTCGGCGATCTCCTCGGGGCGGCCCAGGCGCTGGATGGGCAGCGTGGCGGCTGCACCCTGCGCGTCCATGCCGCTGCGGCCGTGGATGTCGGTCTCGATGATGCCGGGCCGCACGCCGTTGACGCGGATGCCCTCGCTGATGAGCTCACGGGCCAGGCCCTTGGTGAGCGTGTCCACGGCGCCCTTGGTGGCGGCGTAGTCCACATAGATGCCGGCCGAGCCGTACTCGGCCGCCCGCGAGCTGAGGTTGACGATGGCGCCGCCGGCCCCGCCATGGACCGTGCTCATGCGCCGCGCGGCCTGCTGGCAGCACAGCAACGTGCCGATCACGTTGACATCGAACAGCCGGCGCCAGCGCGCGGGGGTCATGTCTTGCAGCCGGGCGGCCGGCGCCACGATGCCGGCGTTGTTGACGAGGCCGCCGAGGCGGCCGCCAGCCGCGTCCAGCCGCGCGAACATCGCGGCCACCTGGGCCTCGTCCGCCACGTCCGCCTGCAGGGTCAGCGCACGCTGTCCCCAGCCTTGCACCTGACTGGCCAGCTGCTCGGCAGCGGCGCTATCCTGCGCGTAATTGATGGCCACGTCCCAACCGGCCTCGGCGCAGCGCCGTGCGGTGGCCGCGCCGATGCCGCGCGACGCGCCGGTGATCAAGATCCAGGTGCTTGTGTCTGGCATGGCGGCTCCTTCTTCCTCTGCATGGATTTCCTCGACGTCTCGACGATTCTGCAGGTCAGCGCGCTGTTCAACCTGATGGCGGCACTGGCCTGGCTGGTGCTGGCCCAGAGTTTTCGCATCGCGCCGCGGGCCAGCCGGCTGATGGCGGCCGGGCATCTGCTGTGGCTGTTGACCCAAGGCTGCACCGCATGCATGGCCGGCTGGCCCGCCCTGCTGCGCGATGGCATCCCGGAGTTCGGCCTGCTGGGCTGCCTGGCGCTGCTGCTGCTGGCAGTGCGCCGCATGCTGCGCAGCCGTCAGCGCGCCACGGATATGGCCTGGGTGAGCGGCCTGGGGGCGCTGGGTATCGCCATCGGCCTGGCGCTGCAGGGCAGCGTGCTGGCGCAGTTCGCCAGCACCGCTGCGGCCACTGTGCTGGCGGCGCTGGCCACACGCGAGGTGGTGCGCTGCACCGGTGGTGAGCTGTCGCGCGTGGTGGGGGGCCTGACCACGCTGCCCTTCGTCGCCATGGTGCTGATCGGCCTGGCCCATGGCGCAGAGCTGCTGACCGAACCGGCCTGGGCCGCCCGCACGTTGGCCAGCACACCGCCCTCCGCCGCGCGCGCCTCGTTGTGGCTGCTGGTCACGGTCAGCACCACGCTCAGCCTGATCGCGTTGATGATCTGGCGCGTCGTCGCGCGCATCCAGCACCTCACCTTCCGTGACCCGCTCACCGGCGCGCTGAACCGGCGCGCCTTCGAGCAGGCCCTGGCCGATGCGCAAGCCCAGCTGCAGCGCGGCCATGGCTTCGCGCTGGCCATGATCGACATCGACCACTTCAAGCGCATCAACGACCAGCACGGCCACCAGGCCGGTGACGCGGCGCTGCAGCACTGCGTGCGCATCTGGCAGGCCAACCTGCGCGAGGTGGACCGGCTGGGCCGGCTGGGTGGCGAGGAGTTCTGCGCGTTGCTGCCGCTGGCGACTGCCGGCGACCTCTCGGCCGCCGCCACAGTGGCGGAGCGGCTGCGCGCCAGCCTAGCAGCACAGCCGCTGCGCTGGCACGGCCTGGCGCTGCCGCTGTCGGCCAGCATCGGCGTGGCCCTGCCAGTGGCGCGCGACACCCTGGGGGAGATCGGCCTGGTGCGCGCCGACGCCGAGCTCTACCGCGCCAAGGCCGAGGGCCGCAACCGCGTCTGCGTGGCCACACCACTGAGCGGCAACGCATGATCTCGCCCGCGCAGACGCTGACGCTGCTGGCCGCCATCATCATGGTGGGTGCCATCGCCTCACTGGTGTGGGTGTCGCTGGCCTGGGCGGCCCGCGTCACCCCCCGCGCCTCGCTGCTGATGGCCGGCGCCAACCTGGCCTCGGCGGCGTCGCTGGCGCTGCACGCGCTGCGCGGCAAGCTGCCCGACCTGCTGACCTACCGGCTCAGCGACCTGCTGGCGGTGCTGTCCTTCGCGCTGCTCGGCACGGCCGCGCAAGCCGTCTACAACCGCCACCCGCCCTGGCGCGCAACGGCCATCACGGCCGCAGCTGCCGGCGCACTGCTGACATTGCTGCCCTATGACGGCGACTTGCGCTGGCCGGCCCGCGTCGTGAACGCCAGCTGCGCCCTGCTGACGCTGGCCGCCGGCACGGCGGTGTGGCGCCAGCTGCGCGCCATCGACGTGCGACGCACCCCGGCCCGGCTGGCGCTGCCGCTGCTGCTGATCGGCGCGCTGATGGCGGCCCGAGGGCTGGAGACCTTCGTCAACCCCGGGCGCACGCCCGACATGCGGCTGCCCACGCCATTCAACCTGGCCTTCCTGTGGGCGGCACTGGTGCTGACGCTGGTGCAGAACTCGACGCTGGCCTTCCTGGTGCTGATGCGCCTGATCCAGCGCATCGAACGGCTGCTGGAGCGCGACGCGCTGACCGACACGCTGAACCGCCGCGCCTTCGACTGCGCGCTGGCCGACGCGCATGCCTGGCTCAAACGCGGCCGGGGCTATGCGCTGGTGATGATCGACATGGACCGCTTCAAGCAGCTCAACGACACGCTGGGCCACGCGGCTGGCGACGCCGCGCTGCGCCAGATGGTGCGCGAGCTGCAGCCCTGCCTGCGCGAGGTGGACCGCTTCGGCCGACTAGGCGGCGAGGAGTTCTGCGTGCTGCTGCCCGACACCGACATCGCCGGCGCCGCCCTGGTGGCTGAGCGCATGCGTGCGCTGGTGGAGGCCGCGCCGCTGCGCTGGCTTGAGCAGGACTGGCCGCTGAGCGCCAGCTTCGGCATCACCGAGGCCGAGCGCGGCGACGCCGATGGCGGCACGGTGATGGCCCGCGCCGACGCGGCCATGTACCGCGCCAAGGGCCAGGGCCGCAACGTCGTGCAGCCCTGAGCGCTCAGCAGCGCCGCCGCGTGTCCAGCACCTCGGCCTCCTGGCGCGGGCTGTAGACGCGCCGGCTGCCTTCGGCCAGCAGCTGCTCCATCGTGCAGCGGTTGGCCGGCGCAGACGGACCGTCCAGCCCCAGGCGCGGCTCGACCGCACGGTGCGGCAGGCCGGGCGGCGGCATCAAGGGGGTCAGCAGGCGGCGAGGCAGGGCGTTCATGGCGGCAGCGATGAGAGCGGCTTGCTGGTACAGACGCCTTACGGGCCCGCCTTGCGACAACCCGCCTTGAATCAGCGCCCCGCCAGCCACAGCCGCTGGAAGAACGGCGATCGGCAGGACAGGCGGCCGTCCACGCGCGCCAGGCCGTCGCGCTCCACGAGCGTCGCGGGCTGGGCCTCGGCCAGCAGCGACACGCCCAGGCCCAGCCGGTGCGGCTGCGGCGACCAGCGCAGGCCGATGGCCTCGGCCAGCGTGGGCAACACATCCACATGCGTGAACTCGCGCTGCCGGTCGGCCCCGGGCAGCAGCCGGCCGGCGGCGTCATAACGGGCCAGCGCATGGAAAACGGCGCGACCGCCGGCAGCCGGCGGCTGCAGCTCGTCGTCCAGCAGCGGCGCGGGGTTCAGGTGATCCCCCATCACCCACACCACCTTGGGCCGGCCATCGCGCTGCGCGACAAAGCCCTGTACCAGCCGCACCACGGCCCGGTCGGTGCAGCGCAGCGCGCCGCGCATCAGCTCGGTGGGCTGCTCATCGTCGTCCTCGTCGGCCGGTCGGGGGGCGGCCGTGTCGCAGCCTGGCTCGCGCGCCCCGGCCGGGCCGTGGGTGTTGACGGTCAGCACGAAGCGCAGCTGCGGCGCGCTGCCGGCCACCGGGCGCTGCAGGTCGGCGAGCACATGGCCCACCAGCGCGCTGTCCAGCAGGCCCCAGCCCTGCGACGGCACCGGCACGCCGGCCTGCCGCCATTGCTCGGCGCCGAAGCGCCGACCCACGCCGTGATCCTGCAAAAACTGCCCCTTGCCGGCAAAGCGCAGCGAGGCCCCGCCGTAGAAGCTGAGCTGCCAGCCCTGCGCCGCCAGCACGTCGGTCAGACAGCTGCCGCCGGCGAAGAACTGGCTGGCGTACTCGAAGGCGTTGCGGCTCATGACGCCCACTGGCTGCAGCGGCAGGCCGCACAGCGCGCCGAACAGCCCGCCCATCGTCCAGCTGGCACCGCTGAGGTTACGCAACTGGCCCAGGGTCTGCATCTCGCCCTGCCAGCGGGCCAGGGCCGGCAGCAGCGCCGCGGCCGGGTCGCGCGGGCGGGTGTAGGCCTGGTCCAGCGACTCGACGAACACCAGCAGCACATCCGGCCGCACGGCCGGCGCGACCCAGTGCACGCGGTCCGGCGCCACGTAATGGCGGGCGAGGTAGTCGCTGCCGTCGGGCTCGGGCTCGCAGGGGTCGGCCACCGTCGCCTGCACCGACACCACGGCCCCGACCCCCAGCAGGCCCAGCAACGGCCATCGGGGCCAGCGCCGCAGCCGCCCGAGCAGCAGCAGGCTGAGCGCCGTCAGCGCGACGACGCCGGCCAGGCAGCGCAGCGCGCGCCACTGCAGCCGGCCGTCGGCCTCACCCAGGCCGCCATGCTGCAGGTGGAACAGCACCTGGTCTGGCGTGACCAGCCCGAAGTAATGGCGCATGAACCAGCTGACGCCCACCACCGCCCACAACGTGAACACCAGCAGCACCAGCCAGGCACGGCGCGACGACGGGGAAGGACGGAACGGCAGGGCAGCAGGCATCACCGGCCAGTCTGGGTACCGCGCTTTGCCGACGTGTCTGCACTCTGTTGCCGAGTGTTGTGCCGTGCAAAGCACTGTGCGCCATGGCCGCGCATGGCGGCGGGCCTTGTCTACACTGGCCGCATGAGTTCCCCCGTTTTTGACGCCCAGCGCGCCATCGAGATCGGCCGCCAGGCGCTGGCCGTCGAGGCCCGTGCGCTGGCCGAGCTGGCGCCGCGCCTGGCCGAGCCGTTTGCGCACGCGGTGCAGGTCATCCTGGGCTGCCGTGGCCGCGTGGCCGTGATGGGCATGGGCAAGAGCGGCCACGTGGGCCGCAAGATCAGCGCCACGCTGGCCTCCACCGGCACGCCGGCGCTGTTCGTCCACCCCGCCGAGGCGGCCCATGGCGACCTGGGCATGGTGACCGGCGGCGACATCGTGCTGGCGCTGTCCAACTCCGGCGAGAGCGACGAGCTCAACGCCATCCTGCCGGTGCTCAAGCGCCTGGGCGTGCCCGTCATCGCCGTCACCGGCCGGGCGCAGTCCAGCCTGGCCGCGCATGCCGACATCGTGCTGGACAGCGCCGTCGCCGAAGAGGCCTGCCCGCTGCAGTTGGCGCCCACCGCCAGCACCACGGCGCAGATGGCGCTGGGCGACGCACTGGCCGTGGCGCTGCTGGACGCGCGCGGCTTCAAGGCCGAGGACTTCGCCCGATCGCACCCGGGCGGCGCGCTGGGCCGCAAGCTGCTCACGCATGTGCGCGACCTGATGCGCAGCGGCGACGCGCTGCCCCGCGTGGCCGCTGACACCCCCTTCACCGAGCTGATGCGCGAGATGAGCGCCAAGGCGCTGGGCATGGCGGTCGTCGTCGATGCCGAGGATCGCGTGCAGGGCATCTTCACCGACGGCGACCTGCGCCGCCTCATCGAGCAGGGCCGCGACCTGCGGGCGCTGACCGCCGCCGAGGTGGCCCACCCAAAGCCACGCACCGTGCCTGCCGAGGCGCTGGCCGTGGACGCCGCCGACCTGATGGAAGCCGCCCGCATCACCGTGGTGCTCGTCGTGGACGCTGAGCGCCGGCTGCTGGGTGCCGTCAGCATCAACGACCTCATGCGCGCAAAGGTGATCTGATGGCGGCACTTCACTTCCCGACCGAGCTGCTCGTGCGCGCGCAGGGCACGGGCCTGGCCATCAAGGCCGCGCTGTTTGACGTGGACGGCGTGCTGACCGACGGCCGCATCTACATCGGCGAGCGCGGCGAAGAGTTCAAGGCCTTCAGCACGCTGGACGGCCACGGCCTGAAGTCGCTGCTGCAGGTGGGCATCACGCCGGTCATCATCACCGGCCGCGACAGCCCCGCCGTGCGCCGCCGCGTGGCCGACCTCGGCCTGCCGCACGCGCTGTACGGCATCAGCGACAAGCTGGCCGCCGCCCGCCCGCTGCTGCAGCAGCTGGGCGTGGACTGGGGCGAGGTGGCTGCCATGGGCGACGACTGGCCCGACCTGCCGCTGCTCAGCCGCGCTGGCTTCGCCTGCGCGCCGCCCGGAGCCCATGCGGAAGTGCTGGCAGTGGCTCACCACGTCACGCGCGCGCCAGCCGGCTTCGGCGCGGCACGCGAGTGCTGCGACCTGCTGCTGATGGCGGCTGGCCACTACGAGCGGCTGCTGCACGCCCACCACGAGACGCTGGACGGAGGGCGCGGTTGAACGCGACAACGTTGCCGGCCCCGACGCCGCGCCGCCGCCCGCCCCAGCCCTGGCTGTGGCGCGTGCAGGGCCTGCTGTCCAACTACCTGCCGCTGCTGCTGATGTCCTTCCTGGCCGGCGGCACCTGGTGGCTGGTGAAGAACACGCCGCTGCTGGGCGAGGCCGGTGAGCTGGCACCGCCGCGCCATGTGCCCGACTACCGCATGGCCAACTTCGAGATCCAGCGCATCGGCGCGGACGGCCGGCTGAGCGTGCAGATCGCCGGCGCCGAGCTGCGCCACTACCCGGACACCGACACCATCGAGATCGACAACGTGCGCGTGCGCGCCATCGCGCCGGACGGCACGCTGGCCATCGCCGACGCGAAGCGCGCCATCAGCAACGCCGACGGCAGCGACCTGCAACTGAGCGGCGACGTGCGGCTGCGCCGCCTGCCCGCCGGGGCCGGCGACGACAACCCGGCGCTGATGGAAGTGCGCAGCGAGTTCATGCAGGCGCTGTCCAACAGCGAGGTGCTGCGCTCCCACCTGCCCACCACCGTGCGCCAGGGCGGCGTGACGCTGAACGTCGGCAACTTCGAGTACCGCCACCTGACCGGCCAGCTGCGCTTCGCGGGCAAGGCGCAGGGGCAGATCAACGCCAGCCGATGAGCGAGCTGGTCTTCATCACTGGCGCGTCAAGCGGCATCGGCCAGGCACTGGCGCTGCGCTACTACCGCGATGGCGCCCGCCTCGCGCTGGTGGCTCGCCGCACGGACGAGGTCGCGCGCTGGGCCGCCGAGCAGCAACTGGACGCCGCCCGCTTCGCCATCTACGGCGCCGACGTGGCTGACAGCGAGGCCATCGCCCGCGCCGGCCGCGACTGCATCGCGCGCCAAGGCCTGCCCGACGTCGTCATCGCCAACGCCGGCATCAGCGTCGGCATGGACACCACGCAGTTCGACGACCTGGACGTCATGCGCCGCACCTTCGCCACCAACAACGTGGGCCTGGCCGCCACCTTCCACCCCTTCGTGGACGCCATGTGCCGGCGCGGCAGCGGCACGCTGGTGGGCGTGGCCAGCGTGGCCGCCATCCGCGGCCTGCCGGGGCACGGCGCCTATTGCGCCAGCAAGTCGGCGGTGGTGGCCTACTGCGAGAGCCTGCGGGGCGAGTGCAGGTCCTTCGGCGTGCGCGTGGTCACGCTGCTGCCAGGCTACATCGACACGCCGCTGACCCGCGGCAACCGCTACAGCATGCCCTTCCTGATGCCGGTGGAAGACTTCGCCGCGCAGGCGGTGCGGGCCATCCGCGCGCAGGTCAGCTACCGCGTCATCCCGTGGCAGATGGGCGTGCTGGCCAAGATCCTGCGGCTGCTGCCCAACAGCCTGTACGACCGCCTGCTGGCGCGCCGGCCGCGCAAGAAGCGCGCGACCGAATAACTGCACGGCTACACTGCGCGCCTCGCACCGAATGCTGCCGCACCGAAGCAGCCGAGGAGGTCACCATGTTGAAGGTTCTTCACCCCTGCTGACGCCCGCGCGCTGACGTCCATCCAGCGCTCGCCCTCCGCTGCCCGCACCGGGCTCCCTGCATCTCGCCGCCGCCCGACCCGGGTCTGCGGCGCCTTCGGTTCGTTCACACGATGACATCCCGCCTTTTCGGCCTGGGCCTGCTCGCCCTGGCCCTGCCCGCCTGGGCCCAGCCCCCCACGGCCCTGCGTCTGGGTGCTGCTGGCACCGCACCGCACATCGACGGCCGGCTCGACGACGACGCCTGGCAGCGCGCGCCCGTGCACGACCGCTTCGTGCAGTTCCTGCCCGCCGACCGGCAGCCCGCGCGCTGGCGCACGACGATGCAGGTGCTGGTCACGCACGACGCCCTCGTCTTCGGCATCCGCGCCTGGGACCCCGAGCCCGGCCGCCTGGTGGCGCCGCTGGCGCGTCGCGACCAGGTCAAGTCCGATCAGGATTTCGTCACAGTCTTCATCGACCCCGTGGGCCACCGCCGCACGGCGCAGTACGCGCGCGTCAGCCCGGCCGGCGTGCTGGAGGATGGCCTCTTCAGCGCCGAGGACGACGCCGAAGACAGCGCGCCCGACTTCGACCTGCAGGCCGCCGCGCAGCGCCTGCCGGACGGCTACAGCGTCGAGCTGCGCTGGCCGCTGGCGGCGCTGCGCTTCCCGCACACGGACGGCGCACCGTGGCGCGTGATGGTCACGCGCAACATCCCGCGCGAGCAGCGCACGCTGGATGTCAGCGCGCCGGCCATGACCAAGAGCGTGCTGAACTTCATCGCCGAGCTGCAGCCGTTGGAGGGTCTGGGCGACCTGGTGGCGCAGGTGCGCGAGCGCAGCTTCATCACCTTGCGGCCCGAGCTGACGCTGCGCTCCACGACCACGCGTGACGACGCCGGCCCGACGCGGCGCACCCGCAAGGCCTCGCTGGGCGCGGAGTTCAAGTGGCGGCCACGCGCCGACTGGGTTGTTGACGCGACACTGAACCCCGACTTCTCCCAGGTGGAGCTGGACGAGCCCCAGCTCGCCGGCAACACGCGCTTCGCGCTCAGCGTGCCGGAGAAGCGGCCGTTCTTCCTGGAGAGCGCCGACGTCGTGGGCCCCACACAGGCCGACGAGTCTGGCGAGAACCGCAGCCTCGCAGCCTTCTACACACGCGCCATCACCGCCCCGTCCTGGGGCCTGCGCGCCACCTGGCGCGGCGCTGGCGCCGAGGCCACGGCGCTGCACCTGCGCGATGGCGGCGGCGGCCCGGTGCTGCGGGCAGGCGCGTTTGCCACACGCACGGGCGTGCAGCCGCGCGACTCGGAGGCCAGCTTCGCGCGCGGGCGCCTGCAATGGGGCGCGCTCGGCCTGGCCGGGCTGGTGTCGCACCGCGACTTCGGGCCCGGGCTCACGACGCAGGTGGCCGGCAGTGACGGCACCTGGCGTGCGGGCGACAACGACCAGTGGCGCGGCCACTTGCTGCTGTCGGCCACCACGCTGAGCGTGGACGAAGACGGCGGGGTCGGGCGTGTGGCGCGCCAGCACGGCCACCGCGCGTGGCTGGGCTGGCGCCACCTCGATGCGGACTGGTTCGCCAACGTCAACGTCGAGGAGGTCAGCCCGCGCTTCGCCAACGACAACGGCTTTGTCAGCCAGAGCGGCATCCGCCGCGCGTCGCTGTTCGGCTACCGGCGCCTGGGCGAGCGCCAGCTGCTGGGCGTGGACATGCACGAGAGCGAGCTCACGCTCAAGCTGCAGGAGACGCGCACGCTGGCCGACCCGCTGCTGGGCGTGGCGGCCCAGCAGGTGGTGGACCGACTGTTCCAGCCGGGCTTCTGGTTCGCCGCCGCGCGCAACACCGGCGTCTGGGGGCATGTGGGGCTGGACAGCTACCGCGCGAGGAGCGGCGGTCGGCGGCACGACACGCGCACCCTGCTGCTGGGCGTGGAGTCCAACCCGGGCGAGTGGCTGAGCTTCCTGATGGCCGAGGTCGAGTGGGGCCGCCGTCTGGACGTGGAGGCCGACCGCGTGGGCACGGGCCTGCAAGCCCAGCTGGAGGCCAAGCTGCGCACGCCGCTGCCGGGCGGCTGGTGGCTGGAGTTCGAGCAGCGCCTGGGCCTGGGCACCGTGGACGCGCCCGATGGCCGGCGCGCCTTCACCGACCGCAGCGCGCAGAGCCTGGTGGTGCTGCACCTCAGCGCACGCGACACGCTGCGACTGATCCACCAGCAATCGCACACCACACGCCGTGAGGACGCCGCCCTCGGCCTCGCGGCGGCCGCCGAGCGCCAACGCCAGCTGGCGCTGATGTTCCAGCACCGCGTGGGGCTGTCGCGCCTGGCCAGCCTGGGCCTGAACCGCGCCAGCGCACGCCCCGGCCTGGCACGCGGCCACGAGCTGTTCGCCAAGCTGACGCTGGGCTACTGACGCCCGCCTCGGCGGGCAACGAAAAAGCCGCCAGGCCCGGCGGGCGCTGGCGGCTTTGCAGCAGCGGAACGCAGGCTCAGTGCACGCCGTGCATCCACTTCTTCATCAGTGGCGTCATGGCCATCAGCACGACACCGGCGCCGATGGGGATGACGGTGAAGATGAGGAAGAAGGCCGACATCGAGTACGTGGACGAGATGTGGTCGATGTAGGCGCCGGTGGAGCCGGCGATCTTGTTGGCGATGGCGGAGTTCAGGAACCAGACGCCGAACATCAGGCCCAGCAGGCGCGCTGGGGCCAGCTTGGAGATGTAGCTCAGGCCCACCGGCGACAGGCACAGCTCGCCCATGGTGTGGAACAGGTAGGCCAGCGCCAGGAACATCATGCTGACCTGCGCGGTCTTGGCGCCTTGCGGGATGCCAGCCGAGCCGTAGGACAGCACGGCGAAGCCCAGGCCCAGCAGCACCAGGCCGGTGCCGAACTTGACCGGGCCGGACGGGTTCCACTTGTCCTCCCACATCTTGGAGAACATCGGCGCCAGCACGACGATGAAGAAGCTGTTCAGCACGCCGAACCAGGTGGCGGGCACCTCGCTCTGGTCCATCGCGAACTCGCGGCCCAGCATCCACAGGCACAGGCCCCAGATGATGGCGAAGGCCAGCGCCAGCGAGGCATTGGCCAGCGCGTACTTGCCGCCCGTGGCGCGGTAGAGCTTGAACAGCAGCCAGGTCAGGATGGCGGCCGGCACCAGCGTCATCGCGGTGTTGATGACCTTGAAGATCAGCCCGGCGCTGCCACTGAGCGTGCGGTCGGTGTAGTCGGCCGCGAAGATGGTCATGGAGCCACCGGCCTGCTCGAACGCGAACCAGAAGAAGATCGTGAAGAACGAGAACACGAAGATGGCCTTCAGGCGGTCGGCCACCACGTGCTTGGGCGTGTCGTCCTGGGCCTCGGCGGCGGCCAGGCGCGCGGCGGACTCGGCGTCCACCTTGTCACCGATCTTGCCGAACAGCCCCTGGCTGAGCCAGAACTGCAGCGCGCCCAGAATCATGAAGATGCCGGCCAGACCGAAGCCCAGGTTCCAGGAGATCTTCTCGCCGATGTAGCCGCACAGCGAGATGCCGAAGAAGGCACCGGCGTTCACGCCCATGTAGAACAGGGTGTAGCCGCCGTCGCGGGCGCCCTCGTTGTCCTTGCCATAGAGCTGGCCCACGATGGCCGAGATGTTGGGCTTGAACAGACCGGTGCCGAGCACGATGAGGGCCAGGCCCGCGTAGAAGCTGGGCACCGTCTCCAGGAACAGCGCGATGTGGCCGGCGGCGATGATGAAGCCGCCCAGCAGCACCGAGCGGCGCGTGCCCAGGATGCGGTCGGCCACATAGCCGCCGAGGATGGGTGTCAGGTAGACAAACAGCGTGTACCAGCCGTACAGGTCCAGCGCCTGCTCGCGCGTCCAACCCCAGCCGCCCTTGCTGGCCTCGGCGATGAGGAACAGCACCAGCAGCGCCCGCATGCCGTAGTAAGAGAAGCGCTCCCACATCTCCGTGAAGAAGAGGACGAACAGCTGGTTGGGCTGGCCAAGAATGGTGGCGCCTGCAGGCGGCGTGGCCGGATGGGCCACGGAGGTGGGGGTAGTCACGTCAGTCGTTCCAGGAGGGACCCGATAGGGCGGCGGCGCGGGCGGTGGCCCGCAGACAGGAGCGCGATTGTCCGGTCCCGGCGCGCGCTTTCTGCGCAGCGAGACCTCGGGATTCCCCTGAAGGCAAGGCCCGCGCGGGCCGACTCAGCGACGGCTTTGCCGCCTCAGAGGTTGAGAGTTTTTCGGCCGTGCCAGAAAGGCGCGGCAAAGCGCCCTCGAACTAGGCGCAAAGCGCAGCCATAGCTCGGGCTATGGCGAGCATTTGCAACGACGGGCGAGGGCGTTTTGGCGTGCAAGGCGGGCATGGGTGAAAAACTCTCAGCCTCTCAGAGCTGGAAGTCGTAGTCGATGCTCAGCGGCGCGTGGTCGCTGAACTTCTGGTCCTTGTAGATGGACTGGGTGCGGGCCAGCGCGGCCAGCGCCGGTGTGGCCAGGTGGTAGTCCAGCCGCCAGCCCACGTTGTTGGCGTAGGCCTGGCCCCGGTTGCTCCACCACGTGTAGCAGGTGTCGGTCGTGTCGGGCTGCAGCCGGCGGTAGACGTCCACCAGGCCGCCCTCGCTCAGCAGGCGCGTCATCCAGGCGCGCTCCTCGGGCAGGAAGCCGCTGTTCTTCTGGTTGCTGCGCCAGTTCTTCAGGTCGGCTTCCTGGTGCGCGATGTTCACGTCGGCCACCAGGATGAACTCGCGCTCGGCCTTCAGTGCCTGCAGGTGCGGGTACATCGCGGCCAGGAAGCGGTACTTGGCCTGCTGGCGGTCCTCACCCGAGGAGCCGCTGGGGAAGTAGCAGCTGATGAGGCTGAGCTTGCGGCCGGGCTTGTCGTAGCGGGTCTCCACCCAGCGGCCCTCGCCGTCGAACTCGCCGCCGTCGAAGCCGATGAGGACCTCGCTGGGCTCCTGCGCCGTGTACAGGCCCACGCCCGAATAGCCCTTCTTCTCTGCGTAGTGGAAGTGGCCCGCCAGGCGGTCGCAGGTGCGGAACTGCGCCTCGACGACATCGGCCTGCGCCTTGAGCTCTTGCACGCCCACGGCGTCGGCCTTCTGCTGGGCCAGCCAGTCGAAGAAGCCCTTGCTGGCGGCGGAACGCACGCCGTTGAGGTTGGCGGTGATGAAGCGCATCGGGTTTCCGAGGAGATGAGGCGGCGCGCAGTATCGCAGTGCAGCAAACGCACAACACCCCGGCCCGCTTTCATCACGAAAGCGTCATCTGATCTTTACGATCCCGTAGGAAAGAGAGGCGTTACAGCGCCCATTTTTTTGTTCCGCGCAGCCCAACCCCCGTCAACCCGAGGATTTTTCATGCCGAACCCCCGTCTCACTCCGACCCTGCTCGCGCTCGCGCTGGGCGCGGCCTTCCCGATGCAGGCCGCCGTGGCACAAGCCGCCGCCGCGCCGGAAGCCAAGAAGGACGTCAGCCAGCTGGAGGCCGTCATCGTGACCGGCAGCCGCCGCGCCGAGAACCTCAAGGACGTGCCGCTGTCGATCTCGGCGATCAAGTCCGAAGAGCTGGACACCTACAACGCCAGCGGCCAGGACATCCGCGCGCTGTCGGGCAAGGTGCCCAGCCTGAACATCGAGTCCGACTTCGGCCGCACCTTCCCGCGCTTCTATGTGCGCGGCCTGGGCAACACCGACTTCGACATGAACGCCTCGCAGCCCGTGGGCCTGGTGTACGACGACGTGGTGCAGGAAAGCATCGCGCTGAAGGGCTTCCCGGTCTTCGACATGGCGCAGGTGGAACTGCTGCGCGGCCCGCAGGGCACGCTGTTCGGCCGCAACTCGCCGGCCGGCGTCATGAAGTTCGACTCGGCCAAGCCGACCAAGAACCTGGAGGGTTACGCCAACATCGGCTTCGGCCGCTGGAACGCCACCAACCTGGAAGCCGCCGTCAACGTGCCGATCAGCAGTGCCCTGCAGGTCCGCGTGGCCGGCCTGGTGCAGCGCCAGGACGACCGCGTGCACAACCCCATCGCCGGCGCCACGTCCGACCTCGAGGGCTACAACGACAAGGCCCTGCGCGTGCAGGCCCTGTACAAGACCGCCGGCTTCGAAGGCCTGTTCAAGGTGCAGGCCCGTGACTACAAGGGCACGGCAACGACCTTCCGCGCCAACATCATCAAGAAGGGCACGAACGACTTCGTCGACGGCTACAACGACGCCTACTACCCCACCGACGGCTACAACTCGCAGACGCTGAAGTCCAACGAGGTCAGCGCCCGCCTGCGCTGGGATTTCACCGGCGTGTCGCTGTACTCCATCACGTCGCACGCCCGCGCCGAGTTCTACAGCCGCGGTGATGTGGACGGCGGCTTCGGCGCCCCCTACGCACCGCCGTCGGGCCCGAACTACGGCAGCCAGAACGCCAACATCCCGTTCGACGCGCAGACCGCCGACGGCATCCCCACGCTGCGCCAGACCACGCAGGAGTTCCGCCTGCAGTCCACCACCAGCGACGCGATGCAGTGGATCCTGGGCCTGTACTACTTCAACGAGAAGCTGCAGGTGGACAGCTTCAACTTCGACAGCTTCAACGCCGGCGACACGCAGAACGGCTATGCCGTGCAGCACCAGAACGCCAAGTCCTGGGCCGCCTTCGGCAACGTGAAGTACACGGTGACGCCGGAGCTCAAGCTCACGGCCGGCCTGCGCTACACGGACGACAAGAAGGACTTCGACGCCGCGCGCACACAGACACCGTTCGGCGGCAACAACGTCGGCCCGCTGCGCGCCAACCCCGCGTCGACGAACTGGAGCTGGGACCTGGGCGCCAACTACGCGCTGAGCAAGACCACCAGCCTGTTCACGCGCGTTGCCACCGGCTACCGCGCCCCGTCCATCCAGGGCCGCGTGCTGTTCGGCGACACCATCTCGGTAGCCAACTCCGAGAAGATGCTGTCCATCGAGGCCGGCTTCAAGGCCGACCTGCTGGACAACACCGCCCGCATCACCGGCACG
Organism: Pelomonas margarita; assembly: GCF_043555875.1. Classification (NCBI taxonomy): domain Bacteria; kingdom Pseudomonadati; phylum Pseudomonadota; class Betaproteobacteria; order Burkholderiales; family Sphaerotilaceae; genus Roseateles; species Pelomonas margarita. Next base: position 64,232 of record NZ_JBIGHW010000015.1, on the reverse strand, counting down.
GTGTTCAAGTACCGTGTGAAGGATCTGCAGCTGACCGCCGGCAGCGGCAGCGTCAACCAGAACCGCCTGGTCAACGCCGCCAAGGCCGAGGGCCAGGGCTTCGAGGTCGATGCGCAGGCCATCATCGCGCGCGACTGGCGCACGACGCTGGGCTTCTCGTACAACGACACGCAGATCAAGGACGCCGGCCTGTTCGTCTCGCCCTGCGGCTCGGGCTGCACGGTGCGCGACCCGGCGGGCCCGTTCGCCGGCACGGTCAGCATCAACGGCAACGACCTGCCGCGCGCGCCCAAGCTGGTGTGGAACTGGACGATGAAGTACAGCACCGAGCTGGCCGGCGGCGAGCTGACCGTGCTGACCGACTGGGCCTACAAGGACAAGTACAACATGTTCCTGTACGAGGCCGTGGAGTACCGCGCCAAGTCGGCGCTGGAGGGCGGCCTGCGCGTGGGCTACGCCTGGGCCGATGGCAAGTACGAAGTGGCCGCCTACGGCCGCAACATCACCAACCATCGTCAGATCGTGGCCGCCATCGACTTCAACAACATGACCGGCATCGTCAACGAGCCACGCAGCTACGGCGTGCAGTTCAAGGCCTCGTTCTGACGCCTGACGCTTTGCAGGCCTGACCTGCGACGTGGTGAGAATCACCTGGAGGCCCAACCCTTTCTAGGGGTCGGGCCTCTTTTTTTGACCCCTAGAATCTTTGCAACATGTATCCCGTTGCCGACCCACTCGCCCAGTCCTTTGTTGCCTTTGCCGTCGAGGCGGGCGTGCTGCGCTTCGGCGAGTTCAAGACCAAGGCCGGGCGCCTCAGCCCGTACTTCTTCAACGCCGGCCTGTTCGATGACGGCGCCAAGCTGGGCCGGCTGGCCGGCTTCTACGCGGAGCGCCTGATCGCGTCGGGTCTTGCCTTCGACATGATCTTCGGCCCGGCCTACAAGGGCATCACGCTGGCTGCTGCCGTGTCCATGGAGCTGGCCCGCCGCGGCCGCAACGTGCCCTTCGCCTACAACCGCAAGGAAGCCAAGGACCACGGCGAAGGCGGCACTCTCGTCGGCGCGCCGGTCAAGGGCCGCGTGCTCATCATCGACGACGTCATCTCCGCCGGCACCTCGGTGCGCGAGTCCATCCAGATGATCGAGGCCGCCGGCGCCACGCCCTGCGGCGTGTCCATCGCGCTGGACCGCCAGGAGAAAGCAGCCGAGGGCGGCGTGGACAGCACGCAGTCGGCCGTGCAGCAGGTGCAGGAACGCTACCAGCTGCCGGTCGTCGCCATCGCCGGCCTGGCCGACCTGCTGGCCTACCTGGACGGCGCGCCCGAGCTGGCCGCGCACCGGCCGGCCGTGCTGGCCTACCGAGAGCGTTACGGGGTCTGATGCGCCTGCTGCTCGTCACCGGTCTGCTGCTCACCGCCACCGCCTGGGCCCAGGACGGTGCGCCGGGCAAGGGCATCTACACCTGCACGACGGCCGACGGCCGGCGGCTGACGAGCGACCGCCCCATCGCCGAATGCACGGCGCGCGAGCAGCGCGTGCTCAACACCGACGGCTCGCAGCGCACGACGCTGCCGCCCTTCCTCAGCCCCGAGGAGCGCGCCGCCAAGGAGGCCGCCGACCGCCGCGCCGCAGCCGAGCGCATCGCCCAGCAGGACGCCGTCCGCCGTGACCGCTCGCTGGTGCAGCGCTACCCCACCGAGGCAGCACACCAACGCGCCCGCAACACCGCGCTGGACGACGCCAACAAGGCCATGCGCATCTCCGAGCGCCGCATCAAGGACCTCGGTGCCGAGCGCAAGCCACTGCTGGACGAGGCCGAGTTCTACAGGGGCCGGCCGCTGCCGGCCAAGCTCAAGCAGCAGCTGGACGCCAACGACGCCAGCGTCGAGGCGCAGCAGGTGCTCATCGAGAACCAGAAGGCCGAGATCGTGCGCATCAACACGCGCTACGACGCCGAACTGGCACGGCTGAAGAAGCTGTGGGCCGGCGCGGCGCCCGGCTCCATGCCGCCGTTGGGCGAGCTGCCCAAGGCGGCGCCGACGGCCACTGCCTCCGCACCCAAGCGCTAAGCGTTTTCCCTGGGGCCGAGCGCCGGGCCGCCCCAAGCCGGCCCGTCTGACGATGTGCTTGCCGGTCGATCCGGCAAGCATCGCCGCCCCCTTGGGGGGCCGACCGGGCTTGCCTGCGTTCAGCAGGGCAAGACTGGGCGAGGGGCAGGCTTCACTTCAGCCCAGCTTCTTTTTCAGCAGTTCGTTGACCAGCGCCGGGTTGGCCTTGCCCTTGGTGGCCTTCATGGCCTGGCCCACCAGCGCGTTGAACGCCTTGTCCTTGCCGGCGCGGAACTCGTCGACGGACTTCTGGTTGGCGGCCAGCACCTCGTCGAGGATGGCCTCGATGGCGCCGGTGTCGCTGACCTGCTTCAGGCCCTTGGCGTCGATGACGGCGTCCACGTCGCTCGCCTCGCCGGTCCACAGCACCTCGAACACCTGCTTGGCGGCGTTGTTCGAGATGGTGCCGTCCGAGATGCGAGCGATCAGCTTGGCCAGCAGCTCGGGGCCGACCGGCGCGGCGTCGATCTCGCCACCGCTCGCATTCAGCCGCTTGCTGATCTCGCCCATGACCCAGTTCGCCACCAGCTTCGGCACCGCTCCTGCGGCCTTGGCGGCCTCGTAGTAGCGGGCCGTCGCCAGGCTCTGCGTCATCATCGTCGCGTCGTACTCGGGCAGGCCATCGACCTCGATGAAGCGCGCGGCCATCACGGCCGGCAGCTCGGGCATCTCGCCCTTCACGCGCTCCACCCATTCCGGTGCGATCACCAGCGGCGGCAGGTCGGGATCGGGGAAATAGCGGTAGTCGGCCGAGTCTTCCTTGCTGCGCATCGCGCGGGTCTCGCCGGTGTCCGGGTTGTAGAGGACCGTAGCCTGCTGGATCTTGCGGCCGTCCTCGATCTCGTCGATCTGCCAGTTGACCTCGTAGTTCACCGCGTCCACAAGGAAGCGGAAGCTGTTGAGGTTCTTGATCTCACGGCGCGTGCCGAAGGGCTCGCCGGGCTTGCGGACGGACACGTTGACGTCGCAGCGGAACGAGCCTTCCTGCATGTTGCCGTCGCAGATGCCCAGCCACATCACCAGGGCGTGCAGCGTCTTGGCGTACTCGGCGGCTTCTGCGCCCGAGCGCATGTCGGGCTCGGAGACGATCTCCAGCAGCGGCGTGCCGGCGCGGTTCAGGTCGATGCCGGACTGGCCGTGGTAGTCCTCGTGCAGGCTCTTGCCGGCGTCTTCCTCAAGGTGGGCGCGGGTCAGGTTGACGACGTGCTTCTTGTCGCCGACGAAGAACTCCACCTTGCCACCCTGCACCACCGGGATCTCGAACTGGCTGATCTGGTAGCCCTTGGGCAGGTCGGGGTAGAAGTAGTTCTTGCGCGCGAAGATGGACAGCGGCGCCACCTTGGCGCCCACCGCCAGGCCGAAGCGGATGGCGCGCTCGACGGCGGCGCGGTTCAGCACTGGCAGCGTGCCGGGCAGCGCCAGGTCCACCGGCGACGCCTGCGTGTTGGGCTCCGCACCGAAGGCGGTGGAGCTGCCGCTGAAGATCTTGCTCTGCGTGGAGAGCTGGACGTGGTTTTCGAGGCCGATGACGACTTCGTAGCCGCGGATGAGTTGGTGGGTCGTGGGCATGTCAGATCAGACTCCGCAGAGCCGCCTCAAGGAGGCTGGCGCCCCCTCGGGGGGCAGCGAACATGGTGAGCGTGGGGGCCATCAGATTCCTGGCGCGGCCAGGTGCCAGTCGGTCGCCTGCTGCAGGGCGTGCGCGGTGTGCAGCAACTGCCCTTCCTTGAAATAGTTGCCGATCAGCTGCAGGCCGACGGGCATGCCGCCGGCGCCGGTGCCCACCGGCACGCTCATGCCGGGCAGGCCGGCCAGCGAGCCGGGCAGCGTGAAGATGTCGGCGAGGTAGGCCTGCGTCGGGTCGTCCTTGCCCTCGCCATGCTTCCAGGCGACGGTGGGCGCCACCGGACCGGCGATGACGTCGCACTGCGTGAAGCACTGCTGGAAGTCGTCCGCGATCATGCGGCGCAGCTTCTGAGCCTGCAGGTAGTAGGCGTCGTAGTAGCCGTGGCTTAGCACATAGGTGCCGATCATGATGCGGCGCTTGACCTCGGCACCGAAGCCTTCGGCACGCGTCTTCTTGTACATGTCGAGAAGATCGTCGTACTTCGCGGCCCGATGACCGAACTTGACGCCGTCGAAGCGGCTCAGGTTGGAACTCGCCTCGGCCGGGGCAATGATGTAGTACACGGGGATGGCCAGCTCGGTACGCGGCAGGCTGACGTCCACCAGCGTGGCGCCCAGCTTTTCCAGCTCGGCCAGGCCGGCACGCACGGCGGTATTCACGTCGGCCGACAGCCCGGCGGGGAAGAACTCCCGCGGCAGGCCGATACGCAGGCCCTTGAGCGGCTGCGCGGCGGTGGCGCCATCGCGGACGGCCAGCATCTGCGCGTGAAAGTCCTGCGGCGGCTGGTTGACGCTGGTCGCGTCGCGCTCGTCGAAGCCGCTCATGCTGGAGAGCAGCAACGCGCAGTCCTCGGCCGAGCGGGCCATCGGGCCGGCCTGGTCCAGGCTGGAGGCGAAGGCGATCATGCCGTAGCGCGAGCACACGCCGTAGGTCGGCTTGATACCGGTGATGCCGGTGAAGCTGGCCGGCTGGCGGATGGAGCCGCCGGTGTCGGTGCCGGTCACGCCGGGCACCAGGCGTGCCGCCACGGCGACGGCTGAGCCGCCGGACGAACCGCCGGGCACGCGACCCAGGTCCCATGGGTTGTTGGCCGGGAAGAAGGCGCTGTTCTCGTTGGCCGAGCCCATCGCAAACTCGTCGCAGTTCAGCTTGCCCAAAGAGACGGTGCCGGCCGCGTTCAGGCGGGCCACGACCGTGGCGTCGAACGGGCTGCGATAGCCGGCCAGCATCTTGGAGCCCGCCGTCGTCGGCATGTCGGACGTGACGTAGATGTCCTTGTGCGCGGTCGGCACACCGGTCAGTGCGCTGCCCTGGCCGGCGGCCAGCAGCGCGTCGGCCGCGGCCGCGCGGGCCAGTGCGCCGTCGGCGTCGACGTGCAAGAAGGCGCCCAGCGCCTTGTCATGCGCGGCGATGCGGGCCAGCAGCGCCTGCGTGGCCTCGCGGCTGGACAGCACGCGGGATTTCAGGGCGGCGGCCAGCTCGGCCACGCCCATGTCGTGAACGGGCTTCATTCGATGACCTTGGGAACGAGGAAGAGGCCGTCCTCGACGGCCGGGGCGCTGCGCTGGTTGGCTTCGCGCTGGTTGCTTTCGGTGACGGCGTCCTCGCGCAGGCGCAGCTGCACCTGCTGGATGGCCGACAGCGGCGTGTACAGCGGCTCGACGCCGGCCGTGTCGACGGCGCTCATCTGGCCGACGATCTTGAAGAAGTCGTTCAGGTTGCCGAGCAGGCTGGCGGATTCGGCCGGCTGCAGCTCCAACCGGGCCAGGTTGGCAATGCGGCTCACGTCGTCGTGGCTGAGGCTCATGGAGGGCGTTTTCAGGTGTAAGGATTGAGCCGAAAAGCGCGTGTCGGCAGGCTCAAAACAGGGGTGTTCGGTTATTATCGCCGCCCATCTTGCAAGCCTTCGAGGCTGCCCGCTTCGCGATGCATTCCGTCGCGGCCCGGGCGGCCTCGCTGCTTATTCAGCCCCCGATTTCAAGCCGCGCCCTGCCGGCGAGGCTCCCCGCGCCACACCATGTTCGCCTCCCTGCGCCGTTACTTCTCCACCGACCTGGCCATCGACCTCGGCACCGCCAACACCCTGATCTACGTGCGCGGCAAGGGCATCGTGCTGGATGAGCCCTCGGTCGTCTCCATCCGCCACGAAGGCGGCCCTAACGGCAAGAAGACCATCCAGGCCGTCGGCCGCGAGGCCAAGGCCATGCTGGGCAAGGTGCCCGGCAACATCGAGGCGATCCGCCCGATGAAGGACGGCGTGATCGCCGATTTCGTCGTGACCGAACAGATGATCAAGCAGTTCATCAAGATGGTCCACGACAGCAAGACCTTCAAGCCCAGCCCGCGCATCATCATCTGCGTGCCCTGCGGCTCCACGCAGGTCGAGAAGCGCGCCATCCGCGACGCCGCACTGGGTGCCGGCGCCAGCGAGGTCTATCTGATCGAGGAACCGATGGCTGCGGCCATCGGCGCCGGCCTGCCGGTGGCAGAGGCCTCGGGCTCCATGGTGGTGGACATCGGCGGCGGCACGACGGAAGTCGGCGTCATCTCGCTGGGCGGCATGGTCTACAAGGGCTCGGTGCGCGTCGGCGGTGACAAGTTCGACGAATCCATCATCAACTACATCCGCCGCAACTACGGCATGCTGATCGGCGAGCAGACCGCCGAAGCCATCAAGAAGAACATCGGCAGCGCCTTCCCGGGCTCCGAGGTCAAGGAGATGGAGGTCAAGGGCCGCAACCTCGCCGAGGGCGTGCCGCGCAGCTTCACGATCTCGTCCAACGAGATCCTGGAAGCCCTGACTGACCCGCTGAACCAGATCGTCTCCGCCGTGAAGAACGCGTTGGAGCAAACGCCGCCCGAGCTGGGCGCCGACATCGCCGAGCGCGGCATGATGCTGACCGGTGGTGGCGCGCTGCTGCGCGACCTGGACCGCCTGCTGTCCGAGGAAACCGGCCTGCCGGTGCTGGTGGCCGAAGACCCGCTGACCTGCGTGGTGCGCGGCTGCGGCATGGCCCTGGAGCGCATGGAGCGCCTGGGCAGCATCTTCACCTCTGACTGATGTGAGCACCCGGTCTCGGAGTACCGAGCCCACCCTCCGAGAAGGTCGTCAGCCGCCTTGGGGCGGCCCGGCTCTCGGCTGACAGCCGCGCGCATCACCCCCTTCTTTCTGCGATGCCCCTCGGCACCCTCGACCGCAACCCGCCGCCGCTGTTCCGCCAGGGGCCGTCGGCGCTGACCAAGCTCGCGCTGTGTTCGGCACTGGCGCTGCTGCTGATGGTGGCGGACGCGCGCTTCAAGCTCATGCACCCGGCCCGCAGCGCGCTGGCACTGGTGCTGCAGCCCGTGCAGCGCCTGCTGCTGACGCCCGTGGATGCCTGGGAGAAGGCCGGCGACTACCTGCGCGGCACCCAGCGCGCGATGGCCGCCGAGGACCTGGCCAAGCGGCAGCTGGCGCAGCAGGCCGAGCGCCTGGCCCGAGTGGCCGCGCTGCAAGCCGAGAACGACAGCCTGCGCAAGCTGCTGGCGCTGCAGCCCGCGCTGGTCGTGCCGTCGCTGGCCGCCGAGGTGCTGTTCGAGGCGCCGGATCCGTTCTCGCGCCGCGTCGTCATCGACCGCGGCGCCACGCAGGGCGTGAAGGCCGGCTCACCGGTCATCAACGAGGCCGGCGTGCTGGGCCAAGTGACGCGCGTGTACCCGCTGTCCGCCGAGGTCACGCTGCTGACCGACAAGGACGCCGCCATCCCGCTGCTGAACGCGCGCACGCAGATGCGCAATGCGGCCGCCGGCCGCGCCGACGGCAGCGGCATGGAGCTGCGCTTCCTGGCCGCCAACGCGGACATCAAGGTGGGTGACGCCATGATCACGTCGGGGCTGGACGGCATCTACCCGCCAGGCCTGCCGGTGGCGCGCGTCGCAGCCGTGGAGCGGCGTGGCGACTCCAGCTTCGCGCAGGTGCAGCTCGCCCCCGTCGCGCAGCCCGACAGCGCCCGCCACGTGCTGGTGCTGCTGCCGATGGACCGCCATCTCGCGGCCAGGCACGAGGCCGAGGTTGCGGCGGCGGCTGAGGCCGCTTCGGCTGCTGAGGCCAAGGCCAACGCCCGTGCCGCGAAGAAGGCCGAGCGCGCCGAGAAGGCCGCCGAGAAAGCGGCCGCCAAGGCCTCGGGAGCCACGCCATGATCATGCCGCGCGCAGCCGAAAAGCTGCTGCTCCCCGCCAACCCCTGGTTCATCGGCTTCTCGCTGCTGCTCGCCTTGCTGGTCGACATGGTGCCGCTGGGCCGGCTGGCCTGGATGCCGGACCTGCTGGCCGTGGTGCTCGCGTTCTGGGGCGTGCACCAGCCGCGCCGCGTGGGCGTGCTATGGGCGTTCGCGTTCGGGCTGCTGATCGACGTGCATGACGGCGCGGTGCTGGGCCAGCACGCGCTGGCCTACAGCGCGCTGAGCTTCGGCGCGATCTCGCTGCACCGGCGCATGGCCTGGTTCAGCCTCGCCGGCCAGGCGGTGCAGATCCTGCCGCTGTTCGTGGCCGCGCATGTGCTGACACTGCTCGTGCGCATGGCTGTGGGCGGCATGTGGCCGGGCTGGGACGTGCTGCTGGCGCCCTTCCTGGAGGCCGCGTTGTGGCCCGTCGCGAGCGCGCTGCTGCTCGCGCCGCAGCGCCGCGCGCCGGACCGCGACGCGCATCGGCCGCTCTGAGCGCATCCGTGGTCGTCCTGAAGAACCTGCACCAGGAGCTGGCGCGCTTTCGCGCCCGGGTGCTGGCGGCGGGCGCCTTCGTGTTGTTCTGCTTCGGGCTGCTGGTGGCGCGGCTGGTGTGGCTACAGATCATGCAGCACGACAGCCTGGCCGAGCGGGCCGAGTCCAACCGCATCGCCGTCGTGCCCATCGTGCCCAACCGAGGCCTCATCAAGGACCGCCACGGCGTCGTGCTGGCCAGCAACTACTCGGCCTACACACTGGAGATCAACCCGGCCAAGGTGATCGACATGGACGCGACCATCGAGCAGCTCGGTCAGTTCATCGACATCCAGCCGCGCGACAAGCGCCGCTTCAAACGCCTGCTGGAAGAGGCCAAGCACACCGACTCCCTGCCCATCCGCACCAAGCTGACGGACGAGGAGGTCGCGCGCTTCACGGCGCAGCGCTTCCGCTTCCCCGGCGTGGAGATCAAGGCGCGGCTGTTCCGCTCCTACCCGCTGGGCGAGGTCGGCTCGCACCTGATCGGCTACATCGGCCGCATCAACCAGGCCGAGAAGAAGGCCATGGACGACTGGGAAGAAGAAGACCTCGCCAACTACCGCGGCACCGAGTACATCGGCAAGCTAGGGCTGGAGCAGGCCTACGAGCGTGAGCTGCACGGGCTGACCGGCTTCGAGCAGGTCGAGACCAGCGCCGGTGGCCGCGCGGTGCGCCGGCTGGACCACCGCCCGCCCACGCCCGGCAACACGCTGAACCTGTCCATCGACATCAAGCTGCAGGCGCTCGTCGAACAGCTGTTCGGCGAGCGGCGCGGCGCGCTGGTGGCCATCGACCCGCGCAACGGCGAGGTGCTGGCCTTCGTGTCCAAGCCCACGTTCGACCCCAACCTCTTCGTCGACGGCATTGACGCCGACAGCTGGCGCGAGCTCAACGAGGACATCGACAAGCCGCTGCTGAACCGCGCGCTGCGCGGCACCTACCCTCCAGGCTCCACCTTCAAGCCGCTGATGGCCATGGCCGCGCTGACCAGCGGCAAGCGCGGGCCGCATGTCGTCATCCAGGACAACCTGGTCTACAGCTTCGGCGGCCGCAGCTTCGGCAGCCCCGAGGCCGACCGGCCCGGGCCCAAGGACATGCGCGCGGCCATCGTGTCGTCCAGCAACGTCTACTTCTACGACCTCGCCAATCTGATGGGCGTGGACCTGATCCACCAGGAGCTGTCGCCGTTCGGCCTGGGCAGCCGCACCGACATCGACCTGCAGGGCGAGGTGACCGGCGTGCTGCCGTCCACCGAGTGGAAGCGCACCGACCGGCGCTTCAAGACACCGGAGCAGAAGCGCTGGTATGCCGGTGAGACCATCTCGTTAGGCATCGGCCAGGGCTACAACAACTTCACCATGCTGCAGATGGCCAATGCCTATGCCACGGTGGCCAGTGGCGGCCAGCGCTTCAAGCCGCGGCTAGTGCGCGAGATCGAGGACGTGGCTCGCCACGAGCAGCGCCGCATCGCCAGCGACGCGCGCGAGCCGCTGCCGCTGAAGGCCGCCGACGTCGGCGTGATCCTCAACGCGATGAACGGCGTGACGCTGGAAGGAACCTCGCGCCAGGTCTTCATGGGCGCGACCTACCAGAGCGGCGGCAAGACGGGCACGGCCCAGGCCGTGGGCCTGCGCGCCGGCGAACGCTACAGCGCCATCAAGGCCGACGAACGCAAGCGAGACCACTCGCTCTACGTCGCCTTCGCGCCGCTGGAGCAGCCTAGCGTGGCGCTGGCTGTCATCGTCGAGAACGCGGGCTGGGGCTCGGCCGCGGCCGCGCCCATCGCACGCCGCGTGTTCGACTACCTGCTGACCGGCACCTACCCCAGCGAGGAAGACATCGCCAAGACGCAGCTGGGCCAGACCTTCGCCCCCATCGGCACGCCGCGCCGCGCGGCCGACGTGCCGCTGCCTGGCCAAGCGGCCTCGGCACCGGCCACACCAGCCTCCGCCGCCTCCGCCGCCTCGGCCGCTGCCGCCGCGTCCACACCCGCCCGGGGAGCCTCGCGATGACCGTCATCGAACGCCCGCCGCTGCTGAGCCGGCTCAAGCCCTGGCTCCGCGGCTTCGACGTCCCGCTGCTGCTGGTCATCCTGTGGCTGTGCGGCTGGGGCCTGCTGTGCATGTACTCGGCCGGTTACGACCACGGCACCCGCTTCGTCGACCACGCCCGCAACATGGCGCTGGCCCTGGGGCTGATGCTGATCGTGGCGCAGGTGCCGCCGCAGCGGCTGATGGCACTGGCCGTGCCCGTGTACACGCTGGGCATCGCGCTGCTGATCGCGACGGCGCTGTTCGGCATCTCCAAGAAGGGCGCGACGCGCTGGCTCAACATCGGCATCACGCAGATCCAGCCGTCCGAGCTGCTCAAGCTGGCCACGCCGCTGATGCTGGCCTGGTGGTTCCAGAAGCGCGAGGGCATCTTGCGCTGGCCGGACTTCATGGCCGCGTTCGCGCTGCTGCTGCTGCCCTTCCTGCTGGTGGCCAAACAGCCTGACCTGGGCACCGGCATCCTCGTACTGGCCGCCGGCCTGTACGTGATCTTCTTCGCCGGCCTGCCGTGGAAGCTCATCGCCCCGGCCTTCGTGCTGGCCGCCGCCGGCATCACGACGCTGGTGCTCAGCGAGGAGCGCATCTGCCAGCCCGACGTGACCTGGCCGGTGCTGAAGGAGTACCAGCGCCACCGCGTCTGCACGCTGCTGGACCCGTCCAAGGACCCGCTGGGCAAGGGCTTCCACATCATCCAGGGCGAGATCGCCATCGGCTCCGGCGGCATGACGGGCAAGGGCTTCATGCAGGGCACGCAGACCCACCTGGAGTTCATCCCCGAGCGCACCACCGACTTCATCTTCGCGGCCTTCGGCGAGGAGTTCGGCTTCCTCGGTGCGATGGCACTGCTGGCCGGCTTCACGGCGCTGATCCTGCGCGGGCTGATGATCGCGTCCGACGCGCCCACGCTGTTCGGCCGCCTGATGGCCGGCGCGGTGACGCTGTCCTTCTTCACCTACGTGTTCGTCAACATGGGCATGGTCAGCGGCATCCTGCCGGTGGTGGGCGTGCCGCTGCCCTTCATCAGCTACGGCGGGACGGCCATGGTGACGCTGGGGCTGTCGCTGGGCATGCTGATGTCCATCGCGCGGGTCAAGAAGCTCGTCAAGACCTGACACTGCGCGGCAGCCCGCCGGTCAGACCCGCTCAGGGCGCCTCCAGCGCGCGCACCTGGGCCTTGAAGCGCACCGTGAAGCGCGCCCCCGGGCCCTGGCCGTCGGGCGACTCGCCGCCCGCCGCGCGGCGCACGCGGGTGTCGTCCAGCATCAGCTCAGCGTCATGCTGCTGCACGATCTCCTTGACGATGGCCAGCCCCAGCCCGGAGCCCTCCACGCCGCTGCCCAGCGCCCGATAAAAGGGCTGGAACACCTTCTCCCGCTCGGCCGGCGCGATGCCAGGGCCGGTGTCCTCCACCTGCAGCACGACGACTTGGCCGAAGGGGTCTTCCACCACACGCACCGTCACCACGCCACCGGCCGGCGTGTACAGCAGCGCGTTGTCGACCAGGTTGCGGATCAGCTCGCCGATCAGCACCGGCTGGCCCTGCACGCACAGGCGGCTGTCGTCCGGCACGACGCCGTCGTAGCCCAGGTCAATGCGCCGCTCCAGCGCGCGCGGCACGAAGTCGCGCACGGTGTCGATGGCGATCTCGGCCAGGTTGACCGGCTCGCGACGCAGCGCCTGCTCCACATCCTCCGCGCGCGCCATGGCCAGCAGCTGGTTGACCATGTGCGCCGCGCGCTCGCTGGCCTTGGCAATCTGCGCCAGCGAGCGCTTGAGCTCGCCCGGGCTGGAGCGGCCCGCGTCGATCTCGCGCTGCACCAGCTCAGCCTGCGTGCGCAGGCCGGCCAGCGGCGTCTTCAGCTGATGCGCCGCGTCGGCCAGGAAGTGCTTCTGCCGGCTCATCGACGAATCCAGCCGCGCCAGCAGGTCGTTGATGGCGCGCACCAGCGGCGCCACCTCGTCGGGCACGCGCTGCTCGTCGATGGGCGACAGGTCCGAACTCTCCCGCGAGCGGATGCGCCGCTGCAGTTCGTTCAGCGGCGAGATGCCGCGCGCCAGCGCCAGCCACACCAGCAGCACCGCCAGAGGCAGGATCACGAACTGCGGCAGGATGACGCCCTTGATGATCTCGTTGGTCAGCCGCGAACGCTTGCCCAGCGTCTCGGCAACCTGCACCAGCATCAGCCGGCCCGGCGCCACCTCGCCCTCGGGCGCCACCCACAGGTAGGCCACGCGCACGCCGTCCGTGCCCACCTCGTCATCACGGAAATGCAGCTCCCAGGGCGCGATCGGCCCGTCCGGCGTGGGCACGGGCAAGGTCGCATCACCGCTGAGCAACTCGCCCCGCAAGCCCAGCACCTGGTAGAAGACCGTGTCCGATGCATCTACGCGCAGCAGCGCTGCGGCCTCTGGTGCCAGCGCGTAGCGATCCCGCCCGCGACTGGGCGCCTCCACCGAAGCCACCTGCTGGCCCAGACTGCGCGCCATCTCGCCGAGCTCGCGGTCGTAGGGCCGGCTGGCGATGCCCTGCGCCACCAGCCAGGTCAGCGCCACGCTGATCGGCCAGATCAGCAGCAGCGGCGCGAGCATCCAGTCCAGGATCTCGCCGAACAGCGAGCCCTGCTGGGGGCTGGCGCCCTCCTTGGCCATCAGGACGAGATCTTCTCGAGGCAGTAGCCCAGGCCACGCACGGTCGCGATGCGGATCGGCCCCTGCTCGATCTTCTTGCGCAGCCGGTGGATGTAGACCTCGATCGCGTTGTTCGAGACCTCTTCACCCCATTCGCACAGGCGCTCGACGAGCTGATCCTTGCTGACCAGCCGCCCGGCTCGCTGCAGCAGCACCTCCAGCAGCGACAACTCGCGCGCCGACAGCTCCAGCATCTGGTCGTTGATGTAGGCCACGCGGCCGGTGGCGTCGAAGCTCAGCGGCCCGTGCTTGATAACACTGCTGGCCGTGCCCAGGCCGCGGCGCGTCAGCGCCCGCACGCGGGCCTCCAGCTCCTGCAGCGAGAACGGCTTGGCCATGTAGTCGTCGGCGCCCAGGTCCAAGCCCTTGACGCGCTGCTCGACGCTGTCGGCCGCGGTCAGGATCAGCACAGGCATCGTCGACCCGCGAGCGCGCAGCTTGCGCAGCACCTCCAGCCCATGCAGGCGCGGCAGGCCCAGGTCCAGAATCACCAGATCGAACTCATGGGTCGCCAGGGCCGTGTCGGCCTCCGTGCCCGACATCACCCGGTCCACGGCATAGCCCGAGGCCCGCAGCGCGCGCAGCAGGCCATCGGCCAGCACTTGGTCGTCTTCCGCAATCAGGATGCGCATGGTCTTGTCTCCTCGCCCGATGTTAGGCGGTGCGCCCATGGCTCACGTCATGAGCCACCCATCGCCGATGATTCATCAAGCCTGGGGACAAACCACTGTACAAACATACATATTGCCCCATAATTCATTCCATTCTCTGGAGAACCACATGGACGCCCCCGTCAAAGCCCTGAACACCGAAAAAGCCAAGGCCCTGCAAGCCGCCCTCGCGCAGATCGAGAAGCAGTTCGGCAAGGGCTCCATCATGCGACTGGGCGAGGGCGAGGCGCTGGAAGACATCCAGATCGTCTCCACCGGCTCGCTGGGGCTGGACATCGCGCTGGGCGTCGGCGGCCTGCCGCGCGGCCGCGTCATCGAGATCTACGGCCCCGAGTCCTCCGGCAAGACGACGCTGACGCTGCAGGTCATTGCCGAGATGCAGAAGCTCTCCGGCACCTGCGCCTTCATCGATGCCGAGCACGCGCTGGACATCCAGTACGCGCAAAAGCTGGGCGTCAACCTGACCGACCTGCTCATCAGCCAGCCCGACACCGGTGAACAGGCCCTGGAGATCGTCGATGCGCTGGTGCGCTCCGGCTCCGTGGACCTCATCGTCATCGACTCGGTCGCCGCGCTGACGCCCCGGGCCGAAATCGAAGGCGAGATGGGCGACCAACTCCCCGGCCTGCAAGCCCGCCTGATGAGCCAGGCCCTGCGCAAGCTGACCGCCACGATCAAAAAGACCAATTGCACGGTCATCTTCATCAACCAGATCCGCATGAAGATCGGCGTCATGTTCGGCTCGCCCGAAACCACCACCGGCGGCAATGCGCTGAAGTTCTACGCCTCCGTGCGCCTGGACATCCGCCGTATCGGCTCCATCAAGAAGGGCGAGGAAGTCATCGGCTCCGAGACCAAGGTCAAGGTCGTCAAGAACAAGGTCAGCCCCCCGTTCAAGACGGCCGAGTTCGACATCCTGTACGGCGAGGGCATCAGCCGCGAGGGCGAGATCGTCGACATGGGCGTGCTGCACAAGATCGTCGACAAGTCGGGCGCCTGGTACGCCTACAAGGGCGAGAAGATCGGCCAGGGCAAGGACAACGCCCGCGAGTTCCTGCGCGAGAACCCCGACATCGCCCACGAGATCGAAAACCGCATCCGCGAGGCCGTGGGTGTTGCGCCTCAGGCGGCGTCGGCCGCCGGCGACGAGTAAACACAAGCCCAGTCTCGCGGGCACTATGGCGACACGCGCGCCCCTGTCACTGAAGGCGCGCGCCATCGGGCTGCTGGCCCAACGGGAACACAGCCGGTCTGAACTGCGGCGCAAACTGCTGCGCATCCAGCAGCAATTGGCCCGGCGGGCAGCCTCGTCGGAGAGCACTTCTTTCCGAGATGACAGCGACGTGCCAGGCGCCGGGGACGACGCTGCGCCTGACGCCGACTTCACCGCCATAGTCGACCCGCTGCTCGACCAGTTGGCGGCCGAGGCTTACCTCGACGAAAGCCGTTTCATCGAGTCGCGACTGCATGTGCGCGCCAATCGCTTTGGCACGCAGCGCATCCAGCAGGAACTGGCCCGCCACGGGCTGAAACTGGATGCCGAACAACAGGTCGCGCTGCGTGAAACCGAGTTGGAACGCGCCCGCGAGGTCTGGCACAAGCGCTTCGGGGCCATGCCGTCTCGCGACACCCTGGAGCTGGCGCGCCAGACGCGTTTCCTGCTGACCCGCGGATTTGCCCCCGATTTGGTGCGCCGCTTGCTCAAGGGTTGAGGCCGGCTTGACGGCGCGCAGATCGGCATTTTTCCCCAGCGTGCTACATTGCTGGTTGCCGCCAAAACGGCGGTTCATCCGGTTACACACCTCCCAGCTCCTTGGCAAAGTGGCCCTGAGAGCCGGTCCCACCGCCGTACCCCGGCACTGGCCGGGTTGTTTCGCCCGCCCTGCTGCATGCCCCCCGCCCACCCGTCCATCACGCGCCGCCCGCTGCATCGCCGCGCCCTCGATGTGCAGGTGTTCGCGCGCGATGACGGCCTGTTCGACGTCGAAGCCAGCCTGAGCGACACCAAGTCGCACGACGTTCCGCTGGCCGGCAGCACCCGCAAGGCCGGCGACCCCATCCACGAGATGCAACTGCAGCTGACCGTGGACGCCCAGCTGACCATCACGGCGGCCGCCTCCGACACGCGCTGGATGCCCTACGCCCCCGCATGCGGCGAGCACGGTGATGCCTATGCACGCCTTGTCGGTCTGAACCTGATGAAGGGCTTCCGCCAGGCCGTGACCGACCGCCTGGGCGGCACGCAGGGTTGCACCCACATCACCGAGCTCTGCCAGATCCTGCCGACCGCCGTCATCCAGGCGCTGGCAGGGTCGGTCATCGACACCCGCGAGGGCGATGCCGCCGGCAACCCGCCCTACCAGCTCGACCGCTGTCATGCCCTGCGCCGGGACAGCGCCACCGTCGCCCAGTTCTATCCCCGCTGGCACCTGTCCGCAGCGCCAGCCTCGACCGCTTCCTGACTCCCCCGACCCGAAAGACCCAGCCATGAAAATCCACGAATACCAGGGCAAAGAAATCCTGCGCCAGTTCGGCGTGCCGGTGCCGCGCGGCATCCCGGCCTTCACCGTGCAGGAAGCCGTTGAAGCGGCCCAGAAGCTGGGCGGCCCGGTCTGGGTCGTGAAGGCACAGATCCACGCCGGTGGCCGCGGCAAGGGCGGCGGCGTCAAGGTCGCCAAGACCATCGACGACGTCAAGGAAAAGGCCGAAGGCATCCTGGGCATGCAGCTCAAGACGCACCAGACCGGCCCGGAAGGCCAAAAGGTTCGCCGCCTGTACATCGAAGACGGCGCTGACATCAAGAACGAGCTGTACGTCTCGTTGGTCACCGACCGCGGCACTCAGAAGGTGGCCTTCATCGCCTCGAGCGAAGGCGGCATGGACATCGAAGAAGTGGCCCACAGCACGCCCGAGAAGATCATCACCGAGATGATCGACCCGCTGGCCGGCCTGACCGAAGCCCAGTCGCGCAAGATCGCTGCCGCCATCGGCCTGACCGGCGGCTCCATCGACCAAGCCGTCGACATCTTCGCCAAGCTCTACAAGTGCTATATGGAGACGGACGCGTCGCTGGTGGAAATCAACCCGCTGAACTGCGACTCCAAGGGCAACCTGATGGCCCTGGACGCGAAGTTCAACTTCGACGCCAACGCACTGTTCCGCCACCCCGAGATCGTCGCCTACCGCGATCTGGACGAAGAGGACCCGGCTGAAGTCGAAGCCTCCAAGTTCGACCTGGCCTACATCTCGCTGGACGGCAACATCGGCTGCCTGGTGAACGGCGCCGGTCTGGCCATGGCCACGATGGACACCATCAAGCTGTTCGGCGGTGAGCCGGCCAACTTCCTGGACGTCGGCGGCGGCGCCACGGCCGAGAAGGTCACCGAAGCCTTCAAGATCATGCTGAAGAACCCGGAAGTCAAGGGCATCCTGGTCAACATCTTCGGCGGCATCATGAAGTGCGACACCATCGCCGAAGGCGTCATCACCGCCTGCAAGGCCGTGAACCTGTCCGTGCCGCTGGTCGTGCGCATGAAGGGCACCAACGAAGAACTGGGCAAGAAGATGCTGGCCGAGTCGGGCCTGCCCATCATTGCGGCCGACACCATGGCCGAAGCCGCGACCAAGATCGTCGCCGCCGTCAAGTAAAGCCCAGGAGTTCCACACCATGTCGATCTACATCAACAAAGACACCAAGGTCATCACCCAGGGCATCACTGGCAAGACCGGCCAGTTCCACACGCTGGGCTGCCAGGCCTATGCCAACGGCAAGAACGCCTTCGTCGCGGGCGTGAACCCGAAGAAGGCAGGCGAGAAGTTCTCCGAGATCCCCATCTACGCCACCGTCAAGGAAGCCGCCGGCCAGACCGGCGCGACCGTCTCGGTGATCTATGTGCCGCCCGCCGGCGCCGCTGCCGCCATCTGGGAAGCCGTTGAGGCCGACCTGGACCTGGCCATCTGCATCACGGAAGGCATCCCCGTCCGCGACATGCTGGAAGTGCGCAACAAGATGAAGGCCAAGGAAGCCGCCGGCGGCAAGCGCACGCTGCTGCTGGGCCCCAACTGCCCGGGCCTGATCACGCCGGAAGAAATCAAGATCGGCATCATGCCGGGCCACATCCACCGCAAGGGCCGCATCGGCGTCGTGTCGCGCTCCGGCACTCTGACGTATGAAGCCGTGGCACAGCTGACCGAACTGGGCATCGGCCAGTCGTCGGCGGTCGGCATCGGTGGCGACCCGATCAACGGCCTGAAGCACATCGACGTGATGAAGGCCTTCAACGACGACCCGGACACCGACGCCGTCATCATGATCGGCGAGATCGGCGGCCCGGACGAGGCGGAAGCCGCGCGCTGGTGCAAGGCCAACATGAAGAAGCCCATCGTCGGCTTCATCGCCGGTGTCACCGCCCCTCCCGGCAAGCGCATGGGCCATGCCGGCGCGCTGATCTCCGGCGGTGCCGACACAGCTGATGCCAAGCTCGCCATCATGGAAGAGTGCGGCTTCACGATCACGCGCAACCCGTCCGAGATGGGTCGCCTGCTCAAGGGCCTGCTGTAAGCTGCACCTCGCGCTCAAGCTCGAAAGCCGCTGGGAAACCAGCGGCTTTTTTCTTGGTCGGTCCAGCCCCCTAAGATGTTCACCATGGCTAGCGGCAAACCTGGGTTCTGGCAGCGCCTCATCGGGCGTGCGGGCGACGAGGCCGTGCCCAGCGAACTGTCCACGCTGCCCCTTGTGCAGCAAACCCAGGCGCCGGGCACATCTGCCGCGTCGGTCAAACCGGCGCCCGCGCCCCCCGAACTGCACGACTTCGAACTCGGCGCCGAAATCGGCCGCGGTGCCATGGCCATCGTCTACAAGGCCACACAGCGCTCCACCGGTCGGCAGGTGGCCGTCAAGCGGCTGGCGCTGAGCCGCGAGTTCTCGGCCGAAGACCTGGTCGATGTGCGCGAGCGCTTCATGCGCGAAGCCCGGGCCGCGCGGCAACTGGAGCACCCGGACATCCTGCAGGTGGTCGACGCCGGCCAGGACGGCCGCGATGCCTGGATCGCACTGGAGTACGTGCTGGGCCGCGACCTCAGCCTCTTCACCAAGCCCGGCCAGCTGCTGCCCGTGCGCGAAGTCGTGCAGCTCGGCGCGCGGCTGGCGCGTGCGCTGCATTACGCCCACAGCCGCAGCGTCGTCCACCGGGACATCAAGCCCGCCAACGTGATGCTGGACCGCGTCAACGGCAGCCTCAAGCTGATGGACTTCGGCATCGCCCGCGTCGGCGACGGCAGCCGCACGCGGACCGGCCTGGTGCTGGGCACGCCGTCCTTCATGTCACCGGAGCAGCTGGCAGGCCTGACGGTCGACGGGCGCAGTGACCTGTACTCCCTGGGCGTGCTGCTGTATCAGCTGCTGACCGGCGTGCTGCCACACCAGAGCGACTCCATGGCAAGGCTGATGCAGCAGATCGCCACCGAGTCCGCGCCCGACGTGAGGATTCACCGCCCCAGCCTGCCCGAATCGCTGGCGCTGGTGCTGACCGTGGCCCTGGAGAAGCGCCCGGAGCTGCGCTACCCCAGCGGGGAACAGATGGCGCGCGACCTGGAGGCTGTGCTCATCATGGACCTGCAGGCCGAGCCGGCCGCCAGCGAACCCGGGGCCGCCCGTCCCCAGGATGAAGCCTTCGCACAAACACTGCGCTTGACGCCAGAGGAAGCAGGGCAGAATCGCCGCTCCTCCGCGCCTGCCGGCGAGCCCCACGAGCCCCAAGACCCCGCCCGAGCCTCATGATCCTGGAGTTCTTCAGCGCCACCGACGTGGGCCGCGCGCGCGACAACAACGAAGACTCGGTCGCGCTGGACGAAGCCGCCGGCCTGGCGGTGCTGGCCGACGGCATGGGTGGCTACAACGCCGGCGAGGTCGCCAGCCAGATGCTGACCGGCTTCATCAGCACCGAGCTCGGGCGCTGGCTCAAGGACGCCGGCCGCGAGGCCCGTGCCGGAGAAGTCAAGCGCGCGATGGACATCTGCGTGGACAACGCCAACCGTGCCATCTTCAACGCCGCCAACACCAACCCGCAGTACGCCGGCATGGGCACGACGCTGGTGCTGGGCGTGTTCCGCCCCGAAGGCCTGCTGCTGGGCCACGTCGGCGACTCACGCGGCTACCGTCTGCGCGCCGGCCAGTTCACCCAGATCACGCGCGACCACTCGCTGCTGCAGGAACAGATCGACGCCGGCCTGTTGACCGTAGAAGAGGCGGCCTACTCCACCAACAAGAACCTCGTCACGCGCGCCGTGGGTGTCGAAGACACAGTTCTGATGGAGTTGCACCTGCACGAGGTGCAAGCGGGCGACACCTACCTCTTCTGCTCCGACGGCCTGTCCGACATGCTGCCGGACGACAGCATCGCTGCGTTGCTCAATGCGCACGCAACGCTGCCGGAGGCGGCGCAGGCACTGATCAATGCGGCCAATGACCATGGCGGCCGCGATAACATCGCTCTCATCCTGGCCCGCGCGGAGGGCCGTCAACGCACCGAAGGGCGGGGCTGGTGGCCCTTCGGACGGCGTGGCGGCAACTGACATCCCCGCCTGAGAGTCGCGGCACGAACAACAGAACTTGAGGTCATTCATGGGCAAACTGGTGGTTTCGCTCGACGGCGTCGTGATCAAGGAGGTGCAGATCACCAAGGACAAGACCACACTGGGTCGGCGTCCCTACAACGACATCGTCATCGACAACCTGGCCGTCTCGGGTGAGCACGCCGTGCTGCAGATGGTGGGCAACGACGTCTTCATCGAAGACCTCAACTCCACCAACGGCACCTACATCAACGGCAAGGCGATCAAGAAGCAGCTGCTGGCGGACAACGACACCGTCGAGATCGGCAAGTACAAGATCAAGTTCCTGCTCAATGACGGCGGCGACTACGAGAAGACCATGATCCTCAAGCCGGGCGCGGCCGTGCCCGGCCTCGGCGGCAGTGCCGGCACCGGCTCCTCCTTCGGCGGCCTGGGCGGTGGCGCTCCCGCCGTCGGCCCCGCAGCCATCAAAGTGCTGACCGGCGCGGCGGCGGGCCGCGAGGTCGCGCTGACCAAGGTCGTCACAACGCTGGGCAAGCCCGGCGTGCAGGTGGCCTCCATCACCAAGCGCCCCACCGGCTATGTGTTCGCCCACGTCGAAGGCGCCCAGCGCCCCAGCGTCAACGGCATCCCGCTGACCGGCGAATCCATGGCGCTGCGCACCGGCGACCTCATCGAACTGGCCGGCACGCAGATGCAATTCGTGCAGGGCTGAGGGCGCACGCCG
This sequence comes from Pelomonas margarita, assembly GCF_043555875.1. Classification (NCBI taxonomy): domain Bacteria; kingdom Pseudomonadati; phylum Pseudomonadota; class Betaproteobacteria; order Burkholderiales; family Sphaerotilaceae; genus Roseateles; species Pelomonas margarita. Next base: position 43,049 of record NZ_JBIGHW010000015.1, on the reverse strand, counting down.
CCAGCCCCAGCGGCGGCGTGACATCCTCACGCCGGGGATGGCCCCAACCCGGTATTCCGACCGACAGCCCCCGGGGACGGGTGCGTACATTCTTGGCTCCACCTCGCACACTGCGAGGCCACCGATCCCGAGCCACCGCACCGCATGAACATCCGCGTCCTGGGCTGCTCCGGCGCCATCGCCGCCGGCTGCAAGACCACTGCCTTCCTGCTGGACGACGATGTCCTCATCGACGCCGGTACCGGCGTGGGCGACCTGCCGCTGGACGCGCTGGCCGCCATAGACCACATCCTGCTCACGCACTCCCACCTGGACCATGTGCTGGGCATCCCGCTGCTGGCCGACGCCGTGCTGCGCCTGCGCGCTGCGGCCGGCCGCCCGCCCATCCAGGTCCACGCGCTGCCCGAAACCCTGGCCGCGCTGCAGCAACACGTCTTCAACGGCGCCATCTGGCCCGACTTCACCCGCCTGCCCAGCCGCGAGGCCCCGGTGCTGAGCCTGCACCCCTTCCAGGTGGGCGACCGGCTTGCACTGGGCGGCCGCTTCGTGGAGGTGCTGTCGGCGGTCCACACCGTGCCCGCCGTCGGCTTTGCCGTGGACGGCGGCCCGGCCAGCGGCCACGCACACTGGGTGTTCACCGGCGACACCGGCCCCAACCCGGCCTTGTGGCGCCGGCTGGCGGAACTGCGGCTGTCCCACCTCGTCATCGAGACCGCGTTCAGCGACGACGAGATCGCGCTGGCCCATGTCAGCCAACACCTGTGCCCCACCGACCTCGGCCAGGAACTGAGCCACCTCGACGGCAGCGTGGATGTGCGCATCACGCACATCAAGCCCGGTGAGATGGATGCCGTCATGCAGGGCGTGCAGCGGCTGGACAGCCCACACCGCATCTCCGCCCTGCAGGCGGGCCAGGTGATGTCGCTGTAACAGCGCGTGAGCTCGGTTACACCCACGGCGCTTCGGCGCCGTTTTTCATGCCTGACGTTTCTTGCCCCAATCCGCCCATCTGACAAAACGCGGCAGCGCGAAGTGACGATTTTTGTCAGCGCCCGCCGAACTGGGCCGTCAATCGTGCGCTTTTGCACGCGCCCAGGCCCTCAAAAAGCTGGCACGCGCCCTGCATTCAAGGGGACTGTCCTCACCCCCAACCCCTCTCCCTGGAGTACTGACATGCAACTGAACGCACGCACCCAAGCCCAGAAGGGCTTCACCCTGATCGAACTGATGATCGTCGTGGCCATCATCGGCATCCTGGCCGCTGTGGCGCTGCCGCAGTACCGCACCTACACGTCGCGCGCCAAGGCGGCCAACGCGATCACCGTGGGCGATGCGTACAAGAGCGCTGTCGCGCTGTGCATCCAAGAAAAGGGCGGTGTCAAGACCGGCTGCAACCTCAGCACGAATGGCATTCCCGCTACCGTGGCTACCAAGGAAGTCGCTTCGGTGGCCGTGGTAGACGGCGACATCACCCTGACGCTGAATGACATCGGCAAAGACACCGCTGGCAAGACGATCACGTTCAAGGTCGCGAACGTCGTCGGCGACGCCGTGATCTGGAACACCGATACGACCATCACTGGTACCGACAATACGGTTCTCATCGAATCGCTCAAGAAGAACAACGCCGGCACCTGACCTGCCGAGGTTTGAAACAGAAAAGGGGCTTAGGCCCCTTTTTCAGTTTTACAGCGCCGCCGCGCCACGTCACTACCAACCATGGAACGCGACACGCCCGCCACTGCAGCGCTTGCCGCCAGCATCACCTATCTGGCTGTCGCGCCACTGCTGCCGTTTGCGGTCTCCAGCCACGACGGCAGCCGGCTCCTGCAAGTGGGCTTGCTGGCTGTCGTGACCAGCCTCGCCCTGTTCTCGCCGGCGGTACCTGAATGGACGAAGCACCGGTCACTATTGGGCTGTGGCGCCGCCAGCCTGACTCTAGCGCTAGGGTCGCTACTGACGGCAGCGCAGTTCGGCGCTGCGGCTCAAGAGGTGGCGCTGCTGTTGGGCTTGGCCGTCGTGGCACGCCAGGCGTACCGCGCGGCACGAAGCGCGGCGGTCGGATGGGTCTACGACGCGCTGCTAGCCGCTAGCTGCGCGTACTTCACGTTGACCCTCGGCATCTATGCTGCAGCGCTCGCCGAAGGGGCGCCGCTGAACGCGCGCATGCTGCATCTGGGCTTCGACAACCCACGCTTCTTCAACCACGCCCAGACGCTGGCTGTGCCTGTGCTGCTGGGCTGGTCTGTGGCAGCCCCTGGCCAAAAGCGGCGACGTGTTGCGCTGGGCGTGGCATCGCTGCACTTCGCCTGGCTGTTCATGGACCTCGCGCGGGCCAGCCTGCTGGCGCTGGCTGTCGCCGCCGTCTGGTGCGCATGCGTCGGGGCCACGGCCCTGTGGCGCCGACTGGCACTGAGCGCGCTGCTGGGGGCGGGGCTGCATCTGTCGCTCTTCGTCGCCTTGCCGCGCTTGCTGAACCGGAACTGGGCAGGCCAGTTCGCGAGTGTGCAAGAGCTCGGCAGCAGTCATTCCCGCGACCTTCTTCTGTCTGCGGCGCTGGAACAGATCCAGGCCCACCCGTGGCTCGGCGCCGGCCCCATGCATTTCGCCGCGCTGGCTCACCCGAAAGGCGCGCACCCACACAACCTCTATCTGCAATGGGCTGCCGAGTTCGGGCTGCCGTCGCTGCTCCTACTTCTGGCCCTGCTGCTGCTGCCGCTGTGGCGGGCCTCGACAACGTTACGGCAGACCCGCTCGACACAACACGGAATGACAGCTGCGCTGGGCGCCGCGATCGTCGCCGCCTTGGTGGATGCGGGTTTCTCAGGCAACTTCGTGATGCCGGTATCGCAGGTCTGGATCGCGTTGGTTTATGGGTTACTGTGGGCCGAACTCCCGCACACGACGGCCCTGTCGCAGCGCAGGCGCGCAAGCCTGCTGCCCATGCTGCCGCTGATGACGGTGCAGCTCTGGCTGGCAGCCGTGACCTGGCAGCAATGGCAGTACGATCCGCCGCGCATTTCCGACCTCAGCCCGGTCACGACTGCCGACCAGAAGCCGCGTCCGCGGTTCTGGCAACAAGGCTGGCTCTGAGGCGGCCGCTATCCCGCGCATTGCGGGTCACAACCTCCGATTGACCGCACATGACCGGTTCCAGGTCCCCGGCCGCATTGGCCGATACGAGCATCCCCGCTATCGCGCTGGCCACGCTCCTACCCCCGCTGCTGGCCTTCAACCAGACCCCCGCCGCCACGCTCTACAACCAGCTGCTCGCGCTGGCCGGCTGGGGGCTGGCACTGCTGCTGTGCGCGCGTGCCGTGCCGAACTGGCGCGGCGGACTCACGTCGCCCGCCTCGCTGGCGTTGGCGCTGCTGTTCGTCGCCCCACTCTCATCCGTGCTGTGGCGTGGACTGCCGCCGTCGCTGGGCTTGGGGGCTGCGGCCATCCTGGGCGCGGGGCTGGCGGTGCTGCTGCTGGCGCAAGGCCTGTCTCCCGTTGCGCGCCGCACGGCCGGCGAGGCGCTGGCCTGGGGTCTGCTCGTCACTGGCCTGCTCACCGTGGCCATCAGCCTGGTGCAGGTGTTCGCGCCGGACCTGGCCAACGGCACCGTCATCGCCCGCTCCGGCATTGCCGGCCGGGCCGTGGGCAACCTGCGCCAGCCCAACCACCTGGCCAGCCTGATGATGTGGATGGCCGTGGCGGCCGTCTTCATCACTGAGAAGCGAGGCTGGCGCGCGCTGCTGGCGCCGCTGCTGTTCGCGAGCGTGTTCACGGTGGTGTTGAGCGCGTCACGCACGGGCTTCATCGGCATCGCGATGCTGGCGATCTGGGGCCTGGTGGATCGCCGGCTGTCGCGCACGGCGCGCCTGGCGCTGCTGGCCACGCCGCTGATGCTGGGCCTGAGTTGGTGGCTGATGGCGCAGTGGTCGGCTGAGGGCCATGCCTTCGGTGCCGCGTCGCGGCTGTCGGAGGGCGCGGGCTCGCCATCGCGGCTGGCCATCTTGCGCGACGCCTGGGCGCTGACGCTGGCGCATCCGCTGGTCGGCGTGGGCTGGGGTAGCTTTAATTTCGCATGGAGCCTGACACCGTTCCCCGCACGCCCGATCGCCTTCTTCGACCACACGCACAACCTGCCGTCGCAGCTGGCGGTCGAGCTGGGGCTGCCGTGGGCGGGTGCCGTGCTGGCCCTGCTGTGCTGGGCGCTGTGGCAGGCCTGGCGAGGCGCCGCGCGGGCCGATGAGGACGCGCCGCTGCGCCGGGCTGCCTTGATGATCGTGCTGACCATCGGCCTGCACAGCCTGCTGGAGTACCCGCTGTGGTATGCCTACTTCCTGCTGCCCGCCTGCTTTGCGCTGGGGCTGGCACTGCCGGCCGGCGAACGCGGGCGCACGGCCTCGTCGGTGCCGCTGAGCCTGGCGGGCGCTGTGCTGGTGGCCGGCAGCCTGTTTGCGGTGTGGGACTACCAGCGCATCGTCGCCATCTACGCGCCGGGCGAGGATGCCTTGCCGCTGGGGCAGCGCATCGCCGCCGGTCAGGCGTCGCCGTTCTTTGCGCACCAGGCCGACTACGCGGCAGCCACCAGCCAGCCCCCGGGCCCGGCGGCGCTGGCCGCCACGCGGCGCACGGCGTTCAGCCTCATCGATGCCCGGCTGCTGATGCACTGGTCGCGCTCGCTGGAGGCGACGGGCGACCTCGACGGCGCGCGCTACCTGGCGGACCGCCTGCGCGAGTTCCGCAACCCCACCGGGGACGGCTGGTTTGCCAGTTGCACCGAGCCGGCATCGGCCCCCATGGTGCAGTGCCAGCCCGCGTCGACAGTCATCGACTGGCGCTCACTCCGCTGACTCGACGGCGCGCCACTCGCCCGACTTGCCGCCCTGCTTCTCCAGTACGCGCACGTTGGCGATGACCATGCCGCGGTCGGCGGCCTTGCACATGTCGTAGACGGTCAGCAGGCCCACCTGCACGGCGCAAAGCGCTTCCATCTCCACGCCCGTGCGGCCCAGCGTCTCCACCTGGGCGCGGCACAGCACGCGGCTGTGAGCCTCGTCCAGCTCGAACTCGACCTTCACACGCGTGATGGGCAAGGGGTGGCACAGCGGCACGAGGTCACTGCAGCGCTTGGCGCCCTGGATGGCCGCAATGCGCGCCACGCCCAGCACGTCGCCCTTCTTGGCGGTGCCGCTGGCGATGAGCGCGAAGGTCGCCGGCTGCATGCGGATCTCGCCGGCCGCGACGGCCACGCGGTGCGTCTCGGCCTTGGCGGACACGTCCACCATGTGGGCCTGGCCTTGGGCATCAAAGTGGGTCAGCGGGGAGGTCATGCGAGGGGCTTCATCTTCACGAAACATTGAGCCGGTGGCTTGCAGGCATCATAGACAGCCGCCCGGGCCTGAGCCGTCGGCGGCCGGAGCCCCTGCCAGATGACCACCTCGTTCGCCACCCGCCCTCTGCTCACGCTGCTCGCCGCTGCCACACTGGCCCTGCCGGGCGCGCCGCTGCATGCGCAGGTCAACCTGCCGGCACTGGGCGACTCGGTCTCGCAGGACCTGGACATCAACACCGAGCGGCAGCTGGGCGAGCGCTACATGCGCATGATCCGGGTGGACCCGGCCTACGTGCACGACCCGCTGCTGCAGGAATACATGGCCGGCATCTGGAACCCGCTGATCGCAGCCGCGCGCAAGCTGGGCCACATCAGCGACGAGCAGGGGCGGCTGGCCTGGGAGCACTTCCTCGTCGAGGACAAGAGCATCAACGCGTTCGCGATGCCGGGCGGCTTTGTCGGCACGCACCTGGGGCTGATTGCGATGACGGTGTCGCGCGACGAGCTGGCCTCGGTCATCGGCCACGAGATCTCGCACGTCACGCAGCGCCACATCGCCCGGCGCATCGCGGGCGATTCCAAGAACAACATGGTGGCCATCGCCGGCCTGCTGCTCGGCGTGCTGGCGGCCTCTCGCGGCAACATTGACATGGCCAACGCGGGCATCGTCGGCGGGCAGGCGGCGGCCGCTCAGATGTCGCTGAACTTCTCGCGCGATATGGAGCGCGAGGCCGACCGCGTGGGCTTCAACGTGCTGGTGGAGGCCGGGTTCGCGGGCAGCGGCATGGTCAGCATGTTCGAGCGCATGGAGCAGGCCTACCATTTGATGGACGATGGCGCCTACCCGTACCTGCGCAGCCACCCGCTGACCAGCGAGCGCATCGGTGATGCGCGCACGCGCCTGGCGCTGGAGCCGTTCTCGCGGCCGCGCGGGCTGGCTGAGCATGCGCTGATCGCGGCGCGGGCCCGCGTGCTGATGGACCAGCGCGTGGACGCCTGGAAGGTGCTGGAGAACTACGACGCCGGCGCCCGCAACATCAAGGAGAGCGGCGGCTACGAGCAGCTGGGCGCGCGCTACGCGGCCGCGCTGGCGTCGATCAAGCTGCGCAACTTCGACCGTGCCGAGGCGACGCTGCGCAGCGCCGAGGTCACGCTGCAGCTCATCAACCCCAGCCCCTCCGAGACGGCGGCGGCGAAACGGCTGCTGACCTATCTGCGCACCGAGCTGGCCCAGGTCCGTGGCCGGCCGATGGAAGGCGTGGCCGCGCTGGAAACGCTGCGGGGCGAGAAGTCGCGCCCGCTGCTGCTGCAGCGCGTGGGCCTGGCGCTGGCGGGCGCCCCCGGGGACGCAATGCTGCGCGACGCGGCTGACGCGCTGCAGACCCATGTGAGCCTGGAGCCGCTGGATGCACTGGCCTGGGCGCAGCTGGCGCTCGTGTGGGAGAAGCTGGGCCAGCCGCTGCGGGCCGTGCGCGCCCAGGCGGAAACGCGGGCGGCTGCCGGCGACCTCAATGGGGCGATCGACCGCATGAGCTCCGGCCTGCGCCAGTCGCGCCGGCCGGATGCGGACCAGGTGGAAGCCGCCGTCATCGAGGCCCGGCTGCGCGCGCTCACCTACGAACGCCAGGCACTGATGGGCGCGATGTACCCGGGCCGCTACATCCCGCCGGACGCGCGGCTGCCGGACTGAGCGCCCGCGCTCAGTCAGCCGGGAACAGCCGCTCAACGACCACGTCGATCACCATGCCGCACAGGCTGTAGATCAGCGAGCCGATCAGCGCCGCCCAGAAGCCGTTGACGGCCAGCCCAGGCAGCAGCGAGGCGGCCGCCCAGAAGGTGAGGGCGTTGATGACGAAGAGGAACAGGCCCAGCGTCAGCACGGTCACCGGCAGCGTCAGCAGCACGAGGATGGGCCGCACGACGGTGTTCAGCAGCCCGAGCACCAGCGCCGCGATGAGCGCCGAGGTGAAGCTCGTCACGACGACGCCCGCGTAGAGGTGCGCCACCAGCAGCAGCGCGCCAGCCAGCAACAGCCAACGGGTGAGTGTCTTCATGGCCGGCGAGCATACAAGCCGCGCTGGGCAGGCAAATCATTCAATAGGAATCATTCGCATTCCTGTTACTATCCATGCCTGTCGTGTAAAGCCAGTTTGCTGACGTGCCCGCCTGGGGCAGGCACCGCTGGCTGAGCGCCCACTTGCATTGCCGCCCGCGTGATTCCTGCCTCCAGCCTGCCTGCCGACACCGCGCCGCCCGCTCCCCTGCGGCCCGTGGTGCTGCCGCCGCCGCCCGCGCGCGGCGATGAACTCGGCGCCGTGGGGCGGCGTGCCCTGGTGGGCGGCGTGCTCGCGGCCCACCTCGTCGGTGCCTGGGCGCTGATGCAGGTGGACGCCGTGCGCAGCGCCGTGGCCCAGGCTGTGCCCGTGCTGATGGTGGACATGATTGCGCCGCCGGAGCCCGCCAAGCCGCCGCCACCACCGCCCCCAGCGCCGCCGCAGCGCGTGGCACCGACACCTGCGCCGGTGATCGCCGCTGCACCCAGCCCCACGCCCGCGCCCGCTGCTTTCGTGGCGCCGCCGCCCGAGCCCACACCTCCGGCCCCGGTCAACGTCGCCCCGGCGCCCCCGGCACCGCCCGCTGTCGCACCGGCACCGCCCGCGCCCGCAGGCCCGCGCCAGATTGCCCCCAGCGCCGTGCGCTACGTGAAGCTGCCGGAGCTGAACTTCCCGGCCCTGGCCAAGCGGGCCCGCGAGTCGGGCACCGTGGTGCTGCGCATCACCGTGGATGCCGAGGGTCGGCTGAAGGCCGCCACGGTGCAGCGCTCATCGGGCTTCGCGAGCATCGACCAGGCCGCGCTCAGCGACATCCGCAGCGCCCGCTTCGCGCCCTACATGGAAGACGGCAAGCCCGTCGAATGGCAGACCCTGGCCCCGCTGGCCTACGAACTTTGACCGCTGACTGAGACCCTCATGGACGCCACCGCCATCACCGCCGCCGCACCCGCTCCCGGGTTCGGCCATTTCATCGCCCAGTCCGACGCCGTGGGCAAGTTCCTGCTGGGCGCGCTGGTGCTGATGTCGGTCATCTCCTGGGGCCTGATCATCGCCAAGGGCGTGTCGCAGTTCCTGCGCAACAAGCGCTCCACCACCTTCCTGGACTTCTTCTGGAACGCGCGCAGCCTGGATGCCGTGCAGGCCGAGCTCAACACGCACGGCGCGCACGACCCCTTCTCCCACCTCAGCGCCCACGCACTGCACGCCCAGGCCCACCACGCCCGCTATGGCGCGGCCAAGCTGAGCGAGGCCGGCACGGCCACCGACTTCATCACCCGCACCATCAAGAAGGTGCTGGATGAAGAGACCACGCAGCTGGAGTCCGGCCTGACGACGCTGGCCACCGTGGGTGCCACGGCGCCCTTTGTGGGCCTGTTCGGCACGGTCTGGGGCGTGTACCACGCGCTGCTGGCCATCGGCATGAGCGGCGCCGGCACGCTGGACAAGGTGGCTGGCCCGGTGGGTGAGGCACTCATCATGACCGGCATCGGCCTGGCCGTCGCGATTCCCGCCGTCATCGCCTACAACGCCTTCACGCGCAGCAACCGCGTGCTGTCGGCGCGGCTGGATGCCTTCGCCTACGAGCTGCACAGCTTCCTGACGCTGGGCGAAGCCCCTGGCGCCGCCGCTCAGACCACGACCGTGCGCCCGCTCAAGCCGGCCGCCGCGCACTGAGGCCCGCGCCATGGCCTTCGCCTCCTTCGACAGCAAGCGCAGCAATGCGCCGGTCGCCGAGATCAACATGGTGCCGCTCATCGACGTGATGCTGGTGCTGCTGGTGATCTTCATCGTCACGGCGCCGCTGCTGACTCACGCCGTCAAGCTGGACCTGCCCAAGGTCAGCTCCAAGGCCAACGAGATCAAGCCCGACAAGATCGAGTTCGCCATCGACGCCAGCGGCCAGCGCTACTGGAACGGCGAGACCGTCACGCGCGAGGAAGCCCAGGCGCGCTTCCTCGTCGAAGGCCGCAAGCCCGCGCAACCCGAAATCCACCTGCGCGCCGACCAGGAGGTGGCCTACAAGGCCGTCGCCCAGACGCTGGCCGATGCCTCCAAGGCCGGCCTCAGCAAGGTCGGCTTCGTCAGCGAACCCGAACGCTGAGCGCCGCGCACGCAGCGTCGCTCCCACGCGACGCCATGCCCTTGCGCAGCAAAACTTATTTGCAATAGCAAATGCGAATTATTAGCATTTGCATGTTGCGTCAATCCTGACGCCACCCTGTCCACTGCCACCCCAGGTGCCGCACGCCGATGTGTCGCATCGCCTGATCGGGTCGGCCTGCATTCCCCTCGGAGATTTCCCCATGTCCATGATCAAGAGCCGCAAGCACAAGCTTGCCCCCCACGCCCTGGCCGCCCTGGCCGCGCTGAGCCTGCCCGTGGCCGCCCAGCAAGCACCTACAGCCGCCAAGAAGGACGAAGCCGCGCTGCCCACCGTCAAGGTGCAGGCCGCCAAGGACGTGCCGTTCAAGGCTGATGTCAGCGCGTCGTCCAAGATCACCCAGCCGCTGCTGGAGACGCCCAAGACCATCCAGGTCGTGAAGAAGGAAACCCTGCAGGAGCAGGGCGCCGTCTCGCTGATGGAGGCGCTGCAGAACACCCCCGGCATCACGATGCAGCTGGGCGAGAACGGCAACACCTCGGCCGGCGACACCTTCCAGATGCGCGGCTTCGCGCTGCAGACCTCCACCTTCGTGGACGGCATCCGTGACCTGGGCGCCGTCACGCGCGACGTGTTCAACCTGGAGCAGATCGAGATCGTGAAGGGCCCGTCCGGCGCCGACACGGGCCGCGGCGCCAGCGCCGGCTACATCAACCTGATCAGCAAGCTGCCGCAGCGCGACAACATCACCGACGCCACGGTCACGCTGGGCGACGCCAACCGCAAGCGCGCCACGCTGGACACCAACTACCGCCTGGGCGAAGGCACGGCCGTGCGCCTGAACGTGATGACGCAGGACTACGGCACGCCGGGCCGCGACGCCGTCGACAAGAAGGGCTGGGCCATCGCGCCGTCCATCGCCTTCGGCCTGGGCACGCCGACGCGCTTCTTCGTCTACTCGCAGCACGCCCGCCAGGACAACACGCCCGACGGCGGCATTTCCACGGTCGGCTTCCCCGGCTTCGGCCAGACCTTTGCGAACAACGCGACCGTGCAGTCGGCCCTGCTGGCCGCGCCGCGCGCCAACACGAGCAACTACTACGGCAGCGCCAGCGACTACGAGAAGGTCGAGGCCGACATGGTCACGGCCAAGCTGGAGATGGACCTGGGCAGCGGCACCACCGTGCGCAACATCTCGCGCTACGGCCGCACCCACATGGACCGCGTGCTGACCGGCGTCAACGGCCTCACAGTCGCCACCGGCACGGGCGCCACCGCCGTGCTGCTGCCGCAGGCGCAATGGACCATCGCCCGCTCGCGCCAGCGCGTGGACCAGACCAACGAGATCCTGGCCAACCAGACCAGCCTGAACACCAGCTTCACGACTGCCGGCATCAAGCATGACCTGGCCACCGGCATGGAGCTGATGGTGGAGCGCCAGCTGTCGCGCGGCACTACCACCGGCAGCAGCGCCACGGCCACCGTGGTGCTGAACGGCCAGACCATCGCCGCCATCAGCAATCCGGCCGCCAACCTGTACGCGCCCAACAGTGGCGATGTGCTGGGCACGCCGCTGTTCACCGGCGCCGACACCGAGGGCAAGACCTTCACGCAGGCGCTCTACGCCTTCGACACCCTCACGCTGAACGACGCCTGGAAGCTCAACGCCGGTCTGCGCGTGGAGCACTACACCACCACCACCAACACCGGCACGCTGGTGACCGGCGGCAGCAACGGCAACCTGGCCACCTACCAGCCGCGCGGCTATGGCGTCGGCGCGATCGTGCCGACCAACCTGAGCGCTTCCGACTGGCTGACCAGCTGGAACCTGGGCGCCGTCTACAAGTTCGCCCCCAACGCCACGGTGTACGGCTCGGTCGCCAACTCGCTGACGCCGCCGGCCAGCACCAACTTCACGCTGGCCGCCACCGGCCAGCAGGCCGGCACCGCCGAGCCGCAGGAGGCCACCAACTACGAGCTGGGCACCAAGTGGGAACTGCTGGACAAGCGCCTGAACCTCAGCGCCGCGCTGTACCGCAGCGAGAACGACAAGCAGGTCACGCAGGACCCGGTCACGATGATCAGCATCCAGGGTGGCAAGACCCGCGTGGAAGGCATCGAGCTGGCCGCCGTCGGCCAGATCACGAACTTCTGGCAGGTCACCGCCGGTCTGCAGACCATGAAGACCAAGCAGATCAACCAGCAGAGCTTCAGCACCACCAACGGCGTCACCACCACCACGGTGACGGAAGGCGTGCGCTGGTCACCCGAGTTCTCGGCCACGCTGTGGACGTCGTACCAGTGGAACGACCTGACCGTCGGCGGCGGCGTGCGCCACACCGGCGAGCAGCGCCGCGTCATCACCGCACTGGCCGCTGGTGCGACCCCGGGCAACACGCCCAACCTGCCGGCCTACTCGGTGGTGGACGTGATGGCCGCCTACCGCCTGTCCAAGAACGTGAACCTGCAGCTCAACGTCGCCAACCTGACCGACAAGGTCTACATGGCCGCGCTGAACAACGGTGGCTCGCGCCTGTTCCTGGGCACGCCGCGTTCGGTCACGCTGACCGGCCGCTTCTCGTTCTGAGGCCTTTCTCAAGCTAGCCAACACCAGCCCGCGTCGACCTTCCCGCCGACGCGGGCCTGGCCACTTCAGCCATGCTTCTCCACATTCCTGCCGTTCTGAGCAAAGACGACGTGCGCGAGATGCGCCGCGGCCTGGACGCCGCCGACTGGACCGACGGCCGCGAGACCGTCGGCGCCCAGGGCGCGCTGGTCAAGCGCAACCGCCAGCTGCCCGTGGGCCACCCGCTGGGCCTGCAGATCGGCGAACACATCCGCCAGGTGCTGGCGCGCCACCCGCTGTTCATCTCGGCCGCGCTGCCCGTGCGCACGCTCAGCCCCCTGTTCAATCGCTACGAAGGCGGCGAGCACTACGGCCTGCACGTAGACGGCGCCATCATGCGCCAGGCCGGCAGCGATCACCCCCTGCGAAGCGACGTCTCCACCACCGTCTTCCTGAGCGAGCCCGAGGAGTACGACGGCGGCGAGCTCATCGTCGTCGACACCTATGGCGAGCACGAGGTCAAGCTGGCGGCCGGCGACATGGTCGTCTACGCAAGCAGCAGCCTGCACCGCGTCGAGCCCGTCACGCGCGGCGCCCGCGTGTGCTCCTTCTTCTGGACGCAAAGCATGGTGCGCGACGACGGCCGCCGCACCATGCTGTTCGAACTCGACCAGGCCATCCAGCGCCTGCGCGCCCGCCTGGGTGACGACGCCGACACCCAAGCCCTGACCCACCACTATCACAACCTGCTGCGGCAATGGGCGGAGCTGTGAGCGCCACCAAGCACCGCCCCGGCTGGCTCAAACAGCTGCACACCTGGCACTGGATCAGCTCGGCGATGTGCCTGGTCGGCATGATGCTGTTCGCCATCACCGGCATCACGCTCAACCACGCCAGCAGCATCGAGGCCAAGCCGCAGATCGTGCAGCGCCAGCTGCAGCTGCCCGCCGAACTGCTGCCGCTGGTGCACGCGGCCGACGATGCCGTCGACGAGAACAAGCCCCTGCCCGCCGCGCTGCAGGCCTGGACGGGCCGCACGCTGCCGCGCAGTTTTGACGGCACGCTCGCCGCCGAATGGACGGCCGACGAGATCTACGTCGCCCAGCCCCGCCCGGGCGGCGACGCCTGGCTGCGCATCGACCGCCGCAGCGGCGCCGCCGAGTACGAGTCCACCGACCGCGGCTGGATCTCCTACCTCAACGACCTGCACAAGGGCCGCCACACCGGCACGGCCTGGAGCTGGTTCCTCGACATCTTCGCCATCGCCTGCCTGGTGTTCTGCATCACCGGGCTGCTGATCCTGAAGTACCACGCCACCCACCGCCCCAGCACCTGGCCGCTGGTGGGCATCGGCTTCGTGCTGCCGGCGCTGCTGGCACTGCTGCTCATCCACTGAATCTCCCACTCGAACCGAGAACCGCCATGACCCGTCATCGCCTCACTCCCACGCTGTCCGCTATCGGCGCCCTGGGCGCCCTCACCGTGGGCAGCCCTGCCTGGGCCGCCACCGTGCAGCTCAAGATCGAAGTGCCGCGCCTGAACGTCGCCGAGTACCACAAGCCCTACATCGGCGTGTGGCTGGAGAAGGCCGGCGAGCCCGGCGCGGCCGCGCAACTGGCCGTCTGGTACGACATGAAGAAGCCCAACAGCGCAGGCACCAAGTGGCTGAAGGACATGCGCCAGTGGTGGCGCCAGGGAGGCCGCGAGCTGACCATGCCGGTGGACGGCGTCAGCGGCGCCACGCGGGCGCCCGGCGAGCACGTCATCTCGTTCGACAAGCACCCCAACCTCGCCAAGCTGCCGGCCGGCCAGTACGAGCTGGTCATCGAGTCCAGCCGCGAGGCCGGCGGCCGCGAGGTGCAGCGCATCCCCTTCACCTGGCCCGTCAAGACCGCCGCCGAAGCCAAGGCCCAGGGCGAGCACGAGCTCGGCGCCGTGCAGCTGACCGTCAAGCCCTGACCCCCAAGGAGACAAACATGAGCGTCATCACCCGCATCGCCCCCCTGGCGCTGGCCCTGTCGGCCGCGCTGCTGTCTACCGCCGTCCAGGCGCACCAAACCTGGTTGCTGCCCAACCAGACGCAATTCAGCGTCGGTCGCGAAGCCCCGGTGGCCGCCTTCGATGCCGCAGTCTCCGAGAGCCTGTTCACGTTCGAACGCGGCCTCAAGCTGGACGTGCTGCGCATCACCGGCCCGGACGGCAAGGCGCTGGAGGCCGAGAACCGCGTCAGCTCGCGCCACCGCGAGAGCTTCGAAGTCAAGCTGCCGCTGGACGGCACCTACCGCGTCAGCAACTTCAGCCAGGCCGTGATGGGCAGCTACAAGCAGGGCGCGGAGACCAAGCGCTTCCGCAGCACGCAGGCCAACCTCGCCAAGGATGTGCCCGCCGACGCGGAGATCACCAGCTTCGTCGTCTCCACCAGCCGGCTGCAGACCTTTGTCACACGCGAACAGCCGGGCAAGCTCGCGTTCGTGCCCGAAGGCGACGGGCTGGAGCTGCTGCCGCTGGGCCCCGTCACCGACCTCAGCCACGGCGACACCACGCGCTTTCGCCTGCTGCTGGACGGCAAGCCGCTGGCCAACGCCACGCTGCGCCTGCAGCGTGAGGGCGGCCGCTACCGCTACAAGCTGGGCGAGGAAGGCCTCACCAGCGACGACAAGGGCGAGTTCTCCGTCAGCTGGACCGAGCCCGGCCGCTACCTGATCGGCGCCAGCCACGGCGAGCGCCCGGCGCAAGGCCAGCCGCAGGGCACGCGCGACAAGCCGCTTCAGCGCGCCAGCCTGGCCGCCACCTTCGAAGTGCTGCCCAAGTAAATGACGCCTGCCGCCGACCTCGCGCCCCGTGTGCTGGTGCCACTCGCCATCCGTGGCGAGCCGCCGGCCTGGGGCCAGGTCGTCCATGCGCTGCAGGGGCAGAGCATGGGCACCACATGGTCGGTGCGCTGCGTCGGCCCGGCCGCACTGCGGCTGGACGCCATCGAGGCGGTGATCGCCGCGACGCTGAACGACGTCATCGCGCAAATGAGCCACTGGGAGGCCAGCTCCGCGCTGAGCCGCTTCAACGTGGCGCCGCCTGGCCATGTGCAGTCCCTGCCCGCCGGCTTTGCCACCGTCATGGACGCCGCGCTGCGCGTGGCCACCGCCAGCGACGGCGCCTACGACCCCGGCGCCGGAGAGCTTGTCGCGCTGTGGGGCTTCGGCCCGGCCTGGCTGCGGCCGCGCCACGACGAACCCGGCTTCGCACTGCCCACCGAGGCCCAGATCGCCGCCGCCCAGCGCGACTGGCGCACGCTGCGCTGGGACGCCCACCAGCGCCGGCTGACCCAGCCCGGCGGCGTGCGGCTGGACCTGTCGGCCATCGCCAAGGGCCATGCCGTGGACCGCGTGTCCGACGCGCTGGCGGAATGCGGCCTGCCGGACCACCTCGTCGAGATCGGCGGCGAGCTGCGCGGCGCCGGCCTCAAGCCCGACGGCCAGCCCTGGTGGGTGGACCTCGAACCGCCGACCCCCGACTGCGGCCTGCCCCCGACACGCCTCGCGCTGCACGGCCTGGCCATCGCCACCTCGGGCGACTACCGCCGCTGCTTCACCACGGCCGACGGCCGGCGGCTGCCGCACACGCTGGACCCGCGCAGCGGCCGGCCCATCACGCACGGCATGGCCTCGGTCAGCGTCGTGCACGACAGCGCCATGTGGGCCGACGCCTGGTCCACCGCGCTGACCGTGCTCGGCCACGAGGCCGGCCTCGCGCTGGCGCAGGCACAAGGCCTGGCCGCCCTGCTCGTCTGGCGCGAGGCCGACGGCCGCTTCGCCGAGGCCTGGACGCCCGCGCTGCAGGAACTCGCGCTGTGATCGCCGGCCGCCTGCCGCTGGCGATCGCGCTGATCGCCCTGTACCTGCTGCTGTGCGCCGCCGTCGCCTGGCGCCACCGGCGCCACCTGCAGGCGCAGGCCCGCACCGCCGCGCAGTTGCTGCCGGCGGCCGGCGGCAGCGCGCCCATGCTGGTGCTGCACGCCAGCCAGACCGGCCAGGCCGAGGAATTCGCGCTGCAGACCGCGCGCGCGCTGCACCTGGCCGGCCAACCCGTGCGCCTGGCCGCGCTGGGCAGCCTGCGCCCCGACGACCTGCGCGGCGCGACCCACGCGCTCCTCATCGCCAGCACCTACGGCGAAGGTGACCCGCCCGACGCCGCCACGCCCTTCTGGCGTGCCGCGCTGGACGGCAACACCGACCTGAGCGGCCTGCGCTACGGCCTGCTCGCGCTGGGCGACCGCAGCTACCAGCAGTTCTGCGGCTTCGGCCAGGCGCTGGACGACTGGCTGCGGCGCAGCGGCGCCAACCCGCTGTTCGAGCGCATCGACGTGGACCGCAGCGACGCCGCCGCGCTGGACCACTGGCGCCACCAGCTCAGCCACCTCGCCGGCACCGCCGACCTGCCCGCCTGGGAGGAAGCACCCTTCGAGCCCTGGCCGCTGGCCGCGCGCCAGCACCTCAACCCCGGCAGCGCCGGCGGCGGCGTGTTTCATCTCGAACTCACGCCCCCGCCGGGCCAGCCCCTGCCCGACTGGCAGGCCGGCGACCTCGTGCAGGTGCAACACGCCGACGAGCCCGGCCAGCCGCGTGAATACACCATCGCCTCGCTGCCCGCCGACGGCCTCCTGCACCTCATGGTGCGCCAGACCCGCCGCGAGGACGGCCGCCCGGGCCTGGCCTCCGGCTGGCTCACGCACGACGCGCAGCCTGGCGATGCCATCGCGCTGCGCGTGCGCAGCCACGCGAGCTTCCGCATCGGCGACAACGCACAGCGCCCGCTCATCCTCATCGGCAACGGCACCGGCCTGGCCGGGCTGCGCGCCCACCTCAAGGCTCGCGCCGGTGCCGGCGCGCCGCCCGCCTGGCTGCTGTACGGCGAACGCCAGGCCGCGCACGACGCCCATTACGACGCCGAGCTGCAGGCCTGGGTCGCGCAAGGCCTGCTCGCGCGCCTGGACCGCGCCTACTCGCGCGACGCGCCGCAGCCCCGCTACGTGCAGCACCTGCTGGCCGAGCAGGCCGCGTTGCTGCGCGACTGGATCGCCCGCGACGCCGCCCTCTACGTGTGCGGCAGCCTGCAGGGCATGGCCGGCGCGGTCGATGCGGTGCTGCGCGAGACCCTCGGCGACAGCGCCGTGGACCACCTCATCGCACAGGGCCGCTACCGCCGCGACGTGTACTGAACGCGGTGGTAACGGGCCTGCGGTGATGCAGGCCCGCGACAACCCCGATGTTTCCTGGGCTCGTACGCGTTTTCTCCTGGGAGAAATCCTTCTCTTCCCCTATGGAGCGCAGTACCATCGCCGCCGCAGGGTGCTAGAGAGTATTGAAGGCTTACGCGGCCTTCACCCGGACCCGGCACATCAACAACTTTTGATGGAGTGAATCGACATGGCAACTGCGAAGAAGGCCGCGCCCGCGAAGAAGGCGGCAGCACCGGCGAAGAAGGCCGCACCGGCGAAGACGGCGGCAGCGCCCGCGAAGAAGGCTGCGGCCCCGGCCAAGAAGGCCGCCGCGCCCGCGAAGAAGGCAGCCCCGGCCAAGAAGGCTGCGGCACCCGCCAAGAAGCGCACGCCCAACGCCGCCTTCATGAAGGCCCTGACCCCCAGCGCTGCGCTGGCAGCCATCGTCGGCGCAGCTCCGCTGCCGCGCACCGACGTGACCAAGAAGGTCTGGGAATACATCAAGAAGAACAAGCTGCAGGACGAACTGCAAAAGCGCGTCATCAATGCCGACGCCAAGCTGAAGGAAATCTTCGGCAAGGCCAAGGCCGACATGTTCGAGATGACCAAGCTGATCAACAGCCACCTGAAGTGATGCGGCGCCGCGCATGCGGCACGTTGAGCAAAGCCCGGTACTGCCGGGCTTTTTCTTTGGTGGCAGCCGTCGCGCTCAGCGCGGCGGGGCAGGCCGGGAGGCCAGCATCTGCCGCAACCCCGCCTGCAGTTGCAGCACGTCGATGGGCTTGAGCCAGTAGTCGTCGAAGCCGGCTTCGCGGGCGGCGCGCACGGTGTCCGGCGGGTCGTCGGCCGACAGCGCCACCCACCGGGCGCCGGCCAGCGCGGCCGACAACGCCGCATCGGCGGCCACCCGGATGCGCAGTTCGACGCCGGTCATGTCGCTGAGGTTCATGTCCACCAGCAGCACGTCGGGCTGGCACTGCGCCAGCACCGCCAGCGCCTCTTCGCCACTGTCCGCACAGCGCAGCGCCAGTTCCGGCATCAGCCGGAAAACCTCTTCCATCAGGATCAGATGGATGCGGTCGTCTTCGACATAGAGCACCAGCGGCGAGGCGCGGTCGGGCATGGCAGGACAGGGGGTAGCTACAGCGGTCGGCACGATAGCAGCAATGCCGCCACCAGCCACCTTTCGCCGTTTCCCTGGTTTGCGTGACATTTCGCACCGCGCAGACACCCCCTCTTCGGGTGTTCGCCACGCGTGGAAACCCTGTGAATCCCTAAGATTTAGGACATGCGCCCGACCTTGGGCGCCAACCCCTTTCCGGGCTTCCCGATGTCCTTGATTGCCACGCTTGCTCTTGCCGTCTCTGCCGGCACCACGCTGCCCCAGTGCAACTGGGACCGCCCGGGCGCCAACCCCTTCATGGGCGACGTGGTGGCCGCCGTGGACCGCTACCAGGACATCCCGGCCGCGACCCGCGAAAAGCTCAAGGCGCGCATGAAGGCCCGCAGCTACGACGACATCGCCGTCATCGAGCGCGACGCCATCAAGGGCCAGGGCCGCGCCGAGTACGCGCCCGAGATTAGCGAGATGCATTTCGGGCCGGGGGCAGTCTGCAAGACGGTGACACGCACCCGGTGGACCGCCAAGACCCAGGAGCGCGGCCTCGTGTACTGCGAGGACGGCCAGTGCATCCTGGTGCCCACGGTCTGCCGCAACGTCAGCCGCATCAAGCGCCTGGAGAAGCCGGCGGCCGTGGCGCCGTCAGGCGCTGGCAACGTGGCCTCGGCCGCGCGCGAGGCCGACAACAACACGCCGCTGGAGTTCGAGGCCCCGGGTGCCGGCCCGATGGCGGCCGCCGCGCCGGACAGCTTCGCCCAGCAGTCGGGCGTGCCGACGCTGGCCAGCAGCAGCGGCACCAACAGCGGTGGTGGCAGCCTGATCGGTGGCGGCAGCCCGGCCGGCGGCGGCACGCGCGTCGCTGGTGGCGGCCTGCCGTCGCTGGTGGACCTGGGCACGCCGACCCTGCCGCCGGGCACGGTGCGCGTGGCCGAGGTGCCGTCCATCACGCCGGCCGTGCCCGAACCCAGCACCTGGGCCATGGCCGCACTGGGCCTGCTGCTGCTGGGCTGGCGCGCCCGCCGCACGGCGGCGGCCCGGGCCTGATCAGCGCCGCAGCAGCGGCGCCAGGTAGCGCCCCGTGTGACTGGCCTCGCAGGCAGCCACGTCTTCCGGCGTGCCGGCCACCAATAACGTGCCGCCGCCCGCCCCGCCCTCGGGGCCCATGTCGATCAGCCAGTCGGCCGTCTTGATGACGTCCAGGTTGTGCTCGATGACGACGATGGTGTTGCCCGCGTCGCGCAGCTGGTGCAGCACCTTCAGCAGCAGCGCGATGTCGGCGAAATGCAGGCCCGTGGTGGGCTCGTCCAGGATGTAGAGCGTGCGACCGGTGTCGCGCTTGGAGAGCTCCAGCGCCAGCTTCACGCGCTGCGCCTCGCCGCCGGACAGCGTCGTGGCGCTCTGGCCCAGCTTCACGTAGCCCAGGCCCACGTCCAGCAGCGTCTGCAGCTTGCGCGCCAGCGTGGGCACGGCGTTGAACAGGTGGAAGGCATCCTCCACCGTCATGTTCAGCACATCGGTGATGCTCTTGCCCTTGTAGAGCACCTCCAGCGTCTCGCGGTTGTAGCGCCGGCCCTGACAGACGTCGCAGGGCACGTAGACGTCGGGCAGGAAGTGCATCTCCACCTTCAGCACGCCGTCACCCTGGCAGGCCTCACAGCGGCCGCCGGCCACGTTGAAGCTGAAGCGCCCGGGGCCGTAGCCGCGCTCGCGCGCCGTGGGCATCTCGGCGAACAACTCGCGGATGGGCGTGAACAGGCCGGTGTAGGTGGCGGGGTTGGAGCGCGGTGTGCGGCCGATGGGCGACTGGTCGACGTTGATGACCTTGTCGAACGCGTCCAGGCCCTCGATCTCGTCGTGGGCCTCGGGGTCGGCGTGGCTCTGGTACAGCTTCTTGGCGACAGCTGCGTACAGCGTGTCGTTCACCAGCGTGCTCTTGCCCGAGCCCGAGACGCCAGTCACGCAGGTCAGCACGCCGACCGGGATGTCCACCGTCACGCCTTTCAGGTTGTTGCCCCGGGCGTTGACGATGCGCAGCACCTGGCCTTCGGGCGCCGTGTGACGCGTGGCCGGCACCTCGATGCGCGCGGCGCCGCTCAGGTAGCGGCCGGTGGGTGAGTTCGGGTTGGCGGCCACCTCGTCGGGCGTGCCCTGGGCCATCACGCGGCCGCCGTGCACGCCGGCGCCGGGGCCGAGGTCCAGCACCCAGTCGGCGGCGCGAATGGCGTCCTCGTCATGCTCGACGACGAGCACCGAGTTGCCCAGGTCGCGCAGCCGGCGCAGCGTGGCGATGAGCCGGTCGTTGTCGCGCTGGTGCAGGCCAATGCTGGGCTCGTCCAGCACGTACATGACGCCGGTGAGGCCCGAGCCGATCTGGCTGGCCAGACGGATGCGTTGCGCCTCGCCGCCGGACAACGTGTCGGCGCTGCGGTCCAGGCTCAGGTAGTTCAGGCCCACGTCGTTCAGGAAGCGCAGGCGCGACGCGATCTCGCGGATGACCTTGTCGCCGATGTCGGCCTTGTTGCCCTTGAGCGTCAGGCCCTCGAAGTAGTGCAGGCACTCACGCAGCGTCGAATGTTCCACCTCGTAGATGGGGCGGCCGCGCGTGCCGGCGGGCGCGTCGGCGGGCTGCAGCACGACGTTGCGCGCCTCGCGGCGCAGGCGCGAGCCCTCGCAGTGCGGGCAGGGCTTGGCAGCCATGTAGCGGGCCAGGTCCTCGCGCACGGCAGTCGAGTCGGTCTCCTTGTAGCGGCGCGACAGCGTCGGCAAGATGCCCTCGAAGGCATGGCTGCGCTTGACCGAGCGCTTCTTGCCGCTGGCCGTCTCGGCCTGGTAGGTGAAGGCAATCTCGGTCTCGCCCGAGCCATGCAGCAGCACCTGCTGGACGTCGGCGGGCAGGCTGTCCCACGGCGCTTCCACGTCGAAGCTGTAGTGCGCGGCCACGGCCTCCAGCATGGAGAAGGTGTAGGGGTTGCGGCGGTCCCAGCCCTTCACAGCCCCGCTGGCGAGGCTGAGCGTCGGGAAGGCCACCACGCGGTCCTCGTCGAACACCGTGACCTGGCCCAGCCCCTCGCAGCTGGGGCAGGCGCCCACCGGCGAATTGAAGGAGAACAGACGCGGCTCCAGCTCGGGCAGCGAGTACGAGCACACCGGGCAGGCGAACTTGCTGGAGAACAGCGTGGTGGCGCCTGAATCCATGTCCATCACCAGCGCGCGGCCATCGGCCAGGCGCAGCGCGGCCTCGAAGCTCTCGGCCAGGCGCTGGCGCAGGCTGTCGGCGCTGTCATGGCGCAGCTTGATACGGTCGATGACGACGTCGATGTCGTGCTTCTCGGCCTTCTTCAGCGCCGGGATGTCGGGCGCCTCCACCGTCGCGCCGTCGACGCGGAAGCGCACATAGCCTTGTGCCTGCAGGTCTTGGAACAGCTCCACGAACTCGCCCTTGCGGTCGCGCACCACGGGTGCCAGCAGCATCAGCTTGCTCTCGTCGGGCAGGGCCAGCACCGCGTCCACCATCTGGCTGACGGACTGCGCTTCCAGCGGCAGGTCGTGGTCGGGGCAGAAGGGCGTGCCGGCGCGAGCGTAGAGCAGGCGCAGATAGTCGTGGATCTCCGTGACGGTGCCCACGGTCGAGCGCGGGTTGTGCGAGGTGGCCTTCTGCTCGATGGAGATGGCCGGCGACAGGCCCTCGATGACGTCCACATCGGGCTTGTCCATCAGCTGCAGGAACTGCCGCGCGTAGCTGGACAGGCTTTCCACGTAGCGCCGCTGGCCTTCCGCGTACAGCGTGTCGAAGGCCAGCGACGACTTGCCCGAGCCCGACAGGCCGGTGATGACCACCAGCGAGTGCCGCGGCAGGTCGACGTCGATGTTTTTCAGGTTGTGCGTGCGCGCGCCGCGCACGCGGATGAAACGGGATTCGGGAGACTGCGGATGGGACATGGCGGCGCCTGCAAGCGAACCGGCCATGATAGGCGCGGCGCTTCATCCTGGCTTGCCGCAGCTCACCACGCCCCGCCTGCGGTTCATCGCAAGCGCCTCGCGGCGCCCGGCGCGGCTGCGCACACTGCCTGCCATCGACACCGCGATTCCGCAGTGCGAACACCAGGAGAAACCACCATGAAGACCACCGTTCTGATCCAGGCCGCCGCCATCGCCGCCTTTGCCTTCACCGCCCTGGCCGCCAGCGCCGCCCCGCAGACCGTGCACCAGCTGCCGCGCGTCGTCGTCACCGGCAAGGCCGTCAAGACCGTGGTGCAGCTGCCCCGCGTCGTCGTGACCGGCTACGCCCAGCGCGAGGTGGCCCAGCTGCCGCGCGTGACCGTCACGGCCCGCCGCGCCTGAGCTGCATGCGCACCCGTCGCATGTCGTCCCCACGAGCCGAGTCGCCGGCGCAGCAGGCCGGTGGCCGGGGCTGCGCCGCCGAGTCGGCTTGTCAATTTGCGTAAAAAGTCACGGCTCTGAAAGACAATCCAGGCTTCTTCATCGGAGCCCGCTTGTGAAAGAAGAGTTGCGCAAACGCCGTTCATGGCTGGACGGCTTCATGGCCTATCCGGCGCCGGCGGGCCTGGGCGAGAACCAGCTTCGCGACAACATCATCCTGCTGGACCAGGCGCTCTACGCGCTGTGGAACCTCGGCGACAACCTGCTGTTCGGCTGGACGCCCGAGGCCCGCGGGCTGCGCGTCATCGTTGCGCCGCACCCGCTGCTGACCGAGTTCGCGCTGGGCGACGGCCACCTGCCGCCGGCCGAGCTGACGCGCCGCGCCCGGCTGCTGGACAAGCTCCTGTCCAACCAGGAGCACCTGGAGGCCGCCGAGTTCGACCGCGTGGCCAGCGCGCTGGACGTGCGCCCCCGCCTCATCGAACTGCCGTTCGCGCCCGAGGACGGCCTGGGCCTGCCGCTGATCGCCGCCATCGCCGCGCGCTACGGCGTGCGCCTGGTGGAAGACCGCGCCGTCATCCTGTTCGACGCCGTCGGCTTCTCGCTGCTCACGCCGCTGCAGCAGGTGGTGCAGCTCAACAGCCTGTCCTGCTCCGTCAACGCCGCCTACGCCAAGCTGCTGGATCGCGAGATCAACATCAACTTCGCCCGCACCACCACGGGCGACGGCTTCTACATCTGGAACCGCATGCGCGGCGTGGAGGCCAATGTCGAGCTGTACCAGCTGATGCAGTTCATCCTGGCCGACAACGCGCTGGCCCAGGAGCGCGCAACGCGGCCCGAGTCCGTGCCTCGGCTGCGCGCCTGCTTCCACGTCGGCTCGCACTACGAGTTCTACCAATCCGAGGGCCTGAACCCGACCTCGTTCAGCTACTTGGTCGGCCAGGTCACCATCGAGCTGGCGCGCATGATCGACAACGCCCAGCCCGGCCAGATCCTGGTGGGCAAGTTCAACACGCTGATGCACGACGCCGCCACCGGCGAGGACGTGCGCATCGACAGCCTGGACTTCGTCGAGCGCACACGCGCCCCGCTGCGCAGCCTCAACGGCCTGCGGCTGGCCGGCTCCGAGGTCGACGAGATCGCCTGCTACCTGACCGGTCGGCGCGACAGCACCGGGCTGTGGGGCATCAGCGAGTACCAGATCGCTGACAAGCACGGCCTGATCCACCGCGTCTACAACGCCAAGATCAACATCCACCGCCGCAACGGCGAGCCCATCTACCTGGGCCTGCGCGAGGAAGACCTGCCGGTCACCGTGGCCCGCACCGTGGCCGACCCCGACCTGCACCCGCTGCACGCCTGAGCGGCGCCCCGCACGTTGTCTAGAGCCAGCCCCCAACTAGCGCACGATCTCGGCGAAAGCGGGGGCGACAGCCGCTAGCATCCCGGGCGTTGTGACTCTGTCCCCTGCCTCCACCGCCACCGGCCCCCAGGCCGCAGGCCAGCGCCGCCTGCTGACGCTGCTGTTCGTCGACCTCAGCGGCTCCACCGCGATGGCCGAGTGGATGGAGGCAGAGCATTACGCCACCATGCTGGCGGCCCTGCGCGACCTGTACGAACGCATCGTGCCGCACCACGGCGGTGTCATCGCGCGCATCCAGGGCGACGGCATGCTGGCCGTGTTCGGCCACCCCGAGGTGCGCGAGGACGACGGCCGCCGCGCGACCGAGGCCGCGCTGGAGCTGCACGCCGCCGTGCGCGGCCTGCGCCCGCCCGGCCCTCTGCCCGCCGACTTCCCTGGCCTGACGCTGCACAGCGGCATCCACGCCGGCATCGTGCTTGTGGGCGAGGGCGACCAGATGCGCGGCCGCTTCGAGCTGCTGGGCAATGCGCCCAACATCGCCGCCCGCCTGAGCGAGGCCGCCAAACGCGACGAGATCATCGCCAGCGAGGAGAGCCTGGGCCTGCAGGCGCAGTTCTTCGAGACCGGCGCACGCTTCTCGCTTCAGCTGCGCGGCCGCGCCACGCCGCTGGCGGCCTACCGCGTGCTGGGCCGCGCCGCCGTGAGCCGGCGCTACGAGGCCAGCATGCGGCGTGGGCTGGCGCCCTTCGTGGGCCGCGGCGACGAGCTGGCCACGCTGTCGGCCGCCATGGCCGACACGCTGTCCGGTCAGACCCGCTGGCTGGGCGTGCGCGCCGGCGCCGGCGTGGGCAAGACCCGGCTCACCGAGGAATTCCTGCGCCACGTCGTCGACCAGGCCGAGCAGCCCTGCCACATCCACCGCGGCTACTGCGAGAGCTACCTCAGTGCCGAGCCGCTGCAGCCCTTCCTGCAGATGCTGCGCGCGATGGACGGCATGACCGACGCGCCACCCGAGCTGGTCGACGCCCAGGCCAGCGCCGCGCCGCAGCGCGCCGATGCGCTGCTGGACCTGCTGCTCGCGCTGGCCCGACGCATGCCGCAGCTGGTGTTCGTCGACGACCTGCAATGGGCCGACGACGCCTCGCTGCGCCTGCTGCACCGGCTGCGCACCACCGCCGAGCGCCAGGGCCTGCCACTGCTGCTGCTGACCGCCAGCCGCCCTCAGCCCGGCGGCACCGGCCTGGGCGCCCATGATGACCATGCCCAGCTGCTGATCACACTGCCGCCGCTGACGGACTGCGAGTCCGCCCACGCCGTGCAACAGCTGCTGCCTCAGGGAGACCCCTTCATCGCCGCCGAGGTGCGACGCCACGCCGGCGGCAACCCGCTGTTCATTGAGGAGCTGTGCCACGCGGCGGCCGACGCGGGCGCCAGCCTGGTGGCCGGGCAGAGCAGCGCCGCATGGCTGGCGGCGCTGGTGGAGTCGCGCATGGGCCGGCTGCCGCCAGAGCAGGCGCGGCTGGTGCGGCTGGCCGCCGTCATCGGCACCGTCATCCCGGTGTGGCTGCTCGAAGCCCTCAGCGGCTGCGGCGAGCAGCACCCCGACGTGCGCGCGCTGGCCGGGCAGGACTTCATCTTCCCGGATCAGAGCCCCGGCCTGCTGCGCTTCAAGCACGGCATCACGCGCGACGTCGTCTACGAAGCCACTGGCCTGCACGAGCGCCAGGCGCTGCACCGGCGCATCAGCACCGAGCTGCGCGCGCGCGGCGGCGCCGAGCTGCACGAGCAGCTGGCCTACCACGCCGCCGCCGCCAATGACTGGCCCGCCGCCGGCCTGCATGCCGAGGCCGCGGGTGACCAGGCGCTGGCCGCATCGGCGCTGGACCGCGCCAAGAAGCAGTTCCGCGCCGCGCTGGCCGCGCTGGAGTTTCTGCCCGACGGCGACGACGCCGGGCGCGGCCGCCGCCGCCGCTGGATCAGCGTCGCGCAGCGGCTGGGCATGGCCTGCGTGTTCGACGCCTCGCAGGACGACCTGCGCGTGTTGCGCCATGCCGCCCAGCTGGCCCAGGCCGACGGCGACGCCGGCCTCATCGCCCGCACCGAGTACTGGCTGGCCTACGTGGGCTACGCGCTGGGCGAGACGCGCGACAGCCTGCGCCACGCGCGCGCCGCCGTCGAGCAGGCCCAGCAGTGCGGCGACCACGCGCTGCTGGCCCAGCTGCCCGGCACCGTGGGCCAGCTGCAGGCCGCCGCGGCCGACTACGCCCAGGCCATCCCCATGCTGGACCTGGCCATCCAGCGCCAGCGCCCGCGCGCCAGCAAAAACGCCGTCAACCGCATCGGCTTGTCGTTCTCGCTGTGCTGCCGCGCCTATGTCCTGGGCGACCAGGGCCGCTTCAGCGACGCCCATGAGGTGTTCGCCGAGGCCCTGGAGCCCTTCGACGGCAGCGGCCACGCCGTGGAAGCAAGCATCCAGGGCTGGCGCGCCGCCGTGCTGCTGTGGCAGGGCCGCTGGGCCGACGCCCGCCAGGCCGCGGCCGTGGCGCACCGCGTCGGCGCCCAGGTGCGCAGCATGTTCACATGCGCCATGGGCCATGCCGCCGGGGCCTACGGCGCCTGGATGGCGGCCGCCGATCCGCTGGCCCGCCAGCACATCCTCGACGCCACGGCCTGGCTGGCGCCGCGCGGCGGCGGCCTGTACAGCAGCTTCCAGCACGGCTGGCTGGCCGACATCCTGTCCACCCAGGCTGACAACGCTGCCGCGCGCCACCACATCGCACGAGCGCTCAAGCGCGGCCGCCAGCACGACTGGATCGGCGGCGCCATGGCCTACCGCGCCGCCGCCCGGCTGGCAGCCCAGGCGGGCGACACCGTGCAGGCACGCCGCTACCTGTCGCTGGCCCGGGGCGCCGGCGAGCAACGCAATTCCGACCACGAGACCGCCGTCACCGCGCTGCTAGAGGCCGAGCTGCAGCTGGACAGCGCCTGGCCGGCCGCGCTGGCGCTGGCGCTGGCCGAGTTCGAGCGCATGGGCATGACCGGCTTTCTGCAGCGCGCGCACCGGCTGCAGCAGCCCTGAACGGGCCTGCCCGCGCCGCTGCATCCGGTCACGTCGCTTACACCTGCAACGACCCCGCTGCGGGCTACGTGCAAGCCCGCATCGCCAAAATCGAAACATCGTTTCATGATCGTCGCCACGATGCGCGGTGAAGACGCCGCGCCGACCTGACGTCGCTGCGCGGTGCGCGCGGATCGACCGGCGGCGACCTGACGTCCGCGCTGGCTCCCCCTGCCCAAAAACAACGTTCGCCCTGGCTGTGCGCTCCTGCGCGCCGGCCGACGCGGGCGTGGCTGCGCGCGTGAACCGGGTCTGGCTCCGTCGTGCGGCCCACACACCACCACGGAGACTTCCATGCCCCATTCGCACAAGCCCCTGACCCCGCCGCCGCTGCCCACCGTGCTCACGGCCGGCACTGCCCTGAGCCTGCTGCTGGCCGCCACCGCCGCGCAGGCTGCCGACTGGCCGTCTGGCTACTCAAAGTGCGCCGACGAAGGCGGCACCTGCAAGGTCGGCACCGCCACGCGCGCTGTGTCCTTCGGCGTCAAGGACAAGTGGGTCATCAAGAACCTGAGTGGCAACATCGCCTGCACGACGGCCACCTTCGGCAGCGACCCCAACCCCGGCCTGAAGGAGAAATGCGCCGTCGGCCCGGTGGCTGGCCCGGCACCGACGCCGGCGCCCACCCCAGCCCCCACGCCCGCACCGACCCCGGCGCCGACGCCCGCGCCCGCGCCGGCCGGCCACAGCGGCGGCTATGGCGGCACCGTGACCGGCGGCGGCAGCAAGGCGCCCGTCACCGTCAGCACGGCCGCTGCGATGCAGGCGGCCATCAACGCCTACGACGGCAGCTCCGGCCTGGTGCTGCGCTACACCGGCACCTTCGACTTCGCATCCATCACCGACAGCTGCACGCAATGGCAGAAGCCGGCCGGCGCCATCGTCGAGGTCAAGAACAAGAGCAACGTCACCATCGAGGGCGCCAACGGCTCAGGCGCCAACTTCGGCCTGGCCATCAAGGGCAATGCGCAGAACGTCATCATCCGCAACATGACCCTCGGCCTGCTGCCCGGCTCCATCGACGCCATCGGCATCGAAGGCCAGGGCGGCGGTTATCCCGGCTACATCTGGATCGACCACAACACGCTGTTCAGCAGCCTGAAGGACTGCAGCGGTGCGGGTGACCTGGAATTCGACGGCCTCATCGACAGCAAGGCCGGCGCGCACCACATCACCTACTCGTACAACCACATCCACGACCACCAGAAGGTCGGCCTGATCGGCAGCAGCGACAGCGACGCCAGCGACCGCTTCATCACCTTCCACCACAACCATTACCAGAACGTCAGCGCCCGCCTGCCGCTGCAGCGCGGCGGCTACACCCACCTCTACAACAACCTCTACAGCGGCGTGAAGACCTCGGGCGCCAACATCCGCATGAGCGGCTATTCGCTGATCGAAGGCAACTGGTTCGAGAACGCGCAGAACCCGGTCACCTCGCGCGACAGCTCGGCCATCGGCTACTGGCAGCTGCGCGACAACAACGTGCGCACACCGGCCGACTTCGCGACCTACGGCATCACCTGGGTGGCCAGCGGCTCATCGCCGTCGCGGGATGCGACCGACTGGACGACGACCGCCAACTTCCCGCTGGGCATCCCGTACAGCTACACGCTGCAGCCGGCGTCCTGTGTGAAGCAGAAGCTGCCGGCAGCGGCGGGCGCGGGGACGAACTTCGCGAAGATCAGCTGCTGACGCTGCCGGTCTCGCTCGTCGGGCGGGTCTCGACCCGCCCTACGTGGCTCACACCGCCAGCGCCACCACCGTCGGCGCCCCCGTGAAGCGCATGACCCCGGCGTCCAGCACCGCCGCGATGACGCCCAGCATCACGCCCATGCCCATGCCGTAGCCCGAGCAGGCGTGCGGCGGCGCGCCCTTGGGGTCGGCGCGGTCGCCGCCGAAGGCGACGTGGTGGCGCAGCGGGTCCTGCTGCGTGGCGGAGCCCAGGCCCACCACCAACACGCGGCCCGGCTGGACATCCACCTGCCCGAGCCTGTGCGCCACGCGCGCCTTGCGCCAGATCTGGAACGGCGTGGGCCGCTGGTTCAGCGTCGCGACCATCGTGGGCCGCAGCCGCGCGACCGCCTCGGCGTAGGGCCGCATGCCGGTGGCCGCGTCAGGTTTCACCTCGGTCCACAGCGGCTGCAGCTCCCACAGCTTGCGCGTCTGCACCCAGCCGGCCAGCACGGTCAGCAGGTTGGCGTGCGTGGTGGGCGGGAAGCCCAGCATGATGCCGGCCAGCGTGCGCGCCGGCAGGTCCGGCGTGGCGCCGGGCACGGCCTGGGCGGCGGCGACGATCTTGGCAGCCAGCGGTGGCAGCTGCGTGCCGGGCTCCTCCAGCCAAGCCTGGGTGGCCGCCAGGAAGCGCTGGCCCGCCGCACGGCCCTCGGCCTTCACGGCGTCGGTCGGGTAGGGGCCGAACACATGGCGCGACACCTTGAACAGGTCGCGCGGGCAGCGCGGCGCCACGGCACCGACACCCGGCGCGCCGGCATAGGCCTCAGCGTGGAACTCCGTGCCCCAGATGCGCTTGCCGTCGGGTTGGCCGAACCAGGCCGTGCACAACGCGGCCAGCACGCCTTCGCTCAGGCGCTCGAAGTCCAGCGGCGTGTCAGCGGGCAGATCCTTGGGTTTCTGGCTGGCGGGGAAGGCGTCCAGCAGCGCGCGCGCCTCGCCCTTCAGCTTCTCCAGGCCCATCTTGGCGATCTTGTAGGCCGTGGCGTAGCACTGCGCCTCGCTGTAGGCCTCGATGGCGGCGTTGACGGCGGGCGCCTGCTCGCGGTGGCCGGTGTCGTCGTCCAGGCCCAGGTAGCCCACGCCGATGGAGTCGTGCATGCGCTCGCCGTAGCCGCTGTTGGAGTAGCGGTCGGGGGCGTTCCTCAGCACCTCGCAGACGCGCTCGGCCGCGCCCACCAGCACGCCGTAGGCGGTGTCCACCACGCCGCCGGGCTGGGCGCGCACCCAGGCCCAGGCCTGATCGCGGGTGTTGGTGTCTTCCAGCCACAGCTGCATGGCGGCCTTGTCCTGCAGGTCGGGCACGCGCTCGGGCACCGGCACGGGCGCCGGCAGCGGCAGGGCCAACTCCACCAGGCCCGGCAAGCCCTTCAGCGCGGCGATGGACGGCACGAAGAAGTAGGCGCCCCACTGCAGCGTGACGAAGGGGTCGGGGCCCAGGTCCACCTCGTAGGGCTTGCCGGCATGCTCGAACGGGAACAGCCGCGGGCCGGCACTGCCGTCCACCACGCCCAGCAGTGGGTCCGGCTGGCCCGAGTAGCCGCCGCTGGCGTTGCCGCCGGCGATCCAGCGCTGCACCACCTCGAACTGCTCGGCCAAGTGGGCGTTGTAGGCCATGAACACCAGGCCGCGGTCCGCGTCGTCCGGGGCGTCGGCATGCACCGGCGCGCCGTAGCTCATGCCGCGGCGCAGGATGCGCGGCATGCGGTTCTTCGAGAACGCGGTGCCGGCCAGGTCGCGCGGGTTGGCGCGGCGGATGTGGGCGTGGAAGGGGCAGGCGGCGCCCTGTGCGTCCTTGGCGTAGTTGAAGTCGTTACCGGTCACAGCCGGTGCGGCCAGCGCGCGGCCGTCCTGCCAGCGGCCCATCAGCTTGGCGAGCACCAGGTCGTGGTCCAGCCCGATCTTCTTCGCCTGCTCGTAGGTGCGCTTGGCAAAGCGGCCGGTGTACTGACGCAGCTTGCGCACGACGAGGAAGCTGCCGCGGTCCAGCAGCGCGTCGGGCTGCTCGGGCACGGCGTAACCCTTGTCGCGCTCGGTGGGGAAGCCCTGCAGAATCTCGCCGGTCTTGACGGTGTCGTCCCAGGCGGTGCCGGGCGTGCCAGCGCCGGCGAGCTGGGGTTGGCTGATGCCGTCCTTGAAGCCGAAGTGCTCCTTGTCGGCCGCGTTGCTGCGCATGGGCTCAAGCGCCACCAGCGCCAGGCCGGTGCCCACTGTCAGCGCGTCAGCCAGTGCGCGCAGGCGCTGGTCGTCGGCCGCCGTGAAGGTGTCGCCCGGCTCGGCGGCCGGGAAGCGCAGCTGCACCAGCACATGCGTGTTGTCGGGCGCAACGCGGTCCACGCCGTTGACGTGGCGGGCCAGCGCCCAGTGCGTGGGGTGGTTGTGACGCACGTCGCCCAGCAGGCCGGCGCGGGCGGCCATGCCCTCCTTGAAGGCCTGCGGGAAACGCTCCAGCCGCGCGGCGGGCACGCCCAGCGCCTTCAGGCCTGCCAGCGTCAGCGCCACCTGGCGCCAGACGCCGGGCTGGCTGGCGTCGTCGTTATCACGGTTGACCGGCGCCGTGCTGAGCCAGGCCACGGCCTGCGCCGCGTTGGCCACGCGCAGCAGCACCAGGCCGCCACGGTTGCCGGGCGGCTTGGTCAGGATGCAGGCCTGCAGGTCGCCGGGCTTCAGCGTCAGCGCGCGCGCCTGGGGTTGCGGCTCGGGCAGCGGCTGCTCGAACCACTGCAGCATCTCGTAGTGCCGCTGCCGCAGCGCGCCGCCGGGCGTCTTGCCGCCGTCGTTGGGGAACTGCTTGGCGGTGTCCAGCTCGCGCAGCTCGAACAGGATGTCGTGCGTGGCGCGCAGCAGGCAGGCGCGGTCGGGCGCGGCGGCGCCGAAGAAGCGCTGCAGCGTGAACAGCCCCGCCAGCGGCACCAGGCCGCGCGCGGCCATCGCGAAGCGGTCCTTGTCGGCGGCGGGCAGCGGCTGGGTCTCGCCGGAAGCCGGCGCGCGCAGACGGTTGAACTCCAGCTCGCTGGCGCGGCCGCGCTGGGCGGCCTCCAGCCTGGCCAGGTACTCGCCGTCGCTGACGGTGCGGCCCGACTCGATGAACAGGAAATCCGCCGACACCTCGTGCTCGCGCACCCAGCGCGCGTAAGTCTCGAAGCTGCAGTCGCGCGACAGCGTGTAGCCTTCGGTGTGGCACAGCATCAGGTCCAGCGTGGAGCCGAGCTGGTCCCAGATGACCCGCATGTAGGGCTCCCAGCCGCCATCGAAGTTCACGCACAGCAGCAGCCGGTCCGGCGCGCCGTCCTTGCCCTCCACGATGCTCCAGCGGAACGAGTGGACGATGCGCCAGCGGGCGACGATGTCGGTGTAGGGCGAAGCCGGCGCGCTGCTCTCGCGCGAGCCCAGGCGCAGGCCGTTGAGCGTCTTCAGCACCTTGCGAAGCCGGTCCACGTAGGTGACGACTTCCAGTGCGTCGACGAAGCCGCGCTTGATGTCGGCCAGCAGGTTGAGGTCGGTGATGCCGCCCAGTTGGACGTCGTTGCCGCGTGCCATGTGTGTGTTCTCCCTGTGCTTGGTGCACGAATCAGTGTCGGCGCGCATCGTGACACCGGCGCTCATCCTCGTCAGCTGCAGCTCGTCGCCGAAAAATGGCGACCTATCGCAAACCCCAGGACGGGCAAACCCGTGGTGGGCACAGTCACGCTCACACACCAGGAGCAAGAAATGACCCGCATCAGCACCACCAGCCACCACGTCGCCCGCCTGCAGGCCGCCAGCGCTGCCGCCCTGATTGCACTGACCGCGCTGACCGGCGCGGCCTGGCTGACCGTCACGGCACCCGACGACGGCCCGACGGTCGTGAAGCTGGAACGCGTAGTCGTCGAAGGCAAGCGCGCCAACGCCCTGGTAGCCGAGGTCAAGCAGCTGCCCCGTGTCGTCGTGGTGGGCAAGCGCAACGCCGCAGCCGACGGCATCCAGGTCGCCGCGGCCTGCGTGGCCCCGGCGGTCTGCTGATCAGCGACCCAAGACTCTGAGGATCTCGCGGCCGTAGGCTTCCAGCTTCTTGGCGCCCACGCCGCTGATCTCGCCCAGCTCGGCCAGGTCGGCCGGCATCTGCCGCGCCATCTCGGCCAGCGTGGTGTTCTGGAAGATCACATAGGCCGGCAGCCCGTGCTCCTTGGCCACCTCGGAGCGCCAGGCCTTCAGCGCCTCGAAGCGCTCGGAGGCATCAGCGTCCAGCCCCAGCGCCGGGTCGGCCTTCGGCTTGGCCGCACGGCCAGCCTTGGCCCCCTTGCCGCGCGGCTTCTTCTCCTCGGCCTCGCGCAGCCGGATCTCCACCTCGCCCTTGAGCACACCGCGCGCGCTGTCCTGCAGCGCCAGCGTGTGGAACTCGCCCTCGGCGGCCACATGCCCCAGCGCGATGAGCTGGCGCAGCACGGCGCGCCACTGCTGCTCGGACAGGTCGGCGCCGCAGCCCCAGGTGGACAGGCTCTCGTGGCGGTACTGCTTGGTCTTGTCGGTCGCCTTGCCGCGCAACACGTCGATAAGGTGGCCGGCACCGAAGCGCTCGCCGCGCTGGTGAAAGCGGTAGATGCAGGAGAGCAGCTTGCGCGCCGCTTCGGTGGCGTCCCACGTGGCCGGCGGGTTCAGGCAGTTGTCGCAGTTGCCGCAGGCCGTCGACATCTCGCCGAAGTAGTTCAGCAGCCGCACGCGCCGGCAGTCCGTCGCCTCGGCCAGCGCCAGCAGCGCGTCCAGCTTGCCGCGCTGCCCCTGCTTGAACACCTCGTCCGCCGGGCTCTCGTCGATCATGCGGCGCTGGTTGACGACGTCGGCCAGGCCGTAGGTCATCCACGCCTCGGCGGGCGCGCCGTCGCGGCCGGCACGGCCGGTCTCCTGGTAGTAGGCCTCGATGTTCTTGGGCAGGTCCAGGTGGGCGACGAAGCGCACGTCGGGCTTGTCGATGCCCATGCCGAACGCGATGGTGGCGACGATGGTGAGCCCCTCCTCGCGCAGGAAGCGGTCCTGGTGGCGGCGGCGCACGTCGGCGTCCAGGCCGGCGTGATACGGCAGCGCGTTGATGCCCTCGCTCTTCAGCCACTCGGCGGTTTCTTCCACCTTCTTGCGGCTCTGGCAGTAGATGACGCCCGCCTCGCCGTCGTGGTCATCCTGGATGAAGCGCAGCAGCTGCTCGCGCGGCGAGCCGTTCTTCTCGACGATGAGGTAGCGGATGTTGGGCCGGTCGAAACTGCTGATGAAGACGCGCGCGTCCTGCAGCTGCAACCGCTCGATGATGTCGGCGCGCGTCAGGTCGTCGGCCGTCGCCGTCAGCGCGATGCGCGGCACCTCGGGGAAGCGCTCGTGCAGCAGGCTCAGCTGCAGGTACTCTGAGCGGAAGTCGTGCCCCCACTGGCTGACGCAGTGCGCCTCGTCGATGGCGAACATCGACAGCAGGCCGCGCTCGCGCAGGCTCTCCAGCTGCGCCAGGAAACGCGGCGTCGTCAGCCGCTCGGGCGCGGCGTACAACAGCGTCAGGCGCCCACTCATCATCTCGCGCTCGATGCGGCTGGCCTCTTCGCCGGTCAGGCTGCTGTTCAGGAAGGCGGCGTGCACGCCAGCCTCTTCCAGCGCGCCGACCTGGTCGTGCATCAGCGCAATCAGCGGGCTGACGACGATGGCCACGCCCTGGCCGCGCGCATGGCGCACGATGGCCGGCACCTGGTAACACAGGCTCTTGCCGCCACCGGTGGGCATCAGCACCAGCGCATCACCGCCGGCGGCCACCTGCTCGACGATCTCGGCCTGCTGGCCTCGGAAGGCCGTGTAGCCGAAGACTGCTGACAGGACCTGGTGCGCAGCAGATTGCAGGTCGTCGGTGGAGCTTGGAAGATGCACGGGCGGGTTCACGCCGCCATTGTCCCAGGAGCCTTCGGATGCCAACACCTGCCGAGCTGCGCGAGCGGCTGATCCGCAATTTCAACGACGTGCCGCGCGAGCGCTTCCAGCGCGCGCCTTTGTACGACAGCGAGGCCGCCAGCCTCACGAAAGGCACCGCCGCCCGCCAGCTGGGCGCGAGCGTGGACACCGTCGCGCCCGGCCAGATGAGCTGCCCCTACCACCTGCACCACGCCGAGGAAGAGATGTTCATCATCCTGCAGGGCGAAGGCACGCTGCGCGTGGCGGGCGAGCGGGTACCGGTGCGTGCTGGCGACGTGATCACCATCCCGCCCGGGCCCGAGTACCCGCACCAGCTCATCAACACCTCCGACGCACCGCTGCACTACCTGTCCATCAGCACCCAGGCAAGGCCCGAGGTCTGCGAGTACCCGGACTCGGGCAAGGTGGGCGTGTTCAGCGACGGCCTGCGCCTGCTGCAGCGCCGCGAAGCCGGGCTGGACTACTGGGACGGCGAGCCCTGATCAGTAATGCGGCGGGAGCTCGTCGCGCAGCGTGCGCGCCGCGCCGGGTTCGGCCGCCGACGCGCGGTCGCGCAGCTCCACCAGCTCGCGGATCAACCGGTCGATCTGCGCTTGCTGGCGCACGACGACGGCATTGAGCTGCTCGACGGTGTCCTCGGCAAAGCTGGCCTTGATCTCGAGGTCGGTGATGCGCTGCTCCAGCGCCTGCAGGGGGGTGTCCATGCCCGTATTGGGCCAGAGCCGGCGCGGCGGCCCGTGTGGGCGGCTGCCGCTGCGCCTCAGGGCTGCTGCGTGGCCGGCGGGGCGGCGGCCAGCAACGGCGCCACGGCGCGCATGCCGGCGCGGGCCTGCTGGGTCAACGCGGTCGGGCCCGTCACCCAGCCAGCCTGCAGCGCCTGGGCGCGCTGGCGACCCGCCTCGTCCAGGCCCGACCTCAACGCGGCGATGCGGTCAGGCAGCCCCACGGGCGCCTGCTTCATGCCGGCCTGCACCAGCAACGCGAGGCCCAGGGCCTGCGCCGGGTCCTTGCCGTCCTTCTCGGCCAACCAGGCCAGCAGCGCGGTCGACGGCACGTGGCCCTGATGCGACGCCAGGCCCAGCCAGCGCTCGCCGCCGGCGCGGTCGCCACGTTTGAGCAGCATCAGCCCCACATCGTGCTGCGCGAGGTCGTAGCCGGCCTCGGCGGCGCGCTGCTTGTTGGCCAGGGCCTGGGTCTCGTCCAGCGGCACCACGCCAGGCCATTGGCCGGCGAGATAGCAGCCCACCTTGTAGGCCGCCAGCACGTCGCCGGCCGCAGCCGCCTCGTTGAACAAGGCATAGGCGCGGGGCAGGTCGCGCGCGGTGCCGATGCCGTTGTTCAACAGCATGCCCAGGTGGTACTTCAACGCGGGGTGATCGCCACGGCCGGCCGCTGCCTCGACGCGGGCGAACAGCGCTGCTGGATCATCGACGGCCTGCGCCCGGGAGGGCTCGCTGGCGGCCGCCGCAAAGCCGGCAACGCACAAGGCCAGCAGGGGCGCTCGCAACGCACGGCGCGAGCTGAGGTGGCGACGGGTGGGGGGCGAACAGCGCATAGCGGTGGAGCGGGGCAGTGGCGACGGGGGCGGATGCTGGGGCGCGTGCCGCAGCGCGGCCAGCATTGCCCGGCAGGTGACGACCGGCGCACCCGCCGGTATTGCCCAGTGATACTGACGGCCATGAAAGCCACCCAGGCCCTGACCACCGCACTGAAGGCCGAGCTGCGCCGCGCCGGCATCACCTACGCGCAGCTGGCCGTCCACCTGGACCTGGCCGAGAGCAGCGTGAAGCGCATCTTCTCGCGCGGCGAGCTGACGCTGGCCCGCATCGACCAGGTGCTGGCCCTGCTGCAGCTGGACTTCGTCGACCTCGCCCGCGAGGTGGCCCAGGCCACGCCAGCTCGCCAGGCGTTGAGCGCCGAACAGGAAGCCGCCGTGGTGGCCGACCCGCATCTGCTGCTGGTGGCCATCTGCGTGCAGGCCCATTGGACGGCGGCGCAGATCCTGGAGACCTACGCCATCACCCATGCGCAGCTGGTGGCGGCGCTGACGGTGCTGGACCGCCTGGGCTTCATCGAGCTGCGCGCCCACAACCGCTACCGGCTCAAGGTGGACCAGACCTTCCGCTGGCGCCCTGACGGGCCGGTGATGGCATTCTTCCGCCAGCACGCAGTGCCCGACTACTTCGAGGGCGGCTTCGACGGCCCGGGCGAGCAGCTGGCCCTGGTGCACGGCCAGATTGCCCATGCCCGTGCCGCCGATTTCCACGACCGCCTGCAGCGCCTGGCGCAGGACTTCGTGCACCAGCATGTGGCCGACCAGGTCCGGCCGGCCGGCGACAAGACGGCCTACACGCTGGTGCTGGGCATGCGCTCCTGGCTGTTCGAGCCCTTCCGCACGCTGCTGCGCATGCCCGGCGCCGCGCCGGGCATCGCGCCGCGCGCCCAGGCGCGGCGTTGAGCCGCCTGATTCGCTGGACTAGCTTTCCCGCGTGGCCCGCAGGATGTCTTGCTTTGCCTGCT
Organism: Pelomonas margarita; assembly: GCF_043555875.1. NCBI lineage: Bacteria > Pseudomonadati > Pseudomonadota > Betaproteobacteria > Burkholderiales > Sphaerotilaceae > Roseateles > Pelomonas margarita. The sequence continues at coordinate 5,627 of NZ_JBIGHW010000015.1, read as the reverse complement.
GCAGCTCTTCGTGCGGGGCCTACAAGCCCCACTCCATCTGTCGGGTCCTCTTGTCCAGACGGAACACCGCCAGCACCGCGAAGAGCAGCACCAGAAAAATCACCACGTTCATGACGCCGGCAGCCACCAGCAACACCAGGGAAATCGACATGCCCGTGATCAAACCTCCCGTTGGTTGACTTGCCTGCCCGGCGCCTCAAGGCCGCTGAGGCTGCCACTCCAGCACCCGCACCGGGCTGGCCGGCACCTGGGCCTGGCCCTCGCCGTCCACCTGCTGCACGGCCTGCACGAAGAGGTGCAGTTCGCCGCGGTGACGCCAGAGCTCGGTGTCGAAGCTAGGCTCCCAGGCGCCGACGCTGCCTGGCGTGAGGTCGTGCAGCGTCCAGCGGCGGGCATCGAAGTCGGTGATGTGGGCCACCGAGACCTTGCTGCCGCGCTCCTCGTCGCGGAACACCAGCAGCGCCTCGGGCCGGCCGCCACCCTGGCGCAGCATCAGCTGCGGCCGCGCGATGGGGATGGCCTTGGTGCCGGCGCCGCTGAGCGAGAAAGGCGTGCGCCGCCAGTCCAGCAGCAGGCGGCGCCACTGGCCGTCGCGGCGGTAGACGATCTGGTACTGCGGCACGTCACTACCCTCGGGCCGCCAGTAGCTCGCGATGTAGGGGTTGCCGTCGGCGTCGGCCGCCATGGCGGTCTGGTTGATGAGCTCGCGGCGCTGCGGGATGGGTGCGGCGATCTCGGCGCTGGCCGCGGTGATGGGCAGCGTGTAGGGGCGGCCGTCGGAGGTCTCCCAGCTCACGCCGCCGTCGCGGGATCGGGCGTAGGCGAGGTCGTGGTTGCTGGCCACATCGGGCGACTCGCGCCACACCCAGGACAGGTGCAGCGTGCCGTGCGTGTCGAGGGTGGACTGCCAGTAGGCGTTGCGCCGGCCTTCGCCGCTGATCAGGTTGGCGTGCAGGCGCGTCCACACCTGGGTGGCGGGGTCGTAGCGGTTGATGACGAGGTTGCCCCGACCAGAGCCGCCGTCACGATAGAAGAACAGCAGCCCGCCGTCGGGCTGGCGGTGGAACTCGGGGTAGGTGACCGAGCGCTCCTGCTGACCGGTCATGGGCAGCAGCTCGCTCAGCGTGAGACCGCCGGGCTGCAGGCTGCGGGCATAGCGCAGCGGGTTGTTGTGGTGGTCCCAGGCCAGGTGCAGGTAGCCCGCGCCGTCCACCATGAGGCTGATGCTGTTGTGCGCGTCGCGTGCATTCCCACGGTAGGGCGTGGTCTGCAGCGTCCAGTGCGTGCTGCCCAGGCGGCGCTTGCCGAGCACGACGCGGGCCTGGTCGTCGTAGTAGGCGATGTATTGCCAATCGCCGTCGCTGACCAGCGCGTTCTTGCGGAACACGACAGCGTTGACCGAGTTGCGCGCCCAACCCGGGCCCACGTCCACCAGGCGCACCGCGCCCGGCACGGGCCCCAGCGCGCAGCCGGCCAGCCCGGCCGCGGCCACGCACGACAGCAGCGCGCGGCGCTTCACGGCGCCCCGCCGCCGGCCGGCGGGTCGACGCTCACCTGCACGGGCGCCGCAAGGCGGTCGCGCCAGGCCGCCACGTGGGCCTGCCAGGCCTCGGCGCTGGTGAACTCGCCCGACCAGCTGACCGCCGCGCCCAAGTGGTAGCGCAGCGGCTGGCCGGCGACCACGGTGGCGAGGATGAGCTCGTTGAGCGCGTCGGCGCCATGGCCGTCGGCGCCGGGAAGGATGAGGGCGGTGCCGAAATCACCCGCGCTTCGCTGGCGCACCCATTGCGCCAGCGTGTCGGGCGCGCGATGCGTGCTGATCACGGGGGCCTGCGCGGCATAGGCAGGCGCCTTGTGCAGACCCAGCGCGACGCGCAGTGGCTGTGGACCAGCGGCGGTGAAGCGGCTCTCCACGGCTGTGAACAGCTGACCGGCATCCAGTGTGATGCGCTTGAGCTCGCTGACGGCGCGGCCGTCGGCGTCCCAGGCGTCGTAGGCCAGCTCGAAGGCGACGCGGATGGGGCCGTTGGCGAGGATGCGCCAGCGCGAGTAGTTGCCGCTGGTGAAGAGCTGCTGGCCGTTCCAGACACCGGTGCCGCCCAGCCCGCGCGAGCGGCCCACGGCCACCATGTCCAGGCCCTCGCCCTGCTCCTGGTGGTAGTGGTCGTGGCCCTTGGTGTACCAGCGGTCGATGACGAGGTAGCTGGGGCGCTTGAACCACACGTCGATGCCGCTGCTGACCAGCACCTCTTTGCCGCTGCCCGGCGGCGCCGGGGCGGCGAGCGCCGGGCCGTAGGTGCGGTGGGCGATGCGATCGTTCTCCCAGGCGAAGTCGTCCAGCCGCTCGGGCACAGGCCGCGCATAGGCCTGCGCCGGGAAGGGCGGCACGACCGCCTCGGCCGGCTCGATGGTGAAGCGCGCCTGCTGCTCGCCGGCCGCGAAGTCGTGCTGGAACAGCAGCTCGCCGTAGGCCTTGCCCTCGCCACGCGGGTCCTTGGCCTGCGGGTCGACGTTGGTGACCTGGTAGGGCAGCAGCCGGCCGGTCTCGTCGCGCACGGCGAGCTGGTGCAGGCGCGCGCCAGGCAGCTGGCGCGCCACCTCGCGCCACGGCACGGCGATAGTCTCCGCGGGCCGCGCAGCAGCCAGCGTGTGGCGCACGGTGAGCTGCAAGCGCGGCGTGTGCTCGGCCGCGCCGGCCAGGCCGGCATGGCCAGCCATGAGCAGCGCCAGGCCTGCGGCCAGCACGGCACGGCGGTGCGGGCCGCGCATCAGTAGTCCACCGCGTAGTCCTTCGGGAAGCGGGCGCTCGCGAAGGCTTTTTTCTGCGTCCAGTCCTGGGCCGGGGCGGTCCAGAAGCTGTCGCTGGCGGGCAGGCCCAGCGCCAGCAGGCCGGTGCTGGCGATGTACATGCTGCCGTTGTTGGAGTAGCGGTCGCCCAGCTCGGGCTGCGGGCCGCGGAAGCCGATGTTCAGGAAACCGTCGGGCGTGAAGTTGCTGGGCCCGCCCCAGAGGGCGACATGGGCCGCATGCAGCGCGGCACGCACCTGGCCCTCGGGCAGCGAAGCCGGCAGTTGCTTGCGCCAGGCCAGCAGCGCCAGCGGCTGGAAGGCGGCGGTGCGGTAGGTCAGCGAGCGGCCGATCGGCGGGTAGCTACCCTGCGGGCCGATGAGGCGCTCCAGGTGCTCGCAAAAGCGCTGGGCGCGCCTGAGCGCCTGGGCGAGCAGCTCAGCCGGCTTGGCACCCCAGAACGGCGCCTTGCGGGCCACCAGCACCTCCAGCACCTCCACCAGCATGGGATGCATGACGAAGGCGCCGTAGTAGTCGAAGTGGAAGTTCTGGCCGTCCTTGATCCAGCCGTCCCCGGCGTACCACTCGTTGATCTTGCGGACGGCGCCGTTCAGCCGCATCGGGTCGTACTGCTCACCGATGGACAGTAGCCAGGCTTCGTTCATGGCCGCGAACAGCAGCCAGTTGATGTTGGGCACGTCGATGCGGCGCAGGCCCTGGATCTCGGCCACGAGGCGGGCCTTGGTAGCCGCGTCCAGCGGCGCCCACAGCGCCTGCGGTGCGCGCAGCAGCGCATTGGTGACGTAGGCCGAGTCCACCAGCGCCTGGCCCTGGCCCTGCCACAGCAAATAGTCAGGGCTGGCGGGGTCCACCGCGTGCACGAAGCTCTGCAGCGCCTGCTCGCGCAGCCGCTGGCGCAGCCGGCCCTCGGCGCTGTCGTCCACCGGCAGCGCCAGCCAGGGCGCGATGCCGGCCATCAGCCGCCCGAAGCACTCCAGGTAGGCCACGGCCTTGGGCCGGCCGTCCCAGCTGGGGCTGACCTCCAGCGGGAACTTCCGCTGGAGCTCGCCGCGCGACATCAGGCCCAGCACGGGCTCGGCCATCTGCCGCAGCAGGTCGAGCTGGAAGGCGCGTTCGGCGCCGGGCGCGGCGCTGGCGGCGGCCTGGCCAGTGGTGAGGCTCAGGCTGGGCAGAAGCGCGGCGGCCTGCAGGAGGTGGCGTCGTTGCATGGCGGGCCTCAGCGGTCGAGCAGGCGCACCATCTCGGCGCCGGCCAGCAGGAAGGCGCCCACGCCGAAGTGCGCGGTGGACTGCTGGTTGACGACCTGGCCCGGGATGGCGCGGTCGCCGATGGGCTGCACGTAGCCCAGGCGGCCGTCGGCCTGCAGGGCCACGGTGCTCAGAAAGCGCCAGCCACGCTGCGCGGCCGGCAGGTAGGTGTCACGCGGCAGCAGGCCCTGGTTGATGCCCCACAGCAAGCCGTAGGTGAAGAAGGCGGTACCGCTGGTCTCGGGGCCGGGCGCGTGGGCCGGGTCCAGCAGGCTGCGCGCCCAGGTGCCGTCGGCCTGCTGCAGCGGCAGCAGCGCGGCGGCCATGCGGCGGAACTGCGCTTCGTACTCGGCTCGGTGGCGGTGCTCGGCCGGCAGCTCGGCCAGCACGCGCGCCAGCGCCGCGAACGCCCAGCCGTTGCCGCGCGCCCAGAAGTCCTTCTTGCCGTTGACGCTTTTGTGCTTGGGGTACACGTAGCGCACATCGCGGAAGTACAGGCCCTCGGCCGCATCGAACATGATGGCGTTGGCATGGCTGTAGTACTGGTGCAGCTTGTCCAGGTACTGCGGATTGCCGGTGATGCGGTGCAGCTTGGTCATCACCGGCATCACCATGTACAGCCCATCCACCCACCACAGGTAGTCCTGCGCAGGCGTGCCCATCTGGTACTCCATCACTTCGCGGGCGCGGGCAATCTTCGTCGGGTCGCGGTCCAGCTGGTAGAGGTCGGCATAGACCTGGAAGCAGGTCTGCCAGTCGCCAAACAGCACGTAGTCGTCGGTCTCGCCGTAGCTGTACTTCCAGCGCGCCTTGTCGGTCGACTTCGCGCCCATCCAGCGGTTGTGCTCAGCCCAGGCCTGGGTGTAGGCCAGATAGCGCTTGTCGCCGGTGACACGGTAGGCCTCGACGTTGCCGGTGTGATACGCCGCCACGTCCCAGAAGGCGTTCTCCTGCACGGGCTTGAGCGCCATCCAGTGGGTGTTGGCCTTGTCGATCGCGGCGACCACGGCGCGCCGCTCGCCCTCACGCTCGTTGGCCGTGCCGGCACAGCCCGCCAGCCCCAGGCCCGCCACCACGAGCAGCCCTCCCAGGCGCTTCATCCACGTCATCGCATCCACCCCACAAGGCCGCATCACTGGCGGCACGCGCCACCACCCAGCCCCGCAGGGCGGCGCCATTCTGCAGGCGGGCCCGGCGGGCCGTTATCGCGATTTCATATGGCTGCGGGCCGCTTCCGGATAGCTGGGCGGCGCGTTGCCCTCGAGTTCGACACCAACCGCCGTAAGTGCTTGATCCGTATAGGCCAGGCCTTCGGAATTGTCACTACAGCAGCGTCAGTTGGGTGTCGATGGTCGGTTTCTTGATGCGAAGTGCGGCCAGTGCCTGGGCCTGGCGGGGTTGAACGGTGGATACGCCGTGAATGGGCGCGCCGCTGTCGATGCAGACGGTGTGGCGCTGGATGCGGCGCAAGTCCGCCAGGGCGGCTTCGGGTGACAAATCGCTGCCGGCCAGCTTCAGGCGCTGGCGCATCACGCGGTACAGGATCAGCGCCAGGAAGCAGATGCTGGCGTG
>NZ_JBIGHW010000014.1:0-106931 GCF_043555875.1 Pelomonas margarita | reverse complement strand
GGCCCACGGCACGATGGTGTCCATCGTCTGCAGGAACACGTCGCGCCGCGTCGGCCTGCGGAATCGTTCGAACTCCGCGCCTTGATCGGCTGCCGCTGCCAAGGTTGCTTGCTTCATGCCAGCATGATCTCGAAGTGGTGCCAGCATTGCCACCAGATCAACCCGGAAGGCGGACCTTAATCAGCGTAGCCCTAAGTTGAAGGTGGAAGTCAGATAGCCCGAGCAATCCATGGTGTAGATGACCGCATCGGAGCTCTTGTCGATTAGCCCGAAGGGGTTGAGCTTGGCATAGATACTCGAGCTTTTCAGCCGAACGCTGGTTGGCAGCATTGCTGGGGCGGTTGGGGCGAACTGCACCGAGGCCAGAGCTGCAGCGGCAGACTGACCGTTGATCGCGGTGTACTTTAGCTGCTCGACGTGTGGAGGGAACAGCTTGCTGTCCAGGTCCGGGGGAATGTAGCCGGAGGGGTTTGTCGCCTTAATCCTTTCCTGGACTGCGGCCGGCAGCTGGCAATCGAACTCTTTGAACAGGATTTGCATCTCCTGCCGCAGCGAGTTTGCTTTTGGAGACACAACTTCCTCTGCTTTGAACAAAGCTTTCTTGGCCTCGTAAAGGTTCGCCTTCAACCGTTGGTAGGCCGCCGCCGTTGAGGATTCTGTACTCGGCGTGGCCGGCGTGCCGGTGCTGCTCTGGGCGAGCGCCTGCGTGTAGGCTCCCCCGGCCAGCATCACTATGAGGAAGTTCGAACGAAATACTCCGCGCGTAACCATGGCTGTTCTCCCTTTTTCTAGTTGAGAGGACTGTCATCGGCCATCCGTCGCTGGGATATACGTTGATACCCGAAGTGCACATCGAGTCGGGACGGCCTCTCCATAGGGTTGATGAAGGCAGGCATGGACGTCTTCGGCTGGCGCGGGGTTGTGCCAAATTAATTAATGATCGGTAGGCCGTCGGCGGGGGGATAGGCCGCGGCTGCCGATGGGCGAAAACGCATCTCTGTCTGTCGGGCGGCGGTCTTCGAACCAGTGACGGGTAGTATCAGACGCAGCGCATCGACTGCACGAACTCCTCGACCTGTAGCATCAGATCCTCGAGGTCGGTTCTTGCAAAGCGTGCATTGACTCTGAACGTCACGCCATCAGGTCCGGCTTCCCTAATCTCGACGACGGCGCGGCTATCAACACTCAGGCTGGGTGATGGGCAGAAGCCGCTGGTGATGGAGCCTCCATCACCGACTGGTGGTCCCGCGCCGCAGAGAAGTCGCCCGACGGCCTGTCTTGCCGGCAGAGGCCCCTCAACGTCAAGAACCTTCAGCGCCTGAGCCTGCAAGCCCGCAGCATCATGTCTCCATGCCGTTTGGAGCCGCCTGATGTCGTCGCAGCTGATCTCCAGCGGCGACTTGAAGACCTGAATGAAGTCCGCCGGCAAGGAGGCGAGCCAGATCTTCCGTGTGGCATCTGCCTGGTCGATGCCCAGGGCCTGGGCCATCTTTCGCTGGCTCGCGTACAACTTGGCTTCCAGCAAGCGCTTGTAGAACAAGCCGGCCTCGTAGGCCGACAGCTTGGCGCGCTCGCGGTTTTCCGCGTGCATGCGCTCTACCAGCCGGCCTTCGGTGAGCTCCTCGACGATGGCCCGGACGGGAAGCTCGAGCTCCCGGCAGGCGCGCAGGCGGCGATGGCCGTAGGCGAGCTCAAAGTGGAGCAGGCCTGCAGCGCTGGCGATCGAGGGCAGGGGGCGGACAAGGATGGGGATCTGGTTTTCGCCGTCATGTCGAATACTCTCCTTCAGTTTCAGAAATTCGCTGTTGTTGAAGCTCTGCTCCTGTCTAGGCGCCCAGCGGGACAGCACGATCTGTGCGGGGTCGAGACGCAGCACGGGTTGATGCTCGATGGGCGAGTGCTTGGGTGCCGATCGGGCCTTGCCGAGCTTGATCGTGGTCCGGATCTGGACGATTGCCTCACCCCGCTTGATCGCTGAGCGAGCGGCACCGCGCACGGCTTGTTCCAGTCGCGTGCCTGGACGACGCGGGGCCAGGCCTGCGCTGGCGGCCGTGGCTGGCGCGCCAGCTGATGGTGACGCGATGGCGCTGCTTGGGTCTGCTGCTTCGGTCATGGGGTTGGGGCGGGCTTCGAGAGAGGACAGTCTGGCGAGTCGAAGGAGATTTGTCGCGCCGAGCGTGCAATCGCAGGCAGCGCGCTGCCTGCGCTCCTGCGGTGATGACATGACGATGTGGTGGCATGCCACCGTGTCACCATGTCATCACATTGGCTGCCGAGCTCAATCTCCCTTCAGTGGCGGCAGACCGCGCTGCTTGAGCAGTTCGCTGAGGCCGGCCACGAGCAGGCGCTGGAGCGACGTCTTCTCCCTCATTGCGAGCTCGGTCGCGCTGTGCCAGTCGGCCCGGCTCAGGCGCACGGCGATGCCGACGCGTTCATTCTTGCCGCGGGTAGGCACGAAGGCGGTGTCAGATGAGGCCGTGACATCGGACGCGGGCTTGACCGCGAACTTGCTCAGGCCGCTGCTTGCTGGGTTTGCCATGTTTCTTCCTTCCTCATGTGCTCGGACAACCAGGTCCAGTAGTCGGTGATCTCGGCGGCCGCCTTCGAGCTGCCGGAGGCGCATTCGGTGACTGCGATCCCATCGGCAAGGGCGCGCGAGAACGCGCATCGGTCGCCGATCACGATCGGTGACACCACGCCGCCAGTGCTCAGCGCGGCGATGGTCTGGGCGACCTCTGGCGCCCGGGTCGGTGCACGGTTGATGACGAAGGAATGCGGCTTGCCCGTGGCACGCGCCAGCGCCACCGATCGAGCGGTCGCTGCCAGGTCCGGCATGGTGGGCTGGCTCGGGATCACGATGTGGTCGGCGGCGCGCAGCAGCGCTGCCGTTCCTGGTGCGGCATGGGGCGGACAGTCGATGACCGCGAGGTCGAAGCCCTCATCCCGCGCAGCCGCCAGCAACTGCTCGATGGAGCTCGGCTCCGCGCGGGCGATGAAGGGGGAGGGCTGCTTGCGGTCGGCCGCCCAGTTGGCCACGGTGGCTTGCTGATCGGCATCGACCAGGATGACCTTCATCGACCGGCTGGCGGCGACGGCCAGATGCACGGCCAGGGTCGACTTGCCCGCGCCGCCTTTCTGAGAGAACACGGCGATGGTCAGCATGACTGCTCCTTTGGTGACGTGATGACATGAAGGCACGTCGCCATGTCATCACTGTTGCTGGCCCGGCAGCGCCTGGGCGGGATGAGTCCGACGATCGTCGGCTTCCTTGCATGGATGGGAATTTCAAGGCTCTTCATGGGGTGTGGCCGCGCAGGCCGGGCTGAGGAGCGGCAGATCGGTTCACCGCGTTCCTCGGAGTTGCCGCGAGCCGATCCAGCATGGCTTGGCCGACCACGCGGTTGTTGGTGTGCCAGCCCGACACGAAGCTGCCATCGCGCTTCTTGATGGTCAGCGCTTGAACAATGCGGGCTGCCTCGCGCAGCCGCTCGAAATCCAGCGGGTAGTGCAGGCTGTTTTCCTGATGCGCCTTGAGGCGAGCGTGCAGCGAGCCCTGGGCATATGAGCCTGCGCTGACATAGGTCTTCAGGTGCGTGGACGACTGCCCTCCGAACTGGCCCGAGGCGCTGCTCAGTCGCACGTGCGCGTCTTGCGCAGCGTGGCCGACGATGAGCTCGGCGTCGCCGACTGGCGTTCCGTGCACGTGCAGCCGGGTGATGACCGTGTGCCGGAAGCTGTGGAAGACCTTGTCCGGCGAGGTGATGCCGATGGAATCCAGATGCTCGCCGAAGGTCCGGCTGACGTGCTTGGATGGGTCGTTCTGCCGCGTGTCGTTGAGCTCGCGGTGCGGGAACAGCGCCGTGGCGCCGAGTGCCTTCACGTGATCGACATAGTCGATCAGGCCGAGGTCGATCAGCGCCTGCGGAAGCGGGACATGGCGCACCGAGTTGCTGTTCTTGGCCCTGGCGCGCGGTCCGCCTTCCGCGCCGGCGTCGTCGTTCACGCTCAGCAGATAGACGCCGTGCTCGGGCGAGAAGCGGATGTCGGAGGCCTGCCGCGTCACGATCTCCGCCAGCCGGGCCCCGAGGTAGGCGCCGATCAAGGGCGACCAGAAGTCATCAGCGGCGCGCATGTTTTCCAGGTAACGGACCGGATCGAAGATCAGGGCCAGCTCGGCATCGGTGAAGGACTGGTAGCTGTTGCTGCGCTTGGCGCTGGCAGCACCCTTGCGCAGCCCTTCTGTTGCGCCGTGGAAGGCCGCGTCCATCGGGTTGGCCGCTACCCAGCTCTTGCCGACGGCGTAGGCATAGAAATTCTCGAGGTGGCCGATGGCTTTGATCACGGTGCGCGGAGACAGGGTCTCGAAGCCATCGTTGCCGTTGGCGTCGTGCGCGAAGGGTTTCGTTTTCGAAGCTGCGCCATCGCTGCAGGCCTTCGCCGGGCGTTGGGCATATTCGGTCACGAAGTCGATCAGCTCGTCACGGCGGATGTCGTGAACGTAGATCAACTGCGATGGGCGTCGGCGGGCGATGAGATGAACCTGCAGCAGATCCATCGTCCGACGCTTCTCGCTGGCGGTGCCGCGGCGATTGCCATTGAGCGTGGGGCGAGATTGTTCGAAGAGCTCGATCGCCGTCTTCAGCAGGACCGGATTGGCGGGGTGGGCCGCCGACATGATGGCCGGTGTGGCTTGCTGCACCAGGGCTGCGGCGGCCTCGACGGGAGCCACGCCGTCCTCGACCGTCGCCAGCAGGGCCTGGCGGAGTTCCGGTCTGTCACGCAGCAGCTGGTCGAACTGGTGTCTGCCCTGGCCATCCCGGATGTTCCATTGCGTTTCGCCGATGGTGACGGTCAGCGGCGCCTTCATGCCGGCGCTGCGCTGCTTGGCGCGTGTCGCTGCACGCACGCGCTCCAGCAGCAGATTGAATTCGAGCGCCAGGATGCGCGCTTCACCGGGATCGGTCGTGCGCAGCGAGAATCGAATCTCGCGCGGCGAGCCATCGGCCCGCATGCCGGCGGGAACAATCCATCGCAGGCAGTAGGTGCCGTGGCGATTCTTTGCGAGGCGGGAGGTTTTTGCGGCCAAAGGTGGATACCTCAAGTGGATACCCGGCCAACGAAAAAATCCCCGCAAGTGCTTGACTCACGGGGCTTCTCGACATTTTGGTGGCGCTTCAGGGATTCGAACCCCGGACCTGCGGATTATGATTCCGTCGCTCTAACCGGCTGAGCTAAAGCGCCTAAGCCCGCTATTCTAAGCGCAGTTTTCAGGGTCTGACAAGAAGGTTCTGAAAAAAGTTGTCGGGCAGGCGTTTCAGGCCTTCCACGACGCGCTCGGCGTTGAAGCGGGCGCCGACGTCGTTGGTGTGCGTGCGGGCGTCGGAGAAGAAGCCGTCGACGCGTTCGGCGCCAACCGCGCGGTAGGCCTGGGCGACCAGCAGCGTCAGGTCGATGAAGTGCGCGCCCTGGGCCCGGGCGACCTGTTCGCCCCAGGCGGCGTAGTTCTCAAAGTCGCGCGGCTGCTCGGGCTTCCAGCGGTCCTTGTGCGGGATGGGCGACAGCACGACGACTTTGGCACCCTTGGCCTGGGCGTCGGTGATGTAGCGCTTGAGGTACCAGCCAAAGCTGTGCACGGCTTCCTTGCTGCCGTCGGGGCGGGTGTCTTCCACGGTCTCGTCGCCGAGGCCGGGCACCGAGCCGCGGTTCTTGCCGGCAGGGTCGCCGATGCGGGCGCCGTCGTTGTGGCCGAACTGGACCAGCAGCCAGTCACCGGCTTTCAGCTGCTCCAGCACCGAAGCCCAGCGGCCTTCGGTGAAGAAGGTGCGGCTGCTGCGGCCGCCGATGGCGTTGTTGACGATGTTGACGCGCTGCGTGTCAAACAGCGGCGCCAGCCGCTCGCCCCAGCCGATGGCGCCGTTCTGGCCGCCGCTGCGCACTGTGGAGTCGCCGATCAGCACGATGCTGGGCAGCTTGGCGTCGCGCGGGGCCTCGACCTTGACCTTGCGGGCATCCACGACCGGCCGGTCGTCGCTGCCGTCCGGCGCGAAGCGCTGCTTGTAGACGTCTTCCGGCAGCACCTTGTTCTGCAGCAGCCCGGCGATCACGAGCTGGGCGTTCACCGCCGCGCCCAGCCAGTTGGTGTGAACGGTCTCTGGGTCGGGAGGGAAGAGGGTGGCGACCACGGCCTTGCCCAGGCCTTCGTAGCGCTTGGCGCCCCACTCGTTCAAGTCGATGAAGGCCACGCCCTCCTGCTTGGCGACCTCGGCGGCCCAGCCGGCGAAGTTGCCGCCGGCGCGCGTGACGGTCACGCCGTCGGCCTCCCAGCGCTTGCGGATGACGGGCGACGCGACCACCGGCGTGGCACCTGCGGCGCGGATCTCGGCGATGTAGCCGCGCAGGTAGGCGCCGTAGGTGAACACCGTCTCGGGCTTGCCGGTCAGCAGGTTGTTGATGTCTTCCTTCTCAGGCCCGGTGCCGCGCAGCACGCCGCGCGCACGGCTGTTGTCGTTCACCGGGCTGGCGTCGTTGTGGCCGAACTGCATGACGACCCAGTCGCCGCGCTTGATGAAGGGCTTGGTGCGCTCCCAGTGGCCGCTGCTGCGGTAGGTGCGGCTGGAGAGGCCGCCCACGGCGCGGTTGACGACGTTGATCTTGCTGGTGTCGAGGTAATGGGCGATGGGGGTGCCCCAGCCCCACTGGCCTTCGGCCCCCTTGCCCTGACCGTCGTCGCGGCCGTTGCGCACGGTGGAGTCGCCGATCAGGATGAGCGAGGGCAGGGCCGGGTTGGCCGGCTCCGGCAGCGTCACCTGCGCGCGGGCCGGGTCGGTGGTGGCGGTGAATTCCTGGGCCTGGAGCGGGGCCAGGGGCAGGGTGAACAGCAGCGACGCCAGCAGGCGGCGGGTCAGGCGCTGGGTGGGCAGGGCGGTCATGGCGCGCATGCTAGGAGCAGCCGGGCTCCACGCGCCGGCTGCGATGACGCAAGTTCTTGAGCGATTGGCGGCCAGCAACATGCAGCAACGTGGCGGCTCCTAGAGTGCCGCCACCTTGAACTGGGAATTCACCATGTCCTTTCGCAAGACCTCCCTGCTGCTGGCCGTCCTGATCGCTGTGGCGCCCGCCTGGGCCCAGATCGGCCAGCGCTTCCCGTCGGAGAAGAAGGTCGTCAACGACCCCGTCACCGGCACGCCGCTGACCTTCCTGACGACGCAGCCGCGCGGCGACGCCAAGATCTACCCCAGCCACCCGCAGTGGACGGCCGACGGTCAGTGGCTGGTGTTTCGCTCCAACCGCGTGAAGGGCGAGGCCATCGCCGTCAACGAGGCCAGCGGCGAGATGGTGCAGGTCACCGAAGGCGGCTACGAAGGCATGCTCAACCTCGCGCAGTCGGGCGGCAACCGGCTGTACTTCCTGCGCAAGGATCCGGCCGGCGGCAACGACAAGATCCGCCAGGCCGTCGAGGTGGATCTGGACCGCGTGTTCGCCGACAGCAAGGCCGGAACGATGAAGCCGGCCGGCGCCTACCAGCGCATCTTCGCGACGCTGCCTGCCGAGCTGGAAGCCTATGGCGACAACGCGTTGGACGCCGACGGCCAGTGGTTCTACTTCCGCATCCAGGGCAAAGCCTATGCCGGCGCCCGGTTGCCGGCGGGCACCAAGCCCGAGCCGGCGTTCGGCCCGCGCAAGATGGGTGCCGGCCCGCATGCCATTGGCAAGATCAACGTGAAGACGGGCGAGGTGCAACACGTCGTCTCGGTGCCGTTTCAGATCGGCCACATCCAGAGCAACAGCTGGAACCCGGGCGAGCTGGTGTTCAGCTGGGAGACCGGTGGAAAGTCGCCGCAGCGCACCTGGACGGTCAAGGGCGACGGCAGCGGCCTGCGCCCGCTCTACCCCGAGGCGCCGTACGAGTGGGTCACGCACGAGGCCTTCATTGGCAAGGATGAGGTGGCACTGGCCATCATGGGCCACCGGCCCATTCCCGGCGTGCAGGACCCCAAGCGTGCGCCGGGCACGGCGGTGGAAGGCGCCAACCCCGGCCAGGAAGACGGCTGGGGCAACACCGGCACGCGCGAGAAGCCCACGGGCCTGGCCATCATCAACCTGCGCACGCGCGAGATGACCATCGCTGGCCAGACGCCCTCGGGCAGTGGGCTGTGGCATGTGCATGGCTCGCCGGACGGGCGCTTCGCCGTCGGCGACGACTTCAGTCGCAGCCTCTATCTGATCGACCGCCGCACGCGCGAGATGGTGATGCTGACCACCGGCCACAAGGACACGGCGCGGGACCACCCCCACCCCACCTTCAGTCCGGACGGCAAGAAGTTCCAGATCCAGTCGGCGATGCTGGCTGCTGATGGCCGCGAGATGAGTATCTGCATCGTGCCGGTGCCGCAATCTTGGCTGGACAGGAAATAAACATCAATTCAATGGCGACCACGAATGCGGTCGCGCGAATTTGAATATTCGGGAATATTCGTGGTGTATTTCCGATATTCGCTGAGGGTGTCGTTGCTGTCGTGATCGCACCGCCTCGGTGCGTGCTGTCGCGCAGCAAAGTGCTTGATTGCGCAAGGATTTGAGCGATCCACGCACCGAATCAGGGTTTTTACGAGGTCAAGCAATCAGTGCTGTGATTCTTTGGTGCGTGCCTGAGGGCTCGGGAATCTCGCCGCCTAGACTTGATCGCAGGGGCATAAATAACAAGGCATCCAGTGCCGCCTCGATGAGTTTCAGGAGAAGTACCCAATGCTGAAGTTGAATTCCCGCCACGCGCCGGTGATGCGCTGGTCTCCCCTTGCCATCGCCATCTCGGCCGCCTTGGCTGGCCAGGCCCAGGCTCAGCAGGTCGCAGCGCCTGCCGCCGCGGCATCGGCCTCGCCCGCCAAGACCGACGCCAACCAGCTCGAAACCGTCGTTGTGACCGGCATTCGCCGCTCCATTCAGAGCGCCATCGATCGCAAGAAGAACGCGTCCACGGTGCAGGACAGCATCATTGCGGAAGACATTGACCAGTTCCCCGACAAGAACGTCGGCGAGGCGCTGTCGCGCATCACGGGCGTGCAGCTCAGCCGCGAGTTCGGCGAAGGCTCGCAGGTGTCCATCCGGGGTGTCGAGCCTGACCTGAATCGCGTCGAGATCAACGGCATGCGCGTGCTGGGCTCAAACGGCGGCGCCGGCCGCGGTGCTGAACTGCGCGAGCTGGCGTCAGAGTTGATTGCGTCCATCGACGTGGTGAAAGGCTCGACCGCCGACGTCGCCGAGGGCAGCGTGGGTGGCACGGTGCGCATCAACACGCGCAAGCCGCTGGATTTCACGAAGCGCACAGTCGCGGCCTCGCTGTCTGCCGAGCAGGGCAGTCTGCGCGGTGGCGCGCAGCCGCGGGCCTCGCTGCTGCTTGCCGACAAGTTCCTGGACGGCAAGCTGGGCGTGATGGCCAACCTGGTCTACGACAACGTCCACACGCGTGGCGACTTTGCCCGCAATACCTCGTGGAGCTTCCTGCGCGACTGGGATGGCTCCGCCGAGAAGACGGTGACCAGCCTGAATGCCAATGCAGCGGCGGTGACGACGCCTGGTGGCTGTGCCTCACTGGCGGCGGCCGACCGAGCGCCCTGCAACGCGCAGTGGTTCGACTACTCGCCGCGCATCTCGCGCTACGGCATCTGGGCGCGAGACCACAAGCGCAGCACTGCGGAGGTGACGGCGCAGTACCGCTTCAGTAAGGACTTCGACGCCTATGTGAGCCACCAGGTCAACACCCAGGCGCAGAAGCTCAACGACATGAACTTCGGCACTGACTTTTCAGCCGTCAACCGGCTGGCAAGTGGTGGCGCGGCGCCTGTCTATCGTGCTGACGGCACGGTACAGACGGCGGGTACCTGTGGGTCGGTGGCTGCAGGCACGCCGGCGGGCATGGTGGTGGAAAACCATCATGTCACGCAGTACACGGTGGGCAACTGCCTGAACGCGGCTGGCCAGGGTGGCCAGGGGGCCTTCGGCACCTCGGCCCGTGACTTCGCGCTGGACATCGAGTCCAAGTACACGACCGCAGGTTTCAAGTTCCGCAATGACCGCTGGCGTGTCGAGGGGCTGCTGGGTGATTCCAAGTCCGACTACAAGAGCGAGAGCAACAACATCGTGCTGACGCAGAACGCGCCTGGCCTGGTGGTGAAGCTGGATGGAAACCGCCTGCCGCAGTTCACGTTCCCGACAGGCTACAGCCCGGACAGCGCGACCTCGTATGTGCAGGCGCAGCTGCAGTACCGTCCGGAGGCGACGCTCAACCGTGAGCGCCAGGCCAAGCTGGACTTCCAATACAACCTCGATCACAGCTTCTTCCAGAGCGTGTGGTTCGGCGGGCAGGCGACTGACGCGAGTGCGCGTCGTTTCACTGGCGGTGGTTTCGTCGTGAAGAACGAGGGCTCCCTGACCAACACCGACGAGGTGGGGGACATCAGCACCCGCTCGGCCAACGTCAACCAGACCCTCATCTTCGACCCGCTGTATGCCGGTACCGCTCAGCGCCCGAATGACACGCAGACCTTCATCAACGGCGGCAACAGGACCTCATATGTGAACGGCGCGCGCATGCAGGAGGTCATCAACGCGCTGCGCAGCAGCTCGCCTGGCACCTTCTTTGGCGGGTATGGCGACGCCGCTGGCCTGCCCGCGGGCTGGATGTCGCCGAGCTACAGCGCCGCTGTGCAGTCGGGCTTCTTCGATACCAGCGCGTTCAACCACCAGAATCTCTATCAGACGCCTGGCAGCGACGGCAAGACCTACGCGCAGAACCCGCTGTTTGATGTCAGCGAGAAGGTCAAGGCCGCGTATGTCCGCTTGGATTGGGGTACCGAAATCGCAGGGCTGCCGTTGGACGGCAATGTCGGCCTGCGCTACGCGCGCACGGACTTCTCCGCCATTGGCGTGCGCACCGATCGCACCTGCAACCCCACCGCCCTGACGAGTTGCTCGGCACTTGTCAACAGCAACGCAGTCGTGGCGGCCAGCGGCAGCTACAACGACGTGTTGCCTAGCTTGAACGGCACCTTGCAGTTGCTCAACGGCCAGTTGTTGGTGCGCGGCGGCTGGGCCAAGGTCATGTCGCGTCCTGCGATCGACCTGCTGGCGCCTAACGTGACTTGTACGACGGGCAGTGGCCTTTCATCGCGTGGTGGCGATGGCACGGATGATTGCTCGGCCGGCAACCCTGATCTGAAGCCTTATCGCGCCACCAAGTACGACCTGAGCTTGGAGTACTACCCCAGCCGCGACACCCAGGTCAGTCTGGCGACCTTCCGTACCGACATCGACACCTACATCCGCCGCAATGTTGTGATCCGGGGCGTCGACTACTTCGGTGACGGCCGTCTGTTCGATGTGACCCAGTCCATCAACGGCAAGGGTGCCAAGACGCAGGGCATCGAGTTGGCTGGTCGCACCGCGCTGTCCTTCCTGCCAGGCTGGCTCAGTGGTTTTGGTGTCGATGCCAACGTCACGCGCATGAGCTTCAGCTACGCGCAGGGCAACGAGTTGATCAGCCCGCTGGACAACACTGTGCTGCCCTACCCGGGCATGTCCAAGCTGGCCTACAACCTGGGCCTGTGGTTTGACGACGGTGAGTTCAACGCGCGCCTGGCCTACCACCATCGCGACAAGTACTACACCGGTGGCAACGACGTGTCGGGCAATCCGAACTTCCGCGACAAGACGGGCTACCTGGACGCCAAGCTGCAGTGGAAGGCCACCAAGAACCTGACGCTGTCGGTCGAGGGCAAGAACCTCACCGACCAGGCCGAGCTGACCTACGCGGGCGACCTGTCGCGCCCCAACGAGCTGGCGTGGTCGGGCCGTCGCTACTACGTCACGCTGGGCTACAAGCTCTGATCTCCGGGCCTGGCCTGAGCGGCCAATCCTGTTGCGCCTGTTCATCAGGTGCCCGGCCTCGCAAGAGGCCGTTTTTTTATGGATGGTGCCCCTCGCCCAGACCGCCCCGCTGGACGCGGGCGGTCTGGGCGGCCTGAGCACCTGCACTGGCACGACGGCTGCGTGACGATGGAAGGAACATAGACATGACGATGCGTTCACCGATCTCCAAGCTGGCCTGCGGCCTGTTGTTGGCTGTGGCTGGCCTGGCGCATGCCGATGCGCTGCAGGTCGAGAAGCTCGACCGCGGCGTGGTCGCGCTGAGCGCGCCGTCGGGCGTGTTCGTCAGCTGGCGGCTGCTGGGCAACGAGCCGGCCAGCGTGCGCTTCAACGTCTACCGCGATGGCAGGCGGCTCAACGGCGCACCGCAGGCGCTGACCAACTTCACGGACGTGCAGGGCCGAGCCGACAGCCTCTACACGGTGCGCGCCGTCATCGACGGCCGCGAGCAGCCGGCCTCGGCAGCCACCGCACCCTGGGCCCAGCCCTACCTGCGCGTGCCGGTGCACAAGCCCGAGGGCGGCACCACGCCCGATGGCGTGGCCTACACCTACCAGCTCAACGACGGCTCGCCAGCCGACGTCGACGGCGATGGCCAGTACGAGCTCATCGTCAAGTGGCAGCCCACCAACGCCAAGGACAACTCGCACCGCGGCCACACCGGCCACACGCTGCTCGACGCCTACCGGCTGGACGGCACGCGGCTGTGGCGCATCGACCTTGGCCCCAACATCCGCGCCGGAGCGCACTACACCAGCTTCGTCGCCTACGACTTCGATGGCGACGGCCGTGCCGAGGTCATGATGAAGACGGCCGACGGCACGGTGGACGGCACCGGTCGGGTGATCGGCGATGCCAAGGCCGACTTTCGCAACGAGGGCGGCTATGTGTTGTCCGGGCCGGAGTTCCTGACCGTCTTCAACGGCCAGACCGGGGCCGCAATGGCGAGCACCGACTACACGCCGCCGCGCGGCGACGTGGGCGCCTGGGGCGACCGCTATGGCAACCGCGTGGACCGCTTCACCGCCGGCGTGGCCTATCTGGACGGCCAGCGGCCCAGCGCCGTGTTCGCGCGGGGCTACTACACGCGGGCCGTCATTGCGGCCTGGGACTGGCGTGGCGGCCAGCTCACCCAACGCTGGGTGTTCGACAGCGACCGTGATGCCGCCAGCAAGCCCGCGGCCGGGCAGGGCGCACACTGGTTCTCGGTGGCCGATGTGGATGGCGACGGCCGGCAGGACATCATCTACGGCGCCGCCACCATTGCCAGCACCGGCCAGCTGCTCTACGGCACCGGTCTGTGCCATGGCGACGCGCTGCACGTCAGCAATCACGACCCGGATCGCGAGGGTCAGCAGGTCTTCATGGTGCACGAGAGCCCGCGCTGCTACGGCGCGCATGGCCTGGAGATGCACGACGGCGCGACCGGCCGGGTGCTATGGAGCATGTCCGGCAACAACACCGACGTGGGCCGCGGCGTGTGCTTCGACATCGATCCCGCGCACCCGGGCGCCGAGTGCTGGGGCAATGTGGGTGGCCTGATGAACGCCAGCGGCAAGCTCATCAGCGACAAGCACCCCAACCGCTACAACTTCGCTGCCTGGTGGGACGGCGACCTGCTGCGCGAGTCGCTGGACCATGTCGCCATCGACAAGTGGAACCCGGCCAGCTTCAAGTTCGAGCCGTTGCTGAGCGGCAAGGCCTTCGGCGCCGCGTCCAACAACGGCACCAAGGGCAATCCGGTGCTGTCAGCCGACCTGCTGGGCGACTGGCGCGAGGAGGTCGTCTGGCGCAACGAGGACAGCACGGCGCTGCTGGTGTTCTCCACCGGCCTCCCGAGCGAGCACCGTCTCGTCACGCTGATGCACGACCCGCAATACCGCGTGCAGGTGGCAGCGCAGAACGCCGGCTACAACCAGCCGCCGCACACCAGCTACCACCTCGGCGCGGCGATGAAGACGCCCCGCCCCCTGCCTATCAAGGTCACGCCATGAAGCTCATCGCCACGCTCACGCTGCTGGCTGCGCTGGCAGGCTGCGCCAGCGCCCCTGAACCCGCGCCGCGCCCGCTCTACCGCGACCCCACCCTGGACGGCGCGGCCGACGTGTCCCTCGTCTTCAACCGGGGCTTGAAGCGCTGGGAAATGTTCTACACGAACCGCCGCGCCACGCTGCGGCTGGACGACCCCAAGGATGTCAGCTGGGTGCACGCCACGCCCATCGGCATCGCCACCACGCAGGATGGCAACCGCTGGACCTTCGACAGCGAGGCGAAGTTCCCTGCCGAATGCACTGGCGTCACGCTGTGGGCCCCCGAGATCCAGGAGTTTGACGGGCTCTACCACCTGTGGCTCACCATCGTGCCTGGCATCCACAAGAGCTGGACGGGCGAGCGCCGCATCGAGCACCTCACCAGCACCGACCTGCGCACCTGGACCTGCGCCGGCCGCGTGGACCTGGGCTCGCCCAAGGTCATCGACGCGTCCGTCATCCGCGCGCCGCAGGGCGGCTGGCGCATGTGGTTCAAGGACGAGCAGGCCGGCAGCAAGCTCAAGGTGGCCGACAGCCCCGACCTCAAGACCTGGACCGTGCGCGGCCCCGTCAGCCACCTGCCGGGCGAAGGCCCGACGGTGTTCCGGTTCGGCGGCAAGTGGTGGCTGGTGGCCGACCTGTGGAAGGGCCTGCTGGTGCTGCGCTCCGATGACGCACAGACCTGGGAGGAGCAACCCACGCGTCTGCTGGCCGGCATCGGCGACCACCCCACCGACCGCGCCAAGGGTCAACACCCCGGCGTGACCGTCGTGGACGACCGGGCTTACCTCTTCTACTTCACGCACCAGAGCGGCGAGCCCGAGGCGAAGACCGACGACCGCTGGCACCAGCGCACCGTCATCCAGGCCGCCGAGCTGACGCTGAAGGACGGCTGGCTCCACGTCGACCGCAACGCGCCGCCGCCTGACCTGCGCGCGGCCTTCAAGGCCCGGTGACTCCCATGCGCCAGCTGCTGACGTCCCTGTACCTGCTGATGCTGGCCGGCCTTGCCCAGGCCGGGCTGGACGTGTCCACGCGCGCCACGCCCGGTAGCTTGCCGCTGGACGGCGTCGTCATCGTCGGCAGCCCGTCTGCCGACCCGCTGGAGGCCTTCGTCACGCAAGACCTGGCCGGCGACCTGAAGCGCCTGGGCCTGCGCACGGCCACCCAAGGCGCTGTGCAGATCTGGGTCGGCACCGCGGGCCGCCATGCGCAGATCGATGCGCAGGCCGAGCGGCTCGGCCTCGGCGCCCTGAAGGACTGCTGGGAGTGCTTCCGCATCGCCGTGCTGCGCGACCCGGCGCCGGGCGTGAAGCAGGCCCTCGTCATCGCGGGCGCCGACCGTCGCGGCACGGCCTACGGCGTCTACACGCTGAGCCAGGCGCTGGGCGTGTCGCCGTGGGTGTGGTGGGCCGACCTCGCGCCGCGCCAGCGTGGCCCGCTGCACCTGTCGCTCAGTGAGCCGCTGAAGGACGGTCCTGCCGTGAAGTACCGGGGCCTGTTCATCAACGACGAGGACTGGGGCCTGCACCCCTGGGCTGCCAACACCTTCGAACCAGAGTCTCGCAACATCGGGCCCAAGACCTATGAGCAGGTTTTCCGCCTGCTGCTGCGCCTGAAGGCCAACACGCTGTGGCCGGCCATGCACCAGGTCTCCCGAGCGTTCAACGACAACCCGAAGAACGCCGAGTTGGCACAGCGCTACGGCATCGTCATGGGCAGCTCGCACGCGGAGCCCATGCTGCGCAACAACGTGTCGGAATGGAAGGCGCCGCACGACCAGTACAACTACGCCACCCACCCGCAGAAAGTGCGCGACTACTGGGCCGAGCGGCTGAAGACCAACGGCCGCTACGAGAGCCTGTTCACGCTGGGCATGCGCGGCATTCACGATTCCGGCATGCAGGGCGGCGGCACGGTGGCCGAGAAGCAGGCGCTGCTGAACGGGCTGATCGCCGACCAGCGCGAGCTGATCCGCCAGCACGTGGGCGACCCGACGACCACGCCGCAGATCTTCGTGCCCTACAAGGAAGTGCTGCCGCTGCTGCCCGGCCTGGCGCTGCCGGACGACGTGACCCTTGTCTGGCCCGATGACAACTTCGGCTATATCCGTCAGTTCCCCGATGCCGCTCAATCGAGGCGTTCTGGCGGCTCCGGCATCTACTACCACCTGAGCTACCTCGGCGCGCCGCTGTCCTACCTGTGGCTGGACACCACGCCGCCCGCGCTGGTGGCCGAGGAGATGGGCCGCGCCTTCGAGGCCGGCGCGCGTCAGCTGTGGGTGGTCAACGCGGGCGATATCAAGCCGCACGAGGTCAACCTCAGCCACTGGTTCGACCTGGCCTGGAACCCGGCTGCCGTGCGTGCCCAGGGGCAGGGTGACTACCTGCGCCATCTCGCGCAGCAGCTGTTTGGCATGGCTGACATCAGCGACATCTGGGACGGCCACTACCGCGTCAACTTCGAGCGCCGCCCCGAGCACCTGCAGTTTCACCTGGCCGGTGAACGCATGAAGCGCAGCGGCTGGCCGCTGGCTGCGGTGCACGAACGGCTGAACCGATTCGCCGCGTTGCTGGCTCGGCTGGACGCAGTGCGCCCGCGCGTCGCGGCGGCGCAGCAGGCGGCGTTCTTCCAGCTCGTCGAGTACCCGGTGCGCGCCTCGGCACTGGCCAACGAGCGCTTCTTCGCATTGGAGCGCTACGCCGCCACGCTGGAGCGAGATCCAGCCGGTGCCCGCGCCTTCGCCGCGCAAGCCGTGCGCGCCGATCAGCGCCTCAAGGCCTTGACTGCGCGCTACAACGCCGGCCGCTGGGCCGGTATCCTGGCCGAGGAGCCCGCCGACGGGCTGTGGACCAGCTACCGCCAGATCGCGCCGCTGCTGCCCGCACCTGGCCTCGGGGGCTCGGCGCCTGACGCGCTGACCGAGTTGACCCGGGCCAGTGCCGACCTGGCCCCGCTGCCGCTGCTCGAACCCGTCGCACCTGCGCTGCGCGTGACGGACAACGCCGCCTGGCGCCGCGTGCCCGGCCTGGGTCGTGGCAATGGCGTGCTGGCCGCCCGCCAGCCGGGCGCCACGTTGGACATCGCCGCCCCCGGCACCGCGCCCGGCCCCAACTGCCTGCGCGTGCACGTGCTGCCCAGCTACACCGCCACCCCGGGCGAGGCCTGGGCCGCCGATGTACTGCTGGACGGCCAGACCTTGCCGCTGCGCTGGCCGCGCGGCCCGCAGGACGCCGCCTGGGCCCAGGGTGTGCTCAACAACCGGCTGCCGGCGTCGGTGACGCTGCCCGAGCGCAGCGGCCCGCTCAACCTGCAACTGCGCGCACAGCAGCGCGACCTGATGTTTGACGGTGCCGAGCTGCTGCCCGGTGCGTGCAAGACCCAACCATGAAGCTGAACATGACCAAGCAATTCAAGCGCCGTCTGCCCCATGCCCTGCTGCTGAGCGCGGCAGCCCTTGGCCTCGCCACGACCGCCGCCGCCGCGCCGCGCTGGATGGAGGCGCTGGACCGCGGCGCTGTCGCCGTGCCCGCCGCTGACGGCGGCGTGCTTGTCAGCTGGCGCCTGCTGGCCAACGATGCGCCGAAGACTGCCTTCGACGTCTATCGTGATGGCAGCAAGCTCAATGCGCAGCCGCTGAGTGGCGGCACCAACTTCGTCGACAAGGATGGCACGCCGCAGTCGACCTACACCGTCAAGACGCGCGTCGACGGTAAGGAAACCGAGACAAGCGCACCGGTCAAGGTGTGGGCGCAGGGCTATCTCAACCTCCCCATCCAGCAGCCCGAGGGCGGCGTCACGCCGTCCGGCGAGGCCTACACCTACTCGGCCCAGGAGGCCAGCGTGGCCGACCTGGACGGCGACGGTCGCTACGAGATCGTCCTGAAGTGGGACCCGACCAACGCCAAGGACAACGCCTTCCACGGCTACACCGGGCCGGTCATCCTCGATGCCTATCGGCTGGACGGCCAGCGCCTGTGGCGCATCAACCTCGGCAAGAACATCCGTGCCGGCGCGCACTACACACAGTTCCAGGTGTATGACTACGACGGTGACGGCCGTGCCGAACTGGCCGTACGCACCAGCGACGGCACGGTGGACGGCACCGGCCGCGTGCTGGGCGATGCGAACGCAGATTGGCGCGAGGCCGGCGGCGAGGTGCCGTCGACCGACCGCACTGGCGGCAAGCCGCAGCCCGAAGGCGGTTTCGTCGCGCCTTTGCAGGGGCGCATCCTGAAAGGCCCGGAGTTCTTGACCGTCTTCGACGGCCTGACCGGCAAGGCGCTGGCCAGCGAACCTTATTGGCCAGGCCGCGATCCGCGCACCGATGCGCCGACCGCTGCGCAGATGAAGGAGGTCTGGGACGACGGCTACGCCAACCGCTCGGACCGCTTCCTCGCCGGCACCGCCTACCTGGACGGCGAGCGGCCCAGCATCATCATGGCGCGGGGCTACTACGGTCGCACGGCGCTGGCCGCCTGGGACTGGCGTGACGGCAAGCTGACCCGGCGCTGGACTTTCGACAGCGCCGAGCCAGGCAATGCCGCGTTCGGCGGCCAGGGCAACCACCAGCTCAGCGTGGCCGATGTGGACGGTGACGGCCGCGACGAGATCATCTACGGCGCCATGACCGTGGACGACAACGGCAAGGGGCTGTGGAGTGCCGGCCTGCTGCATGGCGATGCGATGGGCGTGGGTGATCTCGACCCCGCCAACCCTGGTCTGGAGAAGTTCGGCGTGCACGAGGTGGTGAGGCACAACGGCGGCATCGGCGCCGCCATGCTGGACGCACGCACGGGCAAGCTGCTGTGGAGCACACCTGCAACGCAGGACACCGGCCGCGGCGTGGCCGCCGACATCGACCCGCGTTTCCCCGGCGCCGAGGCCTGGGCCACCAACCAGGACGTGCTCTACACCGCGCAAGGCCAGCCCATCCCCGGCGTCAAGCGCCCGCGCGAGCAGAGCTTCCTGGTCTGGTGGGACGGCGACGAGCTGCGCGAACTGTTCGACCGCAACCGCATCAACAAGTGGGACTGGACGGCGGGCAAGTCCACCACGCTGCTGGAGGCCAGCGGCGTGGTGCACAGCAATGGCACGAAGAACGTGCCGGTCGTGTCGGCCGACCTGCTGGGCGACTGGCGCGAGGAGGTGGTCTGGCGCACGCCCGACGAGAAGTTCCTGCGCATCTACACCACGCCCCATGCGACCGAGCGGCGTCTGGTCACGCTGATGCATGACGCGCAGTACCGCGTGGCCATCGCGTGGCAGAACACGGCCTACAACCAGCCGCCCTACCCGAGCTTCCAGCTGGGCCACGGCATGAAGGAGCCGGCTGTGCCGCAGATCGTCGTGCCCGGGGCCAAGGGGGCTGCGGGAAAGCAGTGATCGCAGGCGGGTGACCGGCTGGGGTAGCGTCAGCCACCGGCGCGCCGCGCTGTTTTTCAACGAGGTCGACCGATGACATTGCTGCGCCTGCTTGGGCTCCTCACGCTGATCTTCAGCCTGGCTGTGCCCGCCGCCGCACAGGGCAGCAAGCTGCGCGTCTTCGTGTTGACCGACATCGAGAACGAACCCGACGATGCGCAGTCGCTGGTGCGCCTGCTGACCTACGCCAACCAGTTCGACATCGAGGGCCTGGTGGCCACCACGTCCGTGCACCAGCCGCGCAAGACGGCGGCCTGGCGCATCCGCGAGATCCTGACTGCCTATGGCCAGGTTCAGCCCAACCTGCTGCTGCACGAGCCGGGCTACCCGACGGCACAACAGCTGCTGGCCGTCGTCAGCGAAGGCCGACCCGACTATGGCATGCAGGCCGTGGGGCAGGGCCTGGACTCGGCCGGGTCCGAGGCGCTGATCGCCGCTGTCGACCGCGCCGACCCGCGCCCGTTGTGGGTACCCGTCTGGGGCGGCCCCAACGTGCTCGCGCAGGCGCTGTGGACCGTGCGCGCCACGCGCTCGCCCGAGGCGGTGGACCGCTTTGTCGCGAAGCTGCGTGTCTATGCCATTTCCGACCAGGACGACTCCGGGCCCTGGATACGCAAGACCTTCCCCGGGCTGTTCTACATTGCCAGCCCTGGCTTTCACCCCGGCGGCGCTTACCACCACGCCACCTGGTCAGCGATGGGCGGTGACCACTTCCATGGCCGCTTCGTTGGCGCCGATCCCACGCTGGTCGACAACGCCTGGGTGGACCGCCACCTGCGCCGCAACAAGGGCCCCTTGGGCGCACAGTACCCGCACATCGAGTTCATGATGGAGGGCGACACGCCGAGCTTCCTGGGCTTGATCGACAACGGCCTGAACAGCCCGGAGCACCCGGACTGGGGCGGCTGGGGTGGGCGTTACGAGCACTACACGCCGCGCAAGCAGAAATGGCATCTGGCCGCCGAGACCCGCCCGATGTGGGCCGACGCCGTGGACGAAGTGCGCGGCGCCGATGGCCGCTGGCACACCAGCAACCAGGCCACGCTGTGGCGCTGGCGTGCCGCCGTGCAGAACGACTTCGCCGCGCGCATGGACTGGACGACCCAGCCCTATGCCAAGGCCAACCACCCGCCGGTCGTCAAGCTCGCGCACGCCGATGAGCTGACGGTCAGGCGCGGCGATACCGTGAAGCTCAGCGCCGCCGGCAGCAGCGACCCCGACGGCGATGCGCTGTCCTACGAATGGTTCTATTACGGCGAGGCCGGCAGCTTCACCGTCTCCAGCGGCCGCTCCGGCCAGCCGCTGGACATCCGCGGCTTCGACCAGCGCGACGTCTCCTTCGTCGTGCCGGCCCAGCGCGTCATGCCGCCGGGCACGGGGACGATGCACATCATCCTGGCCGTGACCGATCACGGCACACCGCGCCTCACGCGCTACCGCCGCGTCATCGTGAAAGTGGAACCATGAAGCTCTGGTCCGTCGTCCTCGCTGCGCTGCTGGTTGCCACGTCGGCCCAGTCCCAGAACCCGCTCAAGCTCGGCCAAGACCTGCGCACCGCCGACCCGTCCGCCCATGTGTGGAAGGACGGTCGCCTGTGGCTCTACACCTCATACGACGAGGAATGCCAGGCCGACTTCCACATGAAGGACTGGTACGCCTTCTCGTCCACCGACCTGGTGAACTGGACGAACCACGGCGCCGTGCTGTCGGTGAAGGACCTGGCCTGGGCCAACGACTACGCCTGGGCGCCCGATGCGGCCTACAAGAACGGCAAGTACTACCTCGTCTTCCCGGCCGGCACCGGCATCAAGGACCGCCAGAACCCCAAGAACAGCACCAAGTGGATGGGCATCGGTATCGCCGAGAGTGACAACCCCGCCGGCCCCTTCAAGGACATGATCGGCGCGCCGCTGTGGCGCAAGCCCTATGCGAACGACCCGGTGCTGTTCATCGACGACGACGGCCGCGCCTACCTCTACAGCCGCACCTCAGGAAAAAACTACCTCGTGGCCGAGATGGCCGACGACATGCGCGGCTTGAAAACCGAGCTGCAGCCGATGGACATGGGCGGCTATGAGCCGCCGATGGAGGGGCCGTGGGTGTTCAAGCGCAAGGGCCTCTACTACTTCACGATGCCGGAGCACAACCGCATCCTGACCTACTACACGTCCACCTCGCCCACCGGCCCGTGGACGTATCGCGGCGTGTTCATGGAGCAGGAGAACAACGCCAACAACCACCACTCCATCGTGGAGTACCAGGGCCAGTGGCTGCTGTTCTATCACCGCTGGCTGGACACGCCCGGTGCGGCCTGCGCGAACAAGAAGCAGCGCCATGTGACGGCCGAGTACCTGCACTTCAACGAGGACGGCACCATCCGCAAGGTGGAGCGGACGCAGCAAGGTGTGGGCGACTTCGCCACGCGGATGGGCGGTCGCTGAGGGTGCGCGCATGACGGTCTATCGGCAGGTCGACACGCGGGCCAGTCAGGCGGTGGCGCTGCCGTAGGGCGGGTCATGACCCGCCGCTGGCGTGAAGCACCACACCGGCCACATCGGCGGGGCGAGGCCCGCCCGCCCGCTACAGCTGCTCAGCCCTTGCGCGCCAGCAGCAGCCGCTCCGCCAGGTCCGTCACCACCCATTCCTCGGCGATCAACCCGTTCTCGAAGCGGCTGACCACCATGTC
Source organism: Pelomonas margarita (assembly GCF_043555875.1). Taxonomy (NCBI): domain Bacteria; kingdom Pseudomonadati; phylum Pseudomonadota; class Betaproteobacteria; order Burkholderiales; family Sphaerotilaceae; genus Roseateles; species Pelomonas margarita. The sequence goes on along the minus strand of NZ_JBIGHW010000014.1, from coordinate 84,869 downwards.
GTGCCATACCAGCGTCTTGCCGCTGGCCGGGAAGCCCTTGAACGGGCCCGACTGCGTGCCTCGGCAGGTGCGCAGCCAGGCGATTCGATCCTCGCCCTCGACCAGGATCTCCACGTTCACCGTCAGCTCGGGCACCGCGCGGCGCAGCGCGTTGATGACGCCCGACACCGCGTCATGCCCCTTGCTCGTCTGGCCCGACACATGCGCCACATAGCCCGGTGCGAAAAAATCGGCAATCGCCTCGTGCCGGCCTTGTTCGAGCACGGCGTGGTTGGTTTGACAGATGTGGGCGGGCCAGGTGGTGGGCATGGCGGACTGTTCTGGGCGGGTCAGAAACGATACAACCACCCCGCAAACACACTTGCCTGGTAGCGCCGCTCCACCAGCGGGCTGTTCTCCACCGGTCGGCCCAGCTTCAGGCCCGACAGGTCGGCAAACAGCATCTCGTTCTTGCCCGTCGCATACGTCAGGCGCAGGCCGGCTTCGACCTGCGTGGCCGAGTCGCCGACATAGACAGGCCGGCCCGTGAGGGCCTCGGTCGGGCGTACGCCGAAGTAGTAGTCCACGTACTTTTGGTCCACGCCGCGCAGGCCGGCGCGGGGCGTGACGGCGAGGTCGCCGAACTCGAAGCGCTTCTCGTACTGCAACGCGAAGACGCGGCCCTTGCTGTGGCCCAGTGCATCGGCGACGGCTTCCACGGACAGCTCGCCCAGCGGGCCGGCGTCCCAGATGGCGGCGCTGCCCAGCCACAGGCTTTCCTTGCGTCGCGCCATGCCGGCGAGGAAGGCCGAGTCCTTGGCCTTGTAGCCGTCGAAGCCGAAGCGCGTGCGCAGCCGCCAGCTCACAGGGCCGGTGTGGCCCAGCTTCACGTCCACGGTGGGCAGCGCCACGGACACCCAGCGGTTCTCGTAGATCAAGAGCGGCAGCACGCGGGTGCGGGTCTTCATGCCGCGGTAGGGCTCGCGCACCGCGCCGCCGCCCAGGCCGGCAATGGTCACCGAGTCGGGCGGCCCGGCCTCGGGCGGGCTGGCTTGGGCCAGCGCCGGCAGGGCCGTCAGCAGCGAGGTGGCGAGGAGGGAGGCGCAGACATGCATGGGAGCGTCCTTGAAGGAATGAGTCAGTCAACGCTGCGCAGGCTAGAAGCCGCGACTTAGCCATGCCTTAGCCACCGTGCCCGTGGCGGGCCGGACCGGGCGTTCATCCTCACGAAGCCTTAAGTCGGCCCGATTAAGCTGCCGCGCATGCGCGCACTGCTGGTGGAAGACGACGAGATGATCGGCAACAGCCTGACCCAGGCGCTGGCGCGGGCCGGCTGGTCGGTGGACTGGGTGCGTGACGGCGAACCGGCTCGTGCCGCGCTCGCCGATGGCGGCTACGCCTGCGTGCTGCTGGACCTGGGCCTGCCGCGGCTGGACGGCCTGGCCCTGCTGCGCCTGCTGCGCGGGCGCGGCGAGATGACGCCGGTGCTGGTGCTGACCGCGCGCGACGGCGTGGAGGATCGCATCGCCGGTCTGGATCTGGGCGCCGACGACTACCTCGTGAAGCCCTTCGAGCTGGGCGAGCTGCTGGCGCGCATGCGGGCGCTGCTGCGCCGAGCCAGCGGCGCCGCGCAATCCCTGCTGGGCGTGGGCGCCGCGCTTCAGCTGGACCTCAACACCCGTGAGGCACTGCGCGGCGGCCAGCGCGAGGCGCTGACGGCGCGGGAGTTCGCGCTGCTGCGGGCCTTGCTGGAGCGGCCCGGCGCCATCCTGTCGCGCGAGCAGCTGGAGCAGCGCATCTACGGCTGGGGCGAGGAGGTGGGCAGCAACATGATCGACGTGCTCATCCACGGCATGCGCCGCAAGCTCGGGGCCGACGCCATTCGCAATGTGCGCGGGCTGGGCTGGCGCAGGCCACGTCGTGAGGTTCCGCCTGCGCCGGCCGCGTTCGCTGCGGGGCCAACTGGTGCTGTGGCTGCTGCCGCTGCAACTGCTGATGACGGGCGGACTGGCCTGGGTGTTTGCCGACAACTATGCGGTGACGGTGTTCCATTTCATGGATGGGCAGATGCAGGCGCTGGCGCGCTCCCACGCGGCGCACACCTGCGCCAGCCTGGCCCAGTCCATGCCGCCGCAGGTGCCTGAGGAGGTGCACGAAGGCGGCGAATTCGTCGTGCAGCTCTGGTGCACGCAAGACCTGGCGCGCCACGCCAGCGGCCTGCCGTCTGCGAGCCTGCCGCTGCAGGCCGCGCCGGGCTGGCACGAGGTGTTGACGGACGACGGGCAGCACTGGCGCGTGTTCACGGCCCCGGCGGGCGCTGGCGAGGTGCGTGTGCAGGTGGCCCAGAGCCTGTTCTTCCGCAAGCTGGAGGTGGGTGGCCGCACCTTCCTGGCCAGCCTGGTGGGCTTGCTGCTGTTGCCGGTGTCGCTGTTCGTGCTGGCGCGGGTGGTGGGGCGGGCGTCGCAGCGGCTGCAGAGCTCCGCCCAGCAGCTGGCGCAGCGCGATGAACACAGCGGCGCGGCGGCTGAGCTGCAGGTGCCCTGCGAGATCGAGCCGCTGGTGCGGGCCTTCGAGGGCGTGCTGGCGCGGCTGCGTGGCGCGCTGGCCTCGCAGCGGCGCTTCGTGCAGGACGCCGCCCACGAGCTGCGCACGCCGCTGACGGCGCTCAGCTTGCAGCTGGAGAACCTGCGCCCGCATCTGCAGGCGTCGGGTAGCGACTTCGAGCAGCTGCAGCAGGGCATGCGCCGCGCCAGCCACCTGGTGGACCAGATGCTCAGCCTGTCGCGGCAAGACCTGGCACCCAGCCTGCCGCCCCATGCGCTGGAGCTGCGCGAGCTGCTGCGGGCCAGCATCGCGCTGGGCCTGGCAGAAGCCGACCGGCGCGGTGTGGAGATGGGCTTCGTCGATGCCGTCGACAGCGCCGTGGTGCTGCACGCCGTGGAGGGCGATCTGCGCAGCCTGTTCGACAACCTCATCAGCAACGCGCTGCGCCACACGCCGCCGGGCAGCGACGTGGAGCTGCGGCTGACGCCGCAGTGGGTGGACGTCGTCGACAGCGGCCCGGGCCTGCCAGAGGCGATGCGCGAGCGCGTGTTCGACCGCTTCTTCCGCATGCCCGACGCACCGCCCGGCGGCAGCGGCCTGGGCCTGGCGATTGCGCGGCAGGCGGGCTTGCGGCACGGGCTGCGCATCGAGCTGCGCGCCCGGGACGACGGACAGACCGGGCTGGTCGCCCGGGTGCATCTGCCCTAAGTCCAGATTCATTCATGCCGCCTAGATTGAGCGGCATGAAGACCTCCTCACCTGCTCGTCCCGTCCGCCTGGCCGCCTACGCGCTGCTGCTGGTGCTGTCCGTGCTCACCGGCGTGATGGCGCTGCGCTATGCGCTGCCGGGCCAGCCGTTCGCGCCGCCGCTGCCCAATCTGACGCTGCAGCGCGAGTTGCTGGTGCTGCATGCGGTGGCCGGCGGCCTGGCGCTGATGCTGGGGCCCTGGCAGTTCTCGGCCCGTCTGCGGGCGCGCCGGCCGGCACTGCACCGGGCGCTGGGATGGGGCTATGCAGCCAGCGTGCTGCTGGGCGGGCTGGCGGCGCTGCCACTGGCCCTGCAGTCTGACGGTGGGCCTATCGCTCAGTTGGGTTTCGGGTTGCTGGGCCTGTTGTGGCTGGCGAGCACGACCGTCGCACTGATTCACATCCGCGCACGTCACATGGCCGAGCACCGGCGCTGGATGCTGCGCAGCTTCGTGCTGACGGCTGGCGGCATCACGCTGCGGCTGCAGATCGTGGCGGGCAACTTGGCTGGCCTGCCCATCGAGGCCTACTACACGGCCCTGGCCTGGACGTCGTGGCTGCCGCAGGCGCTGTGGCTGGAGTGGTGGTTGCGCCGTCCCGCGCCTGGCGCGCGCACGGGCGAGGCCTGGGCCGAGACCCGTATCGACGCCTAGCGGCAGGTCTCGTCCACGCCGATCAGCGTGTGGTCGTCGAAGCGCCAGGCGCCATCCACCTTCCTGAACAGATAGCTTTGTGCCTGCGGGTTCTGCCGGAACAGGTCGTGGTGGATGGCCGTGAACGACAGCCGGTCGTCGCCGCAGACCTGCCAGCCGCCAACGCGTGCAACGCCCAGCCGTTGGCTCTGCCTGCTCATTGGCAACTGGCGCAGCACGCTGCGGCCGTGCTCGGTCAGCACCTCGCGGCTGACGCTGTTCGGCAGATCCACGTAGCTGCCGGCCACCAGCAACCGCATGATGGGCGTGATGGCTTCGCCGATCACGCGGGCCTCATGGGCCGTCGTGATGGACGAGGTGTCCAGCGCCTGCTTGGCCTTGCGGAAAGGCTCCTGCGCCACGAAGGACAGGTCGGGCCGCGGCTCGGCCGCCGTGGCGCCGGGCAGGTGGGCCACCAGGCCGTTCAGATAGCGCTCCAGCTGCGTGTAGCCGGTGGCGGGGTCCACGTGTGCGGCGTCCGACGCGTCGCGCGGGTTCAGGCCTTGCTTTGTCTCCCACGCATCCGGCATGCCGTCGCCGTCGCTGTCCAGCGGTGCGGGCCGGCTCTGCAGCACCGGCCAGCCGCCCACCTCGGTCTGGCTGTTGATGAGCTTGCCGCGGCGCTGGCGCACGTCTTCGATGATGCGCAGGTCCACCGCGTCACGCACCAGCGAGGCGCCCACGCCGTCCAGCACGCGGGCCAGCGTCCGGTTGGGGGCCTCGACGGTGACCGGCGCCAGGCGGAACGGGCCCGGCTGCTGGTAGCCCAGCGGCAGGCCGGCGGGCAGGTGGCCCTTGTGGGCGCGCACCAGCGCCCACGGGTCGGCTGGCAACTGGCCGTCCATGCTGTTCCACGCGAAGAAGGCGCGGGCGCCGGGGTTGCTCTCCTCGAACGCGAATGCACCTTTGGAGCTGGGCCCGCGCAGGTAGACATTGCCGACGAAGTTGTAGCTGGCGCGCTCGCCATGGCGGTCCAGGTTGTAGCCCGAGCGCTCGGTGCCCCAGTTGTAGAAGACGTTGGCGCGCAGGTCGTAGAAGCCGCCCAGCTTGTCCTTGTCCGGCGTGAGGTAGTTGCCCGGGCGGGGCATGCGGTCCTGGTGGTGGGCCCAGAGGTTGTGGTGCATGGACAGCCGCGTGCCGTGTGCGCCGCGCAGCAGGCTGCCGAAGCCGTGGCAGGCGCCCTTCTTTGCGGTGTTGCAGTTCAGCGATTCGCCGATCAGGCTCCACTGCACGGTGACGTGCTGGTAGGCCGGCCGGCCCAGGTCCGACCGCGCGACCGAGACCGACAGCGACTCGTCGCTGGACCAACTGGTGGACACATGATCCAGGATGATGCGCTGGCCCGAGCCGACGCTGATCGCGTCATCGTCCGCGTTGGCCTCGTCACCCAGCCGCGAGCGGATGAAGCGCACGACGACATCGTCCGCGTCGATCATCAGCGGGTGGTCGCGCAGCGTGATGCCGTCGCCCGGCGCGGTCTGGCCGGCGATGGTGATGCGGCCTTCGGTGATGCGCAGCGGTTTTTTAAGCGCGATGGTGCCGGACACGGCGAACACGACGGTGCGCGGGCCGCCAGCTTCGACGGCGGCACGCAGGGAGCCTGGGCCGTCGTCGGCCAGCGTCGTCACGTAGATCGCCCGGCCGCCGCGGCCGCCCTGAGAAACAGCGCCTTCGCCTTCGGCGCCGGGGAAGGCGGGCAAGGCAGAGGGCAATGGTGAGGGTGTGGTCGGGGCGTTCGCGCAGGCGGCAAGCAGCAAGGCGGCGGCGGTTGGGGTAAAGGACGCGATCTTGCGCATGGTGATGCTGTTGGCTGTGGGTTGACAGGGCTTTGGCAGGCAGTTGGCGGCAGATGCGTCAACGACGCCGACAAGGCAATACCGTCTCGATCGTGGCTACGACACCCCAGCGGCGCATACATGCCAGGCGGCCTGATGATCGACCTTCAGGCGGACAAACGTCGGCTCGTTCTGCCCCGCCCAATGAAAACACCAAGGCAGCAGGCCGTGATCATCAAGCTCCAGCAGCTTGGCAAGAAGGGCTGCACCATCAACGGGATTCCCCCGGAGCGCGTTCTCAACAACGTCTGTCAGTCGTCTGTGGGTACGTCGATACCCTTCAGATAGCGCTTCGCGCTGATCGAGTTCAAGCGCCTGGACGGTCGCCAAACCCTTCGGGCTGGGAGCGCCGCTCGCGTTGTCGTAGCGCGCCATCAGATTGCCCGTGTCAGCGTCGAAATCGAGGTGTTGCCAGGGATCCTCGGCGCAGGGATTGACCAGCAGAGGGCGGCCGCTGCCTGCAAGGGGAAATTTGCTGCCCTTGATGCGCCCGCACTCGGTGCAGCACAGCAGCCAGTTGGCCCAGATGAACGCGCGAGCGGGGTAGCGCGCTTTCGGCCAGAAGTGCTCGATATCCGTGCCGTGGGCATCCAGGCAGTACATGCAGCGCTCGCGCTGGCCCATGGCGCCTTGAAGCAGCTTCAATGCGGTAGTCCCAAGCAATTTGGTCTGCCGCGCTGACTTCCAGGTTTTCTCGATGTCCAGACGCCCGGCCTGCTGAGCCGCCTTCACGACTGCTTCCTTCTTGCTCAGATAGGTCTTGAGGCGGGCGGGGGCCGCGGGGCGTTGAACACGTCGCATGGCCGGTCACTTTTCCTCGGGCGTCACGAAGAGTTTCAACTGGCTGAACTCGGCCTGCTCTTCGCGGGTGAGCGAGGCGCCGGCATTCTGTTTGGCCTTCAGCGCGCTGTACTGGGCGCGTGCAGCGACCGCCTTGGGCGAGCGGGTGTTCTGTAGGCCAAAGGCTGGTGTTCGCAGGATCTCGTCCGGTCTGGCGGCAATGATCTGCTGGTATTCGGCCTTGGTCAGTGCGCGGGCAGCATCACTGCTGCCAGGCTCGGGCAGCACGAACAAGCCGTTCGGATCTGCGGCCTGGCAGATGATCGGGCTGTGTGTGGTGACCAGGAACTGGATATTCGGAAAGTGCCGCTTGAGCCAGAAGCCGATCTTCTGTTGCCACTCCGGGTGAAGATGGGCATCGATCTCGTCGATCATCACCACGCCGCTCCGTGCAACGGTCAGCCTTCCTTGCGCATCATGTTCGGTCAGCCCGTCGAAGCCATAGGTCTTGACGAGGTGTCGCAGAATGTCAACCAGCAAGGCCAGGGCCGATCGATAGCCGTCGCTCATATCGGGCCAGGCCAGGCGCAATCCGTTGCGATCCCGCAGCCACAGGCCGCCTGAATCTACGGCGTCCACCGTGATCTGGTTGGGCATCAGATCGTCCTGAAGCACGTCGATGATGAGGGACAGCAGCCGTGTTTCGGCTTCGCGCTTTTCCAGCTTTTTGTGACTGAGATCGCGTAACCACCTGTCGACGGCCAGCAGCGACGCGGCCTCCTGAAACATGGTGACGTAGCGCTCGGTGATGGGCGCCACCATCAGCTCGGTGGCGTCTGAGGACGCCCCAAACACACGGCGGAACGGGCCATAGCCGCATGAGAACCAGCCCGAGGCCTGCCCCGACCAGGGGCCGCGCGCGGCCGGCGAGGTCTTCTGCCCGTCTTCAAGGACAACGTGGTCGCCCAGTGCCTTCAAGCTCAGCGCAGCATCGAACTTCTTGTAGGAAGTCCCCCCCTTTTTTAGGTACTCGTCGATCCCCTGCTGGGGCTGCAGCGTCAGCGTGATGCAGCCCTCGGCCTGCCCTTCTCTCACCCAGCGCTGCAGATTCGGCTGCAGGGAGCGCGCGACCTCGCGCCCCACGAGGCCCAGGGCCACTGCCTTGAGCAGCGTGCTCTTGCCTGCGCCGTTGTCACCGGTGAAAACCGTCCAGCCGGCATAGGTGCCATCAGGGCGCGCAAGATCGAAATCCAAGCGCTCGAAACCTTTGAGGTTGTGCAGCTTGATTTTGTCGATATACATGCGGTGTGCCTTTGCAGGATCGGAAGGAGCGGAGGGCGACGTCTCGGACGTTGGTCGGTCGCGGCCGCGTAATTTTCGCTGGGCCGGCGCAGCGGCTTGACTGCGACCCGTCGAACTGATCTTAGGGCGCCATCAAGCGACGGAAGGCAAGCGCTTCGTCCAAGCAAGCCCCGGTTCGCAGTGCCAAAGCATTGCGAGCCACCGGGCAGTCGATGCAGCCTTTGAGAGCGTCAGGTGGCAGCCGGGTATCAGTCGTCTTGGGCGGGTCGGGCGCCGAGGCCGGCGGGTGTGTCCAGCGCGGTCAGGCGCAAGGCGATGCCGGGCTTGCCGGGCAGCTTGATGGGTGTGCTGGCGACGAAGTCGTAGCGGCCCTGCGGCCTGAACTGCAAGGCTTCCTTCACCGGCGTGACCGTCATCGCCCAGGTGTCGATGATCTCCGCCTTGAAGCGCTGGCCGTCGCGCAGGCCGGTCAGGTAGAGCTTGGGCGCCCATTCGCTGGGCGCCTGCTGGCCGAAGTAGACGAGGTAGTAGCGCCCGGGCTGGCCGGCGATGGTGAGGTCCTCGAAGGTGTCGATGGGGTCGATGCCTTCGGCCGGCGCCGCGTCGAGGATTTGCTTCAGGAAGGCCAGCCGCGGCGGGCTCTCGCCGCGCAGCGCCACGCCTTGCGCCAGCCAGATCAGGCCGTCTGCATCCGGGATGAACTCGCTGTGGCCGCCATAGCTGCCGGCGATGGTTGTGGCCCAGAAGGCATGCACCATCTGCCGGCCAGTCAGCTGCGCCCACCGGCGGTCGTGCCGGCCTTCGTACTTCAGCTCGTCGAAGACCACCGGCTTGCGCCAGGCCTCGCGGAACAGCACGGCACGGCTTGCCTCGGCCGCGGCCATGCCGTGCTGCAGGCTGACGTGGGTGATCCAGTCCTCGGTCTGGTTGTAGAGGCGCTTGCCGTTGTGGATGGAGCGCAGGTGGCCGTAGGGGTCGATGCGCTGCAGCAGCTCGCCCAGGTGCCGCCAGTCGGCATCGGTCTTGGTGCGCACGAAATCGAACTCGTTGGCCAGTGACCACCACACGTTGCGGTAGGCCGCCAGCCGCGCGACGAGGTAGCGCACATAGCGCTCGTCCTGCTCGCGCGTCATCGTGTCCAGCCCCCAAGCGCGCTTGTCGTCGTAGGGGTGCAGCAGGATGAGGTCGGCCTCGATGCCGAGCTCGCGCAGCTGGCCCACGCGTTGCTCCAGGTGGCGGAAGAAGGCGGGGTTGAAGCGCGTGTAGTCCGGGTCGGATGGCGGCGTGCCGCTGCGGCTCGCGAAGGGCCAGAACATCGGCGGATGCCGCTCTATGCCGGCCGTCTGGGGGAACACCAGCATGCGCACCTTGTTGAAGGGCGCAGCGGCCAGGGCCTTCAGCGTCTGCGCCTCCATCGCATCGCCGCGGTGGGCCCAGCTGTACATGGTGGTGCCCACGGGCTTGTAGGGCGTGCCGTCCGCGTAGCCGAAGTGGTGTTGGTGGCGCACGCCCACCGGGCCATGGTTGCCCGGCCTGGGTGGCGTGGCGGTGAACGCGCCCTGCTTGTTGGTCAGTGGCCAGCGGTTGCTGTGCGTCACCCAGGTCCAGCGGCCGGCGTGCGGCGGCATGAAGCGCACGCGGTAGACGCCTTCACCGTCGTAGAAGCCGTCCACGTCCAGGGTCTGCTTGCCGTTGCTGAAGCGGGCGCTGAGCTGCACTTCGGTGAACGGGTTGCCATCGGCCGGGCCTTTCAGCGCGATCTCGTGCATTCCCCATTGTTCGGTGCTCTCGATGCGCTCGGTGCCAGCGGGCTCGGCCGCGGCCAGGGCGGTGCACAGGGCCAGCCAGATCAGGCCCAGGGTCTGCAGCAGTCGCGTCATCACTCCACCTTCGGGGTCCAGCCGCCCAGCACGAAGGCGGGGCGGCGGTAGTTGGCAATCGTCTCGGCGTCTCTGTCCATCGTCAGCTGGCGCGACACCGGGTGGCGCCGGCTCACGTCCACGGGCCGACCCTGCAGGTCGCGCGAGTTGAACTCGAGGAAGCGCACCTGTGAGCTGTCGAAGCCGGGCGCCTCTTCCACCGGGCCCCAGCCCTCGGGTGCGATGCCCTGCAGCCGCGAGTCGATGAGCACCATCTCGGCATGCGGGAAGTTGGTGGCCGTGCGCGTGGCCGAGTTGTTGCGCGGCAGGCGGGCGAACACCGCCGCCGGGTTGGCCACCGGGGCCGACGCGGCCGCAGTCCAGGGCGGCGGCGCATCGCTGGCCCTGAACGTGCAGTCCACGAACACGTTGCCATGCTGGCCAGCCGGCGTGCGCGTCCAGCTGAAGGGGCCGATGGAGACCAGCTCGGTGCGCAGGAAGTAGGCCGCCGCGTAGCCGAGGATGGTGTCGCCGTGGCCGGTGAGCTTGCTGTCCTGCACGTACAGCGTGCCGTAGGTGGTCAGCGCGTCGCCGCTGCCGTTGAGCGTCATGTCGCTCAGCACGATGCGCTCGCCGCGCGTCATCAGCGCTTCGGCCTGGCCGATGGCGGTGTTGTTGATCGTGAAGCCGGACAGCTGGAGATCCTGCCCGTCGACGATGGAAAACGCCCATCGCGCACGCCCGCCCGGGTTGAACGCACTGCTGTTGGCATAGTGCACGACGACGCCGTCGCGGCTTTCGCCCCGCAGCGTGAGGTCCCGTTTGGCGTTGAGCGACACGATCTCTTCGTAGTCACCGTTGCGGATGAAGATCGTCGTGCGCGTTGCCGGCTTGTCGGGCACGAAGTCGACGGCGCCCTGCACGGTGGCGAAGTCGCCGCTGCCATCGGCTGCGACGACGAGGCGGGTGCTGTCCGCCGCCGGCGCCGCGGCGCGTGTGGCGAAGACCCAGGTGATGGGCTCGGCGTGCAGGACGCCGGCATCGACCGTCACGCGATAGCGCCGGCCGTAGGTCAGCACGCCGTGGTGCGGCGTGATCGTCGCCACGTGGCCGCGCACGATGACCGGCCGGAAGTGCCAGTCGCGTCCGGCAATGCGCGTGGACTGGTAGCGGTTCACGGCCGCGTCGGCGGTGGCCTCGGCAGGCGTCATGCGGCGGTTGGGCGAGGCCGGGATGGCCAGGTCCAGCGTGTCCACCAGCGCGCCACTGTCAGCGTCGTGGATGCGGATCAGACCGGCCGTGCCCAGCGCGGGCGGCCTGTCAAAGCGGATGCGCAGCGGGGTGTCGGGGCTGACGTTGTTGGACTGCGGTGCCGGCGTGATGCCCAGGGTCGCCGCGCCGGCGATTGCGCTGCCCATCGTTAGCACGAGGCACAGACCGATCAGCATCATCAACACAGCGGTCTGTGTCTGGCGCTGGACACCGCCGCCACGGGCATAGTTCGTCTGGACAGGGAGACTCAAGACAATGCCTTTGATTGGAAAGTTACGGACCTGGCACGACGACAAGGGGTTCGGCTTCATCGCACCCAGCCAGGGCGGTGCAGAGATCTTTGTCCACATTGGTGACTTGCCGCGTGATGGCAGTCGGCCGGTGGTCGGTGAGACGCTGCGCTACGAGTTGGGTCGCGGCGAGGACGGGCGTCCGCGCGCTGTCCGTGTGGTTCGGCTGGCGGTCGGCACGCCGCCGCCGCCGGCGCGGCGCCTGGGGGGGCGGCCACGAGGTGGTTCCAGTGGGCGGCTGTCCACGCTGCTGTCCGGCGTGCTGGGGCTGGCAGTGCTGGCCGGGGTTGGTGCCTGGGGCTATCGCTGGTTCGAGGCTCAGAGCCACCGCCGTCACCTGGAAGACCAACTCGCCAGCGTGGCGCCCCAACCGGCGGCCGCTGCGGATGCGGGCTTTCGTTGCGATGGGCGCACCCACTGCTCGCAGATGAAATCCTGCGCCGAGGCAACGTGGTTCATCAACCACTGCCCCGGAACGCAGATGGACGGCAATCACGACGGCGTACCTTGCGAGCAGCAGTTGTGCACGGGTTCGCTCGGCCGCTGAGGTCGTTGCTCAGACTGCCAGCAGGCGCTGCATCCATCGCGCCACCAGCCCCGGCCACTGATCCTGCGTGCCGTCCAGCCCGCGCAGCGCGAAGCCGTGTTCGGCTTGCGGGAAGACGTGCGCCTCCACATCCAGTTGGTGCTGCTGCGCCGCGACGATGAGGTTGAGCGCGTGTTGCACCGGCACTACTGCGTCGTGCAGCGCATAGGCCAGGAATACCGGGCATCTGGGCAGACCGTGAGGCTCGGTGGCGATGCCGATGGGCCAGGCGTCGTAGAAGGCCTGCTTCTCGGGCGGCGGGAAGTCGGGCTTGCCTGGCGGGAACTTGTGGTCGCGGTGGTTGGCGTTCAGCGGCGCGTAGGCAATGACGGCGCCGGCACTGTCACGCTGGCAAGCCATCACGCCGGCCAGGTGGCCGCCGGAGGACAGGCCCACGTGCAGCAGCGGCAGCGGCGGCAGCGCGGCCAGCACGTCCAGCGCGCGCAGGCCGTCCTGCAGCGCGACGTCGAAGGGGTGGCCGTCCTGGCCGGGCAGGCGGTGCACCAGCACGTAGGCGTCCAGCCCCAGCGTGTTCAGCCACTGCGCGACCTCCACGCCTTCCTTGTCGTGCATCAGCTGCAGGTAGCCGCCACCGGCGTAGACCAGGGCGCGGCCCCGCGGTGGTGTGGGGGACGGGTAGGCGTGCAGCTCGGCGCGCGTGGGGCGGCGGCAGATGCGGTCCGGCGAGCTGCCGTCGAAGGTATTGGGGATGCCGTCGGTCAGGGCGATCACGGCGCTCATCGCTGCGTCTCCTTCAGCGGCTGGCCGAAGTCGGGCATGCCATCAGCCGTGAACGCGAGCGGCTGCACGCGGGTGGCGCGGCCGGTGTCCTTCAGCGGGTCGCCCTTCACGTCGCGGTAGTTGCGGGCGTGGAAGACATTGAGCACCGTGCCGTCGGGCTCGACGAGGAAGCTGTTGTGGCCGGGGCCGTACTGGCTGTTCTCGTCGCTGGTGGCGAACACCGGGCCGGGCGACTTGTGCCAGCTCGCCGGGTTCATCAGGTCGGCGTTCGCGTCGGCCCAGAGCAGGCCCAGGCAGTACTCGGCGCCTGTGCCGGCGGCGGAGTAGGTCATGAACACGCGGCCGCCGCGAACCAGCACGGCCGGCGCCTCGTTGACCTGGTGGCGTACCTTCTCCCATGCATATTCGGGCTGGGTCAGGCGCACCTGTGGCCCTTCGAGCTCGGTAGGGCTCTTCATGCGCGAGATGAAGATGTCGGTGCTGTGGTTCTTCTTGGCCGGGTCGGTCTGTGCCCAGGCCATGTAGCGCTGGCCGCGGTGTTCGAAGACGGTGGCGTCCAGCGTGAACGTGTCCCACGCGGTCTTGACCTGGCCACGCTCCACCCACGCGCCTTGCATCGGGTCGGCGGACGTGTTCTCCAGCGTCCACAGGCGGATCTTCCAGGGCTCCTTCGCTTCACCGGCGCTGAAGTGGATGAACCAGCGGCCGTCCAGGAAGGCCAGCTCAGGCGCCCAGATGTGGCGGCTCATGGGGCCGCTGTCGTGCTTGCGCCAGATGACCTTGGCTTCGGCCGTGGCGAGGCCAGCAATGCTGCGGGCACGGCGCAGTTCCAGCAGGTCGTAGGCGGGCACGGTGGCCATCAGGTAGTACCAGCCGTCGTGGCGCAGGATCTGCGGGTCGGCGCGCTGGGTGAACAACGGATTGGGCCAGGGCAGGGGGGCCGGGGCGGGCGCGGCGGGCGCCTGCGCGAGCGCGGGCAGGGCAGGCGTGAGCAGGGCAGCGGCCAGCAGATGGCGTCGGTTCAGTGCGTGGGTCATGGGTCTCAGAGGCGTTGCAGCCGGCCGTCGCGGCGTTCGAAGCGGGCGGTCTGGCCGGCCGCGAGTTTCAGGGGCAGTTTGCCCCCGTGCCAGTGCAGTTCGGTACTGCCGCCATTCTTGCTGGTGATGCTCAGTGTCTGCAGCTCGCCGCCCCACCAGTCGAAAGCCAGCTCGTAGCCACCGCGCGCGCGCAAGCCTCGTACAGCGCCGCCGGGCCACGCCGAAGGCAGCGCGGGCAGTAGCTTGATGCGCCCCCGGTGCGACTGCAGCAGCAGCTCGGCAATGCCGGCCGCACCGCCGAAGTTGCCGTCGATCTGGAAGGGCGGGTGCGCGTCGAACAGGTTGGGGTAGCTGCGCTTGGGGTGCAGCAGGCGGTTCAGCGTCGCGTAGGCCTGCTCGCCGTCCTGAAGGCGCGCCCACAGGTTGATGCGCCAGCCTATGCCCCAGCCGGTGGTGTCGTCACCGCGGCGCACCATCACGTTGCGGGCGGCGGCAGCCAGCGCGGGCGTGTCCTCGGGCGTGATCTGTGTCGAGGGGTACAGCGCATACAGGTGGGACACATGGCGGTGCTGCAGCTCCGGGGCCTGCAGGTCCCAGTCCTCCATCCATTCCTGCAACTGGCCGGCCTGGCCGACACGGTCGGGCGGCAGGCGGTCGCGCATGGCCAGGCAGTCGCGGGCGAAGGGCCGGTCGGTGCGTAGCTCGCGCGCGGCCTCGGCGGCGTAGGCGAACAGGTCGCGCAGCAACTGGCTGTCCATGGCCGGGCCGGCGCAGACGGAGGAGCCGTGCGGGTGGCTGTTCTCGGGCGAGACGCTGGGGTTGGTGACCATGAAGCCGCTCTTCGGGTCCTTCACCAGTGTGGCGAGCTGGAACTCGGCGGCGCCCTTCAGCAGCGGGTACAGGCGCCGCAGCAGCGCCGGGTCACGCCGGAACAGCCAGCTCTCCCACAGCGTGTTCACCAACCACACGCCACCCATGGGCCACAGGCCCCACTTGGCGCCGTCGGTCGGTGCGGCCACGCGCCAGCCGTCGGTGTTGTGGAAGGCCACCCAGCCCGGGGCGCCGAACATCTTCTGCGCCACGCCCGCGCCGGTGATGGCCAGATCCTCCACCATCGCGAACAGCGGCTCCACGGTCTCGCCGAGGTTGCACAGCTCGGCCGGCCAGTAGTTCATCTCCGTGTTGATGTTGATGGTCCACTTGGACCCCCACGACGGGTTGGTCTTCTCGTTCCACAGCCCCTGCAGGTTGGCCGGGAAGCGCGAGCCCGGGCGCGAGCTGGCCAGCAGCAGGTAGCGGCCGTACTGCAGGTAAAGCGCGGCCAGGCCGGGGTCGCGCCCCTCGGCGAAGCGGGCGATGCGCTCGTCGGTGGGCAGGGCGCCGTTGGGGCCGCTGCCGAGATCGATGGCCACGCGCTTGAACAGCTTCTGGTGGTCGTCACGATGGGTGTCGCGCATGGCTTGCGGCCCGCGGGCGACGGCAGCGGCCAATGTCTGCTGGTTGAGCGCCGCAGGGTCGCCGGAGATGTCGTCGAAGCGTTTGTAGCCGGTGGCGCCGGCGATGAGGATGAACACCTCGTCGGCCCCTTGCACGGCCAGGCCGCCGTTGCGCGCCGAGACCTTGCCGCCGCGCGCGATGACCTGCAGCCGGCACTCGAATGGCAGCCGGCCTTCGATGCCGCCCACCGTGGGGCTGGTGCCGGCCACCCACAGGGTGTGGTTGCCTTCACCGCCACTGGACTTCTGGTGCGGCGCGGTCAGCGTGAAGTCGGCGGTGATCCATTTGGGCTTGTCGGCAGACAGGCGCACGACGATGAGCTGGTCGGCTGCCGATGCGTAGACCTCGCGTGTCAACGTCGCGCTGCCAGCACGAAAACGCGTGGTAGCGACAGCCTCGTCCAGGTCCAGGCTGCGTTCGTAGTCGCGCACGCCGTCCAGACCGGGGAAGACCATCAGCAGCTCAGCCAGCGGCTGGTAGCTCATCTGGCGGTTGGGCGTGCCCAGCAGCGTCTCGTTGGCCAGCTTTTCGGCCTCGGCGTAGCGGCCGGCAAACACCAGCTCGCGCACCTTGGGCAGGCCTTCGCGCGCCTTCGGGTTGGTGGTGTCGTAGGGGCCGCCGGAGAAGAAGCTGTTCTCGTTGAGTTGCAGCCGCTCCATGTGCGTGCCGCCGAACACCATGGCGCCCAGTCGACCGTTGCCTACCGGCAGCGCCTGCACCCATTCGTCGGCGGGGCGGCGGTACCAGAGGCGCAGCGGTTGGGGGGTCTCGGTCTGCGCTTGCGCAGCCGGTGCGGCCAACAGCGGCGCGCCGAAGCGCAGCAGGCCGGCCTGCATCAGCTGTTGCTGGAGCCAGGAGCGACGCGAAGTGATGTGGGTCATGGCAGCTTGTAGAACTCGGCTTCGACGATAGACAAGACACCGCGACCCAGGCGGCTGGCACCGGTGTCGACGATCTTCTGGTTGGCCACCTCGGTGTTGGCCGTGACGGCGCCGCCCTGGGCGTCGCCGGTCAGCTCGATGCTGACCGTCTGACCGTGCTGCGCCTTCAGGGGCAACGTGACGTAGCCGAGGCTGCGTGGCGTCAGGCCGCGCCAGACTTCCGTGCCGTCCACGCGGATGGCCAGCGGGTACTGGCGCTCGCGCCAGCCGCCCAGCTTCAGCGTGATCTCGCTCAGCGTGGCGGGGTGCCCAAGGGTGAACTGGATGGCACCCTGGCCGGATTCACTGGTCCACGCGGTGGTTTCGTCGTCGTCGAATGCCAGGGCTGCGTTGCCGCCGGCGGCCGCTGCCGACGTGACGGGCACGGCCACCCGGCTGACGGTGAACGACGGTGTCGCAGGGGTGGGGCCGCGCAGGGACTGCGGCGCCACGCCCGCATCGGCCGCGCGCGTGGACAGGCCGCTGCGAACCGTCACCGATCGGGACGGCAGTTCAAGCTGGGCCGGCGCCAGGCCGGGCGCCTCGGCCTTCAGGCGGACGACGCCCGCCTCTGTGGTGCTGCGCACCAGCACGCGGTTGACGCCGCCCTCGACCGGCAGCTCGCGCGCCAGCACGTGGTTGCCCGGCCCTTGCGCGATGCCGCCGCGCCACTCGGCGGGCCCGTCCAGCGTGAAGGTCACCGTGTCCAGTGCAATGGGGTTGCGGCGGCCCTGGGCGTCGACGACCTCCACCTGCACCAGCGCCAGGTCGGCACCGTCGGCCTGCAGGCCTTGCGGGTGGGTCTGCGCGGTGAGCTTCAGCGCAGCCGGCGTGCCGGCGGTGATGCGGAGGTCCTCGCAGACCTTGCGGCCACCCTTGTCCAGGCCGATGGCGCGCAGCTCGCCGGGCTCGAAGGCCACGTCGTCGAAGCGGAAGACGAAGGGTTCGCTCGCATCGGCCGCGCCCAGCGGCTTGCCGTTCAGTGTCAGCAGCACGCGGGCCGCGCTGGAGATCACCGTGACCGTCTTCACCGTGCCGGGCGCGTAATTCCAGTGGCCAATGAGATGGGCGCGCGGTCGCTCCACGTCCACCCAGCCGTCCCACATCACCTGATGCGCGAAAAAGCCGTCCTTCGGGATGCGCATCGCATCCACCTCGCCGCTGCGGCGGTAGTTCTCGGCGCCGCGATGGTGGGTGTTGCTGTCGCTGAAGATGATGTTGACGCCACCGGACGACACGCGCGTGCCAGTGCCGGGCCGCTCGCGCCAGTAATCCACCCAGCGGCGCACGTTCTCCAGCGCGTGGCTGTCCTGGTTGTGGTTGTAGCTGGGCGCGGGCTGGCCCTTGTGCGGCGGGCCGTCGCCGTTCTTGTGGAAGGGCGGGGAGAGTTCATCCCAGAACTTGCGGGCGCCTTCGTCGCGTGAGTACTCCGTGGCCCACAGCGGGCGGCGCGCGCTCTTGTTGATGTAGAGCATCTCGCCGCCGTACTCGGCCACGTCCTGCAGCGCCTTGGACAGCATCTCGCGGCTGCCGGCCGCACGGCCACCGTGCGGGTCGTAGCGGTCACGGATGGCCTTGACCTCGGCCATGTGCTCGGCGCTGACGCCGCGGTTGCCGGCCTCAATCATCACGATGCTGGGGCTGTTGCGGAAGTAGATGAGGGCGTCGCGCATGGCCTCCATGCGCTGCTCCCAGCGCCGGCCGGTGACGTCCGCCTCGGAGTCGCCCGCCGGCATGGCCTGCATCAGGCCGACGCGGTCCAGAGAATCCACGTCCTGCTTCCACGGCGCGGTGTGCATCCAGCGCACGAGGTTGGCGTTGCTGGCCAGCATCTGGCCGTTGCTGTAGTCGCTCAGCCAGGCCGGGACGGAGAGGCCGATGGCCGGCCACTCGTTGGACGTGCGCTGTGCATAGCCCTTGAACTGGATGACGCGGCCGTTGAGCTTGACCATGCCGTTGGCGAACTCGGTCTGGCGAAAGCCGGTGCGGGTGACGACGGTGTCGGTCGGTTTGCCGTTGACGGTCAGCGTGGTGTGCACGTCGTACAGCGCGCCATGCCCCCAGCTCCAGAACTGCAGGCCGCTGACTGGCGCCTTGGCGGAGACGGTGGTGGTGGCGCCGGCGGCGACGGTTTGTGCTGGGGCCTTGAAGGTGGCGATAGTCTTGCCCTGCGCGTCGCGCAGCGTCACGTCAAAACCGAAGCGCTGCGCGGCCCTGTTCTCGTTGCGCACCTGCGCCTCGGCGGTGATGGTCGCCTTGCCCGCCTGGTGGTCGAAGTTCGCCGCGTGAACGTAGACGCCGGTGGTGCCGAGGTTGGAGAACAGCGGCAGCGTCTGGTACAGCTTGTCGGTGATGTGCAGCCGCAGGTGCTTGGGCAGGCCGCCGTAGTTGGCGTTGAAGTTGCGGTCGGCCCACTGGTAGCGCTGGTTGGTGGCCTGCTCGCGGTAGTCCCAGCGGTTGTCGGTGCGCACGGCGATGATGTTGTCGCCCGGTTTCACGACCTTGCTCAGGTCGAAGCCGAAGGCCGTCACGCCGTTCTCGTGCAGACCGACGCGCTGGCCGTTGACCCAGACCTCGGCGGCTTGTCTTGCACCCTCGAACTCGATGAAGACCTTGCGGTTGGCAATGTCGCTGGGGAGCGTGAAGCGCTTGCGATACCAGGCGATGCCGGTGCTGTGGTCGACGATGTCCTTGGCGAAGGCGTCGTCCTCGTTCCAGGCGCGGGGGAGGGTGACGGGTTTCCAGGCTTTGTCGTCGAAGGCGGGGGCTTCGGCGCCGGGGGCGTCGCCGACGTGCAGGCGCCAGCCGGGGTTGAAGTTGTAGGTCTCGCGGGCGGCATCAGCCGTTTGCATGGCGAACAGGGCAGCGATGAGCAGGAGGTACTTCATGGGTTGTCTCGTGGCTTTGGTTTTATTGGGAGACCCAGGCCGGGGCGAACTCCCGGCATGGGGGCGCATCCAAGCGCAACGATTCACGACACCCGCACGTCAACCGCATGCTGATGGTCATGTGCCTGCGCCAGCAGGCGCTCGACCTTCACGCCCTTCAGCGTCACGCCCCGCACCGGCAGCGCGGCCTCCCCGCGCAGCCGGCTCACATGCTTGGCCTCGGCCACCTCGACCTCCGACACCTGCAGGCCCTCGATGGGCGTGAGGCGCTTCTCCAGGGTTGGCATCAGCGTGCGCCACTGGTAGAGCACGTCCATGTCCACGTCCAGCACGCTGCCTACCAGCCGGTGCGCCTTCACGCGGCGCAGGTGGATGTTGCGCACGTGCCCGCCGCGGCGCTCGTTGGTCTTCACGAACAGCAGGTTGAACAGTTGCACCTTGTGCGTGCTGGCGCGGTTGTCGACCTCGCAGTCCTCCACCAGCACCTCCGACACGCCACCCGCCAGCTCGCTGCCGATGGCCATCAGCTGGTGTCCGTTCAGCACGCGACAGCGCCGCACGACAATGTGCCGCGACGGTGTGGCCAGCCGCCAGCCGTCGCGTTCGCGGCCGGACTTGACGGAGATGGCGTCGTCGCCTTGGTCGAACGTGCAGTCCTCGATCAGCACGCGTTGGCTCATCTCGGGGTCGATGCCGTCGTTGTTGTGGCCGTGGGCGCGGATGCTGATGCCGCGGATCAACACGTCCTCGCAGAGGAAGGGATGCACCGTCCAGAACGGACTGTTGACGATGCTCACGCCCTCCAGCCGCACGCGCTTGCAGCGGTTGAAGTGCAAGAAGGGCGGGCGTAGCCGCGCGCCGGGCATGAAGGCCTCGTCCGTCATGCGCCGCTCGGTGGCGGGCACGCCGTCGACGGACATGCGGTACAGCGCCACCAACGCATCCATGTGTGACTTGGGCCGCGTGAACCACTGCGTCCAGACATCCATGCCGGCTTCCAGCGTGCCGGCACCGGTGATGGCGATGTCCTCGCAGTCGAAGGCGTAGACCAGTGGCGAATGCAGCATGCACTCCAGCCCTTCCCAGCTGGCCTGCACGGCAGGCAGATAGTCGGCCGGGTCGGAGGAAAAGCGCAGGGTGGCGCCCGGCTGCAGGTGCAGTTCGACACGGCTCTTCAGGTGCACCGGCCCGGTGGGCCAGCGACCGGGCGGCACGATGACGGTGCCGCCACCGGCGCCATGCGCGGCGGCAATGGCAGCAGCCAGCGCGGCGGACGTGGCGGCCTGGCTGTCGACGCGGGCGCCGAAATCGGTGATCGCGAAGCGCGGTCGGCCGGTGAAGTCCGGCAGCGTCAGCGCCGGCATGTCGAAGGGCGTGGACCCGACCGGCACACGCTTGGTGGCCAGCGGCCGGGCCCCCGGCACGGCGCAGCCGACCAGCGTGCTGCCGGTGGCTGCCGCGGCACCGGCCGCCAGCAGGGCGCGGCGGCTTAGCTTCATGGCACCAGACCGGCCGCCTTGGCCGCCTCGTCCAGTGAATCGCCCACCAGCGCCAGGTTCTGGATGGCCGCCAGCCCCCATTGCGCCGAGCCGTTGGTGCTGATGCCCGACTGCTCGTCCAGAGGCCGCAGCACGTTCACGCCGGCGATGCGCCGGATGCGGCCGTCGCCCTTGAGCGCGCTCGACGAGAAGAACTCCCGCCAGGCCCGCAGCGCCAGCGCGCGGTCACCCTCGTGGAAGGCGGCATAGGCCGTCATGCGCGAGCCGGTGTCGGCCAGGTTGAGCTTGCCGGGGTCCTTGCCCAGCAGCGTGGTCAGCTCCGTGCGGGGCGCGTTGTAGTAACGGCAGTACTCCAGCCAGGCCTTGCGGTAGGCCGGCACGTCCACCAGCGTCAGCAGCTCGGAACTCATCTCGATGACGCCGAACACGCCGTTCAGGTGCGAGATGGAGACATGGTCGCCCGGCCCGGCAAACTTGCCGGTCTTGGCGTCGTAGGGTGCGCCGCCGGCGAACCAACGGCGCTTCAGGTCACCGATGCTCTGCATGCCGTTGACCAGCTTGTCGCGCCAGCGCTTGTCGCCGGTGCGCTCCCATTCGGTCAACCAGGCGGCGATCCATGAGCCCCAGGTGGTGCCGAAGGACGCGTTGGGCTGTCCAGGTGCCGGCTCGCGCGAGGGGTCCTTGGGCAGCTTGCGCGAGATGTCGACCTTGTCGATGTCGGCGTCGGACTCCAGCAGCTCGCGGATCAGGTCGCCGCAGCGCTCATCAGCGGTCAGGTAGAAGTAGATGCGACGGTAGGCGGCGTTGGAGACGCGCGGCTGCTTGGACGAGTCAGACCAGTGCTGCACGCCATGGCGAGTGCCGAACCCCTTGAAGCGGCCCAGGTGATAGACGTCCACCTCTCCGGTGTGGCGGGTCATGGCCTCGGCCATCTTGAACACGTCGGCACGGCCTGTGCGCAGATAGCTGTACCAGAGCCACAGGTCGGTCGACAGCTCCGAGTTGTCCCAGGCGTAGCCGCCAATGTCGTAGCGCCACATGTGGCGGTCGGCGTCGTAGGCGTGCATGACGTCGCCGTAGTGCCAGAAGCCGTACCAGCGGTGCTGCTCGATCTCCTTGAGGTACTGGTCCAGCTGCACCGTCATGCGGTCTTCGATGAGCTTGCGTGCCGGCGTGCGCGTGTCCACCACGTCCCAGTCGCCAAACACGGCGGCCGCATGCAGGCGCTGCGGTGTGAGCACCGGCCGTGCCGGGTTGGCCACCTGCTCGGCCATGTCGGAGAACGTCTGGTGCGACGGCGTGGCAGCCAGCACCCACAGCTGCAGCTCGCTGGTGCGGGCCACGCCGACGGACGTGTCCCAGCCGGCCTCGTAGTCCTCATACGTGATGTTGAGGCCTTCGATCTCCTCGGCATGCGTGTCCATCTCGCCGGCCGAGCGGTAGGAGCGCATGTCCATCGCCGGTGCCGAGGGAGAGTACAGCCAGGCCGTCACGTCGGCCATGTCACCGGCCGCGCCGCGCACGTCCAGCCGCACCGGCGCGCGCTGCCAGAAGTCCTTGAAGCCCAGCACCACGCCGCCCGCCGCCCCGCCTGCGTAGACCAGTCCCTTGCTGCGGCCGCCGCTGTTGCTGTCGATCCAGGCATGGCCGGGCGCCGTGCGCTTTTTCAGCGTGAAGCCGTCGGCGCCGTGCTGCGATAGCGAGAAGTCGCTCCATTCTGGAATCCACTTCAGCCCGTCCTGCACGGTCTTGGCCATGCCGCTCAAGGGCGGTAGCGCCTGGCCGGCGATCTGCGCGTCCCGGTAGGCCTTGCCGGGGTCGCGGCGCAGGCCCGTGATGGGCCGCACGGCCTCACCCCACACGCCCACGCCCTCGCCGGAGAAGCGGATGTGGCGGTCGTGGGTGGCATTGGTCATCGGCACCTGTGCCGTCACGCCCAGGCCGGCGATGAAGTCCTTGGCAGGCTCGCCGTCGAAGACGAAGGTGTGGACGATGCGCACGCTCTCGGCGCCGGCGTAGAAGTACAGGCGTACGGAGAAGGGCAGCCAGTCGCGGCCGTTGCTGGTGTGGGTGCCGTCCAGCTTGAGGACGGCGCGCACGGGGCCCTGCTGTTCGACGGTCACCGTGTTGACCTTGCTGCTGAAGGCCTGGCGGGCGGTCTTGCCGTCCAGCTCGGGCTCGGCGCCATCCTGGCGGAGCGCGACGAGGCGCATGTTCTTCAGCGTGACGCGGCCGGCGCGCGTGGCCTCGGCGATCAGCGCCTCGCCGCCTGTGGGCACGGTCCAGCTCAGGTCACCGGCGC
This sequence comes from Pelomonas margarita, assembly GCF_043555875.1. Classification (NCBI taxonomy): domain Bacteria; kingdom Pseudomonadati; phylum Pseudomonadota; class Betaproteobacteria; order Burkholderiales; family Sphaerotilaceae; genus Roseateles; species Pelomonas margarita. The sequence goes on along the minus strand of NZ_JBIGHW010000014.1, from coordinate 62,099 downwards.
TGATGATGATCTGCGTGGCGGTTTGTTTGACGGTCAGCCCGCCCGCTGCTGGTTTGCCGCTCTCCAGCTTCAGCTCACCGGCAGGTACGCCGCCGGCGAGCGCGTGGGCCGTCCACTTCAGCGAGCCATCGGGCCAGTAGGCCAGCGGCCAGGATTGAATCGGGTGCGTGCCCAGCTTGAAGTCCAGCGCCTTAGCGGCCGAGCGCACCTGACCGCGCGGCCAGGGCACGCCGAAGGTGGCGCCTTCGAAGCGTGCGGGGGCCTGGCCGTCCAGCCAGCGCAGCTGGGTGTCGGCAACGGGCGTGGCCGCTCCGGGCAGGTTGGCCGTAGCCGCTTGGGAGACAGGCAGCGACGAGGCCAGGGAGGCGGTGGCCGTTGTCTGCAGGAAGCCACGGCGGGAGAACGGAGTCAGCTTCATGGGAACCTTGACGGTGTAGGGCGGGTCATGACCCGCCGTTTGGTGGTGGGGTGCTGCTCAACCCAGCGGCGGGTCGCGACCCGCCCTACGGGGTGGGTTTTCACTTCAGGCTGCGGTAGTGCTCGGCCAGCACGTCGAAGGCCAGCTTGCGCTGCCCCGTCTCGGAGAGCAGCCCCTTGCGGTTCCAGCCGTTCTGGAAGATGGGGTGCTCGCGGCGCGGGGACTGGAAGTCCTTCAGCACCCAGGGCGAGAGGCCGCGCAGGTTGGGAATCCCGGCCAGCATCTTCAGCGTCTCGCGGTAGTAGGCGGCCTGGAATTCTTCGCTCCACTTCTTCGGCATGGCGTTGCCGTCGTGATGCCCGGCCAGCGCGTCGGCGCCGAACTCGGAGGCGATCAGCGGCTTGTCCGTCGGCAGTGCCCACTTCAGCCGTGCCAGGTCTTGCAGCGTGTCGTTGCCATACCAGCCCGCATAGGTGTTGACGGCCATCACATCCAGATGCGGCAGCAACGGGTCAGCGATCTTCACCGTGTCGCCCTCGCGCTCCACCAGCAGCGCGGCGCTGATGAGGCGGCTGGGGTCCAGCGCGCGCACGGTGGCGGCGAGCGCGGCATGGAAGCGCGTGCGGTTGTCGGCCACCGGCGTCTCGTTGCCCACGCTCCACAGCGCGAGTGCTGCGCGGTTGCGGTCGCGGTAGATGGTCTCGGCCTGCATGCGGCGGGCCTTCAGCAGCACGGCGGGGTTGTCCCAATCCACGGTCCAGTAGACGGGGATCTCGCTCCAGACGATCAGGCCCAGCTCGTCGGCCACGCGCAGCATGGTCTCGTTGTGCGGGTAGTGGGACAGGCGCACGTAGTTGCCGTTCAAGCCGGTCTTCACCTCGCTCAGCAGCGCGCGTGCGGCCGATTCGGTCATGCGGCGGGCCGGATTGGCGCCCAGCTCTTCCTCGTGGATGGACACGCCGCGCAGCGTGATGGGCTTGCCATTGAGCAAGATGTCAGCGCCCTTGACGGCCAGCGTGCGAAAGCCCATGCGCTCGTTCACGGCGTCAGTACCGGCCGCGAAGCGCACCGCGTACAGCTGCGGCGACTCCGGCGACCAGCGCTTCAGCGTGGCCGGTGCGGGGAGGTCAAAGCGCGCCTCGCCGTCGGCGCCGGTCGTCGCCTGCGCCTTCAGGCCCAGTGCGGCGATCTGCAGGCTCACGGCCTGGCCGGCGGCCTGTGCGCCGTTGAGCTGCACGCTGCCCACCAGGCGGCCGGCGTCAGTGAGGCGCAGCGTCGCGTCGTCGATGAAGGTGGCGGGCGCGCGGATCAGCGTCACGGGGCGTGTGATGCCGCCGTAGAGATCCCAGTCGGTGATCTCGCCGGGGATGCTCTGCGCGTCGTGCTTGGCGTTCACGCCGACAACGAGGCGGTTGCCGCTGGCGCGCAGCGCGTCGGTGACCTCCAGCACGAAGGGCGTGAAGCCGCCCTCGTGCCGGCCGACTTCCTTGCCGTTCACGTAGACGTGGGCGCGGTAGTTGACGCCCTCGAAGCGCAGGAAGCTGCGCTCACCGGCCAGCGGCGGCTTCACGTCAAAGCGCCGCTGGAACCAGATCAGCCCGTCGTACCAGCGCAGCTCGGGCTCGGCGGCGTTCCAGGCGCCGGGGATCTGCATGCCAGGCGCGCGGTCCAGGTCGAACTCGAAGAAGCCGGTGCCGGGCTTGGCCTCCTCGGCCGCGATGTCCACGTCACGGTGGCGCTGCATGCGGCTCTTGGCGACCCAGCCGTTGATGTCGGTGAGGCCGGTGCGGTAGTAGTCCTTGGAGTAGGTCCAGCGGCCGGAGAGGTCCTGCACGTCGGCGCGCTGGCCGGTCAGGAGCAGCGGCGGGCGCAGGTTGTCAGCGGCGAAGGCGGGCGAGGCGATCAGCGCCAGCAGCGCGAGGGCGCGGCGGATCACTGCTGCACCTCGATGACCAGCACCGACTTGGCCGGCAGCGTCAGCGCCAGCGTGCCGTTCTTCGCTTCGGCCTTGAAGGGCTGGGGCTTGACGCGGTCCGGCGCGTCGAACCAGTTCTGGGCGTCCATCGCGGCAGCCGTCATCAGCTGGCCACTCACGGCGCGCACGCCCTTGCCGCCGACGGCGAGTTGCACGGGCAGGTCCTGGCGCGGGTTGACGTTGGCGAGGCTCAGGATGAGCTTGCCGTCGCTCGAGCGTGCTGCGCTGGCGCTGAGCGCAGGCATGCGGTAGTCGCCCTGGCTATAGATGGGCACGCCGGTGAGCACTGGCACCTTGGGCAGCCCGGGCTTGGCCAAGGTGTACTCCGGCACGCCGGCCACCTGCACAGGCAGCGAGGTGGCATCCATGAAGGGCAGGTGCATCGCGAACGCGTGGTAGGTCGGCGTCAGCACCATGCGTTCCTTGTCCGTGACGATCATGGCCTGCAGCACGTTGACCATCTGGGCCATGTTGGCCATCTTCACGCGCTCAGCATGGCGGTGGAACACATGGAAGTGCAGCGCCGCCAGCACCGCGTCGCGCAGCGTGTTGCGCTGGACGAGGAAGCCAGGGTCGGTGCCGGGCTCGGGGTCGTACCAGCTGCCCCACTCGTCGAAGTAGATGGCGAACTTCTTGGCCGGATCGTTGCGGTCCAGGATCTCGCGGTGCTTGGCGAGGTAGTTGTCGATGGTCTGGGGCACGGCCAGCGTGGAGATCCACTCGGCCTCGGGGAAGCCCACAGCTGCGCCCTTCTTCTTCCAGTCACGCGTGGGCAGCGAGTACTGATGGTGCGTGATGGCGCTCATCTGTTTGATCTCGGCACTGAGCGTCTCGGTCCAGTGCAGCTCCAGCTCCTGGCCGCCGCTGGCGACGAGCTTGGGGCGGTTGCCGCGCGGCGCCTTGGCGAAGGTGGCCCAGTGCTTGTAGAGGTCGGCGTAGTAGCTGGGCTTCATGTTGCCGCCACAGCCCCAGCTTTCGTTGCCGATGCCCCAGTACTGCACGCGCCAGGGCTTGTCGCGGCCGTTGGCGCGGCGCTCGCGGGCCAGCGCGGTGTCGCCCTCGGCCGTCAGGTATTCCAGCCACTGCGCCATCTCCTGCACGGTGCCGGAGCCCAGGTTGGCGTTGATGTAGACCTCGGTGCCCAGCTGGTCGGCCAGGTCCATGAATTCGTGCGTGCCTACCGTGTTGGGCTCGATGACGCCACCCCAGCTGGTGTTCACGCGCGGCGGACGCTGGGCTTGGGGGCCGATGCCGTCGCGCCAGTGGTACTCGTCGGCGAAGCAGCCGCCGGGCCAGCGCAGCACCGGCACCTTGACGGCCTTCAGCGCGTTGACGACGTCGCTGCGCCAGCCGCGCACGTTGGGGATCTTGCTGTCCGTGCCTACCCACAGGCCGCCGTAGATGCCGCTGCCGAGGTGCTCGGCGAACTGGCCGTAGATCTGCCGCGCGATGACGGGGCCAGGTTGGTCGGCCTGGATGTCCAGCTTCACCGGCTCCACCGCCTGCGCAGCGATCGGGGTCAGGGAACTGAGCGCGAGGCTGAGGGCGGGGAGCAGATGTTTCATCATTGGCAGCGAAGGATTTGGAAATCTCTGATCTGCAAACGGCTGGCTGTTGTCCTCAGCGCGAAGTGGCCGTGCAGGCGTGGATTGGCGTCGGCGCGTGTAAAGAGTTCGTTGCTGTCAGCCCGCCAGCGCAGGTGAACGGAGTCGCTGGCCGTGGGTTGACGCGAAACAATCTCGATGCTGATCGGTTGGGCCGTTCGCAACCGGGTCGCGCGCGTCATCGGCTGTTCGCCGGGCTCGGCGCTTGAACCGTCGGCGAAGCCCGCCAGCAGCCGGCGCTCGCTGCCGGTGTAGTGGCGCAGCCGCGTGGTGGTGTTGGCGTTAGCGCCGAAGCCCACGTAGTAGGTGGGCAGCGTGTCGTAGCCAGCGAACTTGCCGGTGCGTGGATAGGGCTCGCTGCCGTCGGCTTCGAGCGCATTCCAGAACATGTTCAGGTCGGAGATGCGGCCCGCGTGCGGCCCGGCGCTGGCCGGTGCGGGCAGGGCCACTGCCGTGAAGCGCACGGCGTAGTCGCCAGACAGCGGCTCGCGCCACCACAAGCTCAGGCCCGCAGGTGTGGCGATGTCCAGCACACCGCCCGCGGCGGTGACGACGGCGCGCGTGTCCTCGGCCTCCAGCCGCCAGCGGCTGAGGCCGGCATGGAAGTCGTCAGCGGCGACTTGCTCCAGCTTCTTGGGGGCCTCGCACCACGCCGCTGCAACCAGCGGCGCGACGAGGATCAGCCCGCAAAGTGGAAGACGGACGGCAGATCCCATTGGCGCGGCTTGTTGTCGGGTTCGACCTCCATCAGCGGGGCCATGTAGTCCCACCAGCGGCGCATGACGGGCTGCAAAGGCAGCTCGGCGATGGGGTAGCCGGGCTTGAGCTTGAGCACGGCGAACAGGCTCAGCGTGCTCTCGTCCAGGAAGATGGAGTAGTCGTGGATGCCGGCGCCGCGCAGCGCCTCGGCCAGGTCGGGCCACAGCTCGTCGTGGCGCTTCTTGTACTCGGCGACCACGCCGGGCTTGAGCTGCATCTTGAAGGCGCGAATCTCGTCGCTCATGGGGTTTGTCTCCTGTTTGCTCAGAGCACGTCCTGTTCGGCCATGCTCAGTGTGGACACGTCGCGGCGCTGCAGCGCGGCGTCGGCCAGGGTGGTGTGGGGCGGCAGGCCGGCGAGCTCGCAGCGGGTGCCGACGCGGATGGGGCTGGCCAGCTGCAGCCGGCAATCGCTGCCGAACTGCCAGCCGCGCACGTCCTGCACATGGCCTCCGCGATTGGCCTGGATGTCGAGCGCGTTGAACTCGAAGTCGCGCAGCGGCACTTCGTCTGTGGCGTCCACCTCGAAGGCCACGTCCGCGCCCTGCGCGCTGAGTCGGGTGAGTCGCACGCCCTCGACACGGGTGCGGCCTTGTTCGGCTGAAACCGGTGCGGCCAGCGTGTGCCAGTGGGTCGGGGCGTGTGCTGCCTCGGCCTCGGGCAGCGTGGCGCGGCTGTAGGCGGGGTTCCAGTTCATCGTGGCGCGCAGGGCCACGGGCACGTTCAGCAGTTGCAGGTCGGTGATGCGCAGGTCCTGCACGAAGCCGCCGCGCGTGGGCGCGGACTTGAACAGCAGGCCCACCGGCACCGGCCCGTGCACGGTGATGCGCTCCGCGGTGATGCGGCGGATGCCGCCCGAGGTCTCGCTGCCAAAGGTCAGGCCGGCGGCGCCCTCGCGTACGACGCAGTCGCTGATGTGGATGTCCTCGCAGACGCGCGCAACACGCAGGCCGTCAGCGTCGCGGCCGGCCTTCAGGCACAGCGCATCGTCGTTGACGGCGATGTCGGCGTGGCGGATGGTCACGCGGCGCGAGGAGTCGATGTCGATGCCATCGGTGGACGGGCCGTGCGCGTCCTCGTTGTTACGGATGGTGACGCCGTCGACAGTGACGTCTTCCGAGTAGCAGAGGTGCAGCGTCCAGAAGCCCGAACGGCGCAGCAGCAGGCCGCCGCCGATGTGAATGCGTGCGGACTCGAAGACCTGGATCAGACGTGGGCGCTGGCAGTCGTAGTCCGAAGCCCAGCGCAGGCCACGCGGCTCGTAGGTGGCACGCAGCGCCCAGTAGCTGTCCCAAAAGACCTGGCCATCACCATCGATGCAGCCCTCGCCGGTCAGGGTGACGTCCTGCTCGCCATAGACGTTGACCAGTGCTGCCGGCCAGCGCATTTCGATGCCGGCCACACGGGTGGGCAGCAGCGGATAGTCAGCCAGATCGCGAGAGCCGAGCAGCGTGGCGCCATGCGCCAGGTGCAGCGTCATGCCGCTCTTCAGAAACAGCGCGCCTGTCAGGTAGACGCCGGGGCCCAGACGCAACTCCGCGCCCTGCAGAGCCGCCGCATCGATGGCGGCCTGCAGGGCGCGGGTGTTGAGGGTGCACCCGTCGCCGCGTGCACCGTAGGCCTGCGCTTGCACGCAAGCCCGCGTCATCAGACGATGCCGGAGCCGCTGGCGCCAGCCTTGGGCGGGCGCTTGACGGCGACCTGCTCGCGATAGCCGGCAGCGCGGTAGGCAGCCACCGGGTCGATCGCGCCGCCCGAGCGCAGGCGGGCCATCGCGAGGATGGGGCTCACGTCGGTGCGGAAGGCCTTCTTCAGCGTCTGCGCTGCTTGCAGCACGTCGTTGGATTCCTGGAAGCCGGCGAGGGCAACGCGGTCCACCATCGACACCTGCACGAAGGCGCGCTGCACTTCGACGGCGCTGCTCATCAGGCTCTCGATGGGATCGGTCACGTTGTGCGACTGGTCCAGCATGTACGACGGGTTGAAGCCGGCGCCGTCACGGGCTTGCGAGTCCGCCAGCTCGTTGAAGATCAGGAACAGCTGGAACGGGTCGATGGAACCCGAGTCCAGGTCGTCGTCGCCGTACTTGCTGTCGTTGAAGTGGAAGCCACCGAGCTTGCCGAACTGCGCCAGGCGCGCCACGATCATCTCGATGTTGGTGTTGGGCGCGTGGTGGCCCAGGTCCACCAGGCACTTGGCCTTCGGGCCCAGCTCTTTAGCGACGGCGAAGCTGGTGCCCCAGTCGGCGATGACGGAGCAGTAGAACGCCGGCTCGAACAGCTTGTGCTCGATGTACATCTGCCAGTCGTCCGGCAGGGCGGCGTAGATGCCCTTGGCGCTGTCGATGTAGCGCTCCAGCGCACCGCGCAGGTTGCTCTGGCCGGGGAAGTTGGCGCCGTCGCCAACCCACACCGTCAGGCCCTTGGAGCCCAGCGTCTTGCCCAGCTCGATGCAGTCGATGTTGTGCTGCACGGCCAGCTCGCGCGAGGCCTTGTTGGTGCTGGTCAGGCTGCCGAACTTGTAGGTGGCGGGCTGGCCGGCCTGGTCCTGGAAGGTGTTGCTGTTGACGGCGTCAAAGCCCAGGCCCAGCTCGTCGGCCTGCTGGCGCAGGGCCTTGGGGTCGGCGGGCTTGTCCCAGGGGAAGTGCAGCGACACGGCCGGTGTGGCGCGGGTCAGCTGGTTGATGACGGCGCAGTCTTCCAGCTTCTCGGTCACGTCACGCGGCTCGCCCTTGCCGGGAAAGCGGGCGAAGCGCGTGCCGCCCGTGCCTGCGCCCCAGCTGGGCACGGCCACGCCGAAGGTCTGGGCCTTGGCAGTGAGGGCCTCGATGTCCACACCGCGGCGGGACAGCATGCCGCCCAGCGCGTCGTAGTCGGCCTGCAACTCAGCGCGCAGCGCGGCGTTGTGTTGTTCGACTTGGCCAGCGTCAATCATTTGCTTGGTCATGGGAGTCTCCTGCGCGTTCAACGAGTAAACGCCGCGGCGTTGCCCGCGTCAACGTTCAGCACATTGCCCGTGCTCTTGCCGGACTTGTCGCTGGCCATGAAGTACACGGCCTCGGCGATGTCCTCGGGCAGCACGCTGAGCTTGAGCATGCTGCGCTGGCGGTAGAACTCTTCGATGTTGTCGCTGTCGATCTTGTTCGACGCTGCACGCTCTTCCTTCCACTTGCCGTCCCAGATGCGCGAGCCGCGGATGACGGCGTCGGGGTTGACGACGTTGACGCGCACGCCGATGGCCGCGCCTTCCAGCGCGATGCAGCGGGCCAGGTGGATCTCAGCGGCCTTGGCCGTGCAGTAGGCGGAGGCGCCGGCGGAGGCGACCAGGCCGTTCTTGCTGGCCACGAACACCATGGAGCCGCCGATCTTCTGCTGCTTCATCAGGCGGAAGGCTGCGCGGCCAACCAGGAAGTAGCCCGTCACCAGGATGTCCTGGTTGCGCTGCCAGATTTCCAGCGTCGTGTCTTCCAGCGGGGCGGCCGAGGCGATGCCTGCGTTGGACACCAGAATGTCCAGGCCGCCGAAGCGCAGCGCGGTGGCCGTCAGCACGGCTTCCACTTCAGCTTCGGACGTGATGTTGCCCTGCACGGTGGCGACGGCGTCCTTGCCGCCGACCTTGACCAGGTTGGCATGAGCTTCGGCCAGCGCGCCGGCGTCGATGTCGGTCAGCATGACGCAGGCACCTTCCTGCAGCAGCTGGCGGGCAACGGCCTGGCCGATGCCACCGGCGCCGCCGGTGACCAAGGCCACGCGGCCGGCCAGGCTCTTGGGCTTGGGCATGCGCTGCAGCTTGGCTTCTTCGAGCAGCCAGTACTCGATGTCGAAGGCTTCCTGCTCGGGCAGGCCGACGTACTTGTCGACGCCGTTCGCGCCGCGCATGACGTTGATGGCGTTGATGTAGAACTCGCCGGCGATGCGAGCGGTGGCCTTGTCCTTGGCGAAGGACAGCATGCCGACGCCGGGGATCAGGTAGATGATGGGGTTGGCATCACGCACGGCCGGGCTGGTCGGGCGCTTGCAGCGCTCGTGGTAGGCGCGGTAGTCGGCGCGGTAGGCTTCCAGCGCGGCGTCCAGGCCTGCCAGCACGGCGTCGACGTCGGGGTTGGCCGGGTCGAAGTCCAGCACCAGCGGGCGGATCTTGGTGCGCAGGAAGTGGTCGGGGCAGGACGTGCCCAGTGCGGCCAGCTTGACCAGATCGTTGCTGGCGACGAACTGCAGCACGGCGTCGCTGTCGTTGAAGTCACCCAGCTTGCGCTCGTCGGCGCTGATGCGGCCGCGCAGTGCGGGCATCAGCTTGGCGGCGATGGCAGCGCGCTGCTCGGGGGCCAGCGTCACGGTCTTCACGCCGCCGAACACCGGCTGCTTGATGTTTTCGTTCAGCCACTGCTCGGCCAGGCGGATCATGTCCAGCGTGATCTCGTAGCAGCTCTTGGCGGTGTCACCCCAGGTGAACAGGCCGTGACCTTCCAGGATGATGCCCTTCAGGTTGGGTTGCGACGTGGCCAGGGCTTCCAGCTTCAGGCCCAGGTCGTAGCCAGGGCGCTGCCACGGCAGCCAGCCCAGCTGGCCGCCGAAGATCACTTCGGTCAGGCGCTTGCTGTCGGCGCAGGCGGCGATGGCGATGATGGCGTCCGGGTGCATGTGGTCGACATGCGCCTTCGGGATGTAGGCGTGCAGCGGGGTGTCGATGCTGGCAGCGCGCGGGTTCAGGTTGAACGTGCAGTGCGGCAGGTAGTCGACCATCTCGTCTTCATGTTCCAGGCCGCGATAGCGCTTCTTCAGCGCATTCAGCTTGTCCATGTAGAGCGTGGAGAAACCATCCAGCTTGATGGAGCCCAGGTCGCCGCCCGAGCCCTTGACCCACAGCACCTGCACGTCTTCACCGGTCAGGTGGTCGCGCATCGTGACCTTGGCCGAGGTATTGCCGCCGCCGAAATTCGTCACGCGCAGATCGGAACCCAGCAGGTTGGAGCGATACAGCAGCAGTTCGGGTTCGCTCAGTTTGGCCGCCACGGCATCGTCCCACTTGGAAGCGATCGGGGTTTGCGCAGGAGTTTGGGAGTTTGCAGTCATCAGCTTGCCTGGTTTCAGTCGTATTCGTTGCCCGGAGCCTTTTCGGCGTGCCGGCACCTGTCAGCGACGGGTGATCCATGGTGGAAACGGGCCGCAGTGTGGGCCGAAACACTGCCCCCGACACAGCGCCGCAACAGGAAATCAAAAGGATGAGCGAAAGCGCGCACCGCAGCGGTGCCGCTCACGAAACGCTCACGGCCGTGAGCGTTTCGTGATTGACGCTGTCATTCGACTGACGTAATCTGCTTTCGGAACTGTGTTTCACCTGCAGTCTGAGCGATCTTGATTGCACTGCAACATGGCGACGGCGCCCGGCGGCCAACGGCCTGGGGCGTGACCCGAGAGGGTGCCGACGAAGGCGGCCTCCGGCAAAGCGATGCCCACCCCAAGAGGTCGGGCAACTTCCGAGAGACAACGGTCGCCGCCGCTGCAGGAGGGCGCCCGATAGCCAGGTAGCCCCATGATCAATCACAAACGGCACAAGCGTCTGCTCAAGCTGCTGGACGAGCGTGAGCACGCCAGCGTGCAGCAACTGATGGAATGGTTGTCGGCGTCGGCCGCGACCGTGCGCCGGGATATTTCCTGGCTGGCCGCGAAAAACCAGCTGACGCGCACCCGAGGTGGTGCGCAGCGCCTGGAGCAGAAGAAAAAGGCCTACACGCTGTCGAGCGAGACCTTTCAAAACAATGCGCAGCAACATACTGCTGCCAAACGCGCCATCGCTCGTTATGCCACGTCGATGTGCAATAACGGCGAAACCATCATCATCAACGGCGGTACTACCACGTTCATGATGGCGGAGTTTCTCGTCGAGAAACAGCTGAAGATTCTGACGAACTCGTTCCTGATGGCCGAGCGCCTGCTCGTCACCAGCGACAACGAGATCATCCTGCCCGGCGGCAAGGTCTACCGTGAGCAGAACGTCATCCTCAGCCCGTTCGAGAACGACGTGGCTCAGCACCATTACGCCGCCAAGATGTTCATGGGCGTCTACGGCCTGAGCATCCTGGGCCTGATGGAGGCCGACCCGCTGCTGATCCAGGCCGAGAAGCGCCTCATCGGGCAGGCTGAGGAACTCGTCGTGCTGGTGGACAGCTCCAAGTTCCAGCGCAAGGCAGGTCTCGTGCTGTGCGGGCTGAACCGCGTGTCCACCGTCATCACCGACACCGGTGCGTCCGACAGTGCGGTGCAATTGCTGGAGCACTACGGCGTGCGCGTGATCACCGTGGAGCCGGAACAGGTGGACCCTCGCGTGGTGGAGGCTTCGGCCATGAGTTCGCATGACTATGCGGCCGTGCTGGAGTCGGGCGCTTACCACCGTCATGCGGGGCTGAACTCTTGAGCGCTTTGCCTCCCGGAACCGTAGTTCTCGACATTGGCAAGACCAATGCGAAGCTGACCCTCATCGATGCCGACGGCCACACGCTGGCCGAGGCGCGCACACCCAACACGGTGCGCAATCTGGGTCCCTACCCGCACCACGACACGGAGCGGCTGTGGGCCTGGATGCTGGGGCAACTGCGCGAGCTGTCGCAGCGGGCGCACATCCGCGCCATCGTGCCCGTCACGCATGGCGCGACGGCTGCGTTGGTGGATGACGCCGGCCTGGTGCTGCCGGTGCTGGACTACGAGCATGTGCCCGGCGATGCCGCCGACGCGTCGCGTTATGCCGGGCTGCGGCCGGTGTTCGCCGACAGCGGATCGCCCGCGCTGCCGGCCGGCCTCAACCTTGGCCGCCAGCTGGACTGGCTGGCCGCGCGCTTTCCCACGGAGTTCGCGCGGGCAAAGCATGTGCTGATGTACCCGCAGTACTGGGCTTGGCGCCTGTGTGGCGTGGCGGCCAGCGAGGTCACCTCGCTGGGCTGCCACACCGACCTGTGGCGACCCGCCGTGGGGCGCTTCTCCAGCCTCGTCGAGCGGCTGGGCTGGGAGCCGCTGTTCCCGCCGCGCCGCGACGCCTGGGCGCGCTTAGGCGTGCTGCTGCCAGAACTGGCAGCCGACACGGGCTTGCCCGCTGATTGCGAGATCGTCTGCGGCATCCACGACAGCAATGCCTCGCTGCTGCGCCACCTGCTGACGCTCAAACAGAGCGGCCCCTGCACGGTGCTGTCCACGGGCACGTGGCTGATCGCCGCGGCGCTGGGCTCGGCCACCAAGCCGCTGGTCGAGGCGCAGGACATGCTGGCCAACTGCGATGTCTTCGGTGAGGCCGTGCCCTGCATGCGCTTCATGGGCGGGCGGGAGTTCGGTGCGCTGGCGGGCGAGCGGCCGGCGCCGTTCACGGCGGCGGATGTCGAGCGCCTGATCGCGCGGCAAACCATGGCGCTGCCGTGCTTTGTCGAGACCGGCGGGCCGTTCGCCGGTCAGATCGGTCGCGTGGTTGGGCCCATGCCGCAGAACGATGCCGAGCGCGCCGCGCTGGCCACGCTCTACGTCGTGCTGATGACCGATCACTGCCTGCAGGCGCTGGGTGCCAGCGGCCGTGTGGTGGTGGAGGGCGCGTTCACGGTCAATCCGTGGTTCGGCCCCTTGCTGGCCGGGCTGTCGGATGGGCGCGATGTGGCCGTGTCCGACGACGGCAGTGGCACGACCTGCGGCGCCTGGCTGCTGGATGCCTGGGGCCGCGAAGCCGCGCCGGCGCCGGCGCCGGTGGCGGCGTGGTGCCCGCCGGGGTGGCGGGCCTACCGCGACCAGTGGCGCCAGGGCCTGTAGGGCGGCGGGTCAAGCTTGTAGGGCGGGTCAAGACCCGCCAGCACCGGTGGCAAGCCGCCAACCCATGCAAAGGGCTGGCCTCTCGCGAGGCCGGCCCTTTCTTCATGGGCGCTGCCGGATCAGCTGCGGCGGCGGCGACGCGCGCCCGCCAGGCCCAGGCCGGCCAGCGCGACCAGCGCCAGCGAGCCCGGCTCGGGGAGGGTGAAGGCCCGCACGCTGTCGATCTCGGCGCGGCTGTAGCCGCTGGTGTCGGTGGCGCTGTCGAAGGTGTAGATGCGCACCTCGTCGAAGCCCGCCAGGTCGCTCAGGCCCAGCACGCCGCCAACGAGCTGGCTGCCCAGCCCCACGTTGCCGCTGCCGGTGACGGCGCCGTCCAGCAGCGTCACCCAACGCGCGTAGATGGTGCTGAAACCCGAGCTGACGGCCAGCTCGATGCCGTGCAGGTCAGCGCCCGCGCTGCGGATGGACACGTAGGCATTGGTGCCGGCTGTGCCGAAGAAGTTGCCGCTGAAGGCCTCGGTGTAGACGTCGGCCGGATCGACCAGGCAGTCCAGCCCAGCGTAGCCGCAGCCGCCGTTGTCGTTGGCAACGCCCGTGTGAGAGATGACGAGACCGCCTTCTGCCCAGGGGCTGGCCAGCGTGACGTTGGCGTCGAAGTCGGCCGCATAGGACAGGTGCGCGGCCTGGCCGGGCGTGGTGTTGCCAGCGCCGGTGGTCTGCACGACGGCGGCCATGGCGGGCGCGGCGAGCAGCGCGGCGATCAGAGGGATGAGTTTGGTTTTCATGATGCAGTCAGGCGTCAGTTAGCCGGAACGAGGTCGATGGCATCGAAGGACAGGCCGGGGCTGAGGAAGTTGCTGCCGCCGGTGCCGCTGGCGATGTTGATGGTCAGCGTGTTGGTGCCGACCACGAGCTGGCTGGCCGGGATGTCGAAGTTGTAGGTGCGGTTGAAGCCGCGGTAGGTGCCCACCGTCAGGTTGCGCGACACCTTGGGCGGCGCAGGCGGGATGCCCGACGACCAGCTGTTGACCGTGACCACGGGGCGGGCGCTGTTGAAGTCCGCCGTCACACCCAGGCGCAGCCGCAGCGGTGCGGTGTTCTGGCCCCGCTTGAGCACAAAGCGCACCTGCAGGCCGTTGTTGTGGTTTTGCCATTGGTAGGCTGGCCAGTGCAGCGCGGGGGTGGACTGACCCACGATGTAGGGCCCCACCTTCCACGAAGCCATGCGCACATCGCTGGGGTGCATGAAGGTCAGCTTGTCGCCGTTGATGAACTCCAGCGGCGTACCGTCCCAATGGCCGATGCGCCACAGCGCCGGCTTGGTCTCGGGGTCGGCCGTGATGGCGATGGGGTTCATCGTGTAGTCGGCGTTGGCGGTCACCACCACCGAACCGGTCTGCACCGGCAGCTCGCCCTTGTAGACCGTCATCGCGTAGGTGCCAGGCAGCATGCCGGTGGCCTTGAAGCGTCCGTCCACGGGATCGGCATCGGCCCAGTACTGCGCCTGCGCGTTGGCGAAGCCCACCGTGTAGGGCAGGCCGGCGATGCGGTTGCTCAGGCCGGCACCGGTGACCGAGCCGCGGCCTACCGGCGGCACATAGCCCACCATGCCCACCTGGCCGTACCAGCTGGTGTCGGGCCGGGCTGCTGGCGTGCTGCCGTCGTTGAAGATCATCGTGTAGGTGTTCAGCACGCCCATGCGGTAGGGCTCGGTCTGGGCTTCACCGTAGTTGACGATGTAGGTCAGCTCGTTGTTGGTGCTGGTGATCTGCTGCAGCAGGCTGCGGTAGAACGGGCCGCCGGAGCCGCCCTCATGGTTGTCACGCCAGAACCAGATGCCCACGCCGGGGCCGGTGCCGCCGACGAACTCCCAGTCCTTCAGCCGGCGGTTGGCGTAGTGCTTGGAGCGGGACTGGCCGGCGCGTGGGTCGGTGCTGGCGAAGCCAAACACGTCGCTGGCCTCGATGGCGCCGCTGGTGCCGCGAAGGTCTTCGGCCCAGAAGCTCTCGCCGCCGTAGGTGAGCAGGCCACCGGCCGCCTGGGCAGGTCCGCCGTTGGGCAGCCTGTCGACCCGGATGCGCGCAATGAAGCGCACCAGGCCGTGCACATCGGGCTGCTCGGTGAAGTGCGTGCCCATGTGGATGTTGGACTCGCCGCGCTTGACGACGTAGTAGTGCGTCAGCCTGCCGCCCTTGAGGCTGTCGCTGGTGAGCGTGACGCGGATGTAGTCGCTCGCGTTGACGACGCCGCCGTTGGTGGTGGCAGCAGGCGTCACGGTGCCGTTGGCACTGACGGCCTCGACCTTGAGGCCCACGGCGCCCACACCGTTGTAGAGCCAGTCGGCACCGGAGTTCAGTTGCGTGCCGCGCGACGGGTCGGCGTACTCCACACCCTTGTAGACGATGCTGGACAGATCGCCGATGGCGGTGGTGCTGCTGGCATCCCAGCCGCGCACCTTGAACACCAGCCCACCATCGGTGTCGATGATGTACTGCGGCCGCGCCGCGTTGTTGTTGTCGTGGACGGTGGTGATGCTGAAGGCGGCCATCGCCACCGGCGTTGCCGCAGCAAGCAGGCCTGCGGCCAGCCAGCGCGCCCCGCGTGCGCGCAAACACGTCGTGTGCATGAAGTCTCCTGGTTTGTGTCGTTATTCACGAGACAGGGCGATTGCCCGTCCGTGGCGGCGGACTCTAGGGAGACAAGGCAGCGCCGTGCGGTCAACCGCATGAGCGTTTCATGCAGGTACGGCGTTGCTGCGTTCTGCTATGCCGGCACGTGATACGGCCGAGCAAAAAGCTGATGGCTGCAGGCTCGCCGCCGCGTGGGGCGGGTCGTGGGCCGCCAGCATGTCTGGCATGGCGCCACCCAACGGCGGGTCGCGACCCGCCCTACTTGATCAGGGCCTGGTAGGTCAGGTTGCGCACGCGGTGGTTGAGCGTCGAGCCGCCGGCCGGACGCAGCTGCGTCATGAACAGGATGACCAGGCGTTCCTTCGGGTCCACCGTGTACTGCGGGAAATAGGCGCTGCCCCAGCCGTAGGCGCCTTCGCTGCCCAGCTCCTTGAAGCCGCCGGTCTTCACGTTGACCCAGAAGCCCAGGCCGAAGCCGTCGGCATCGCCGCGCGCCTTGTCCCCCAGGTGGTTGGCCGTCATCAGCGCCACGGTCTTGGGCGACAGCAGCCGCACGCCGTCGAGCTCGCCCTGGTTCAGCAGCATCTGCAGAAAGCGCGTGTAGTCGCCGGCGGTGGACAGCAACCCGGCGCCGCCGGAGAACAGCTTGCGTGGGCCGTTGACGAAGTCGCTGCGGGCGGGGGTCTCCAGCAGTTTGAGCTGGCTGCCTTCAAGGCCATAGACGTTGGCCAGGCGGCCCACCTTCTCGGGGGGCAGGAAGAAGTGCGTGTCCGGCATGCGCAGCGGTCCGGTGATGCGCGTCTGGATGAAGTCCTCCAGCGACTGGCCCGACACCACCTCCACCAGGCGCCCCAGCACATCGGTCGCGTAGCCGTAGATGTACTGCTCGCCCGGGTGGCTTTGCAGCGGCAGCGCGGCCAGGCGGTCGGTCCAGGCGGCCAGCGTCTCGTCGTGGCCGACGAGGTACCAGTCTTTCATGCCCGCTGCGTCGTAGGCCGCCTTGGCCGGGCCGGCGCCGTAGCTCATGCCGGCCGTGTGGGTCAGCAGGTCGTGGATGGTGAGCGCGCGGCGCGCCTTCTCGGTGCCGCCGTCGGCCTTGGCGACCTGCAGGTTGGCAAAGGCCGGCAGGAACTTGGCCACCGGGTCCTTCAGCAGGAAGCGGCCTTCCTCGTACAGCATCATCACGGCCACCGAGGTCAGCGCCTTGGTCATGGACGCGATGCGGAAGATGGTGTCCGTGCGCATGGGCTGCGCGTTCTCGATGTCGCGCTGGCCGTAGGCCTTGAAGACGACCGGCTTGCCGTCGCGCATCACCACCATCACGCCGCCGGCCAGCTGCCGGCGGGCGATGTCCTCCAGGATGGCGGTGTCCAGTCGCTGCAGGCGCTCGGCCGAGAAGCCGGCTGTCAGCGCCGGCTGGCGCGGTGCGGCGGTCGTGGAAGGGGCGTGGGTCAGCGCGGCGCAGGCCAGCGCCACGGCAAGGACGATGTGCTTCATGGCAGGACTCAGTCGCCCAGCGGGCGGAGTTGGGTGAAGCCGGGGCTGATGGCGACGCGGAACTGCTCCGGCGCCTGCGGCTGGGCCGGCACGATGGCGCCGAGATCGTCGCGCAGGTGTGCGGCCACCGGCACCCGGGCTTCCCGCAGGCCCAGTGCCACCAAACGGGCCAGCTGCATAGCGCCGTAGTTGTTGTGATGGGTGTTGTCCAGCTTGCCGTTGTTCACCGGGTGGGCTGCCTGTGAGCGCTCGGGGCCCAGCGCCTCGTAGAGCTGGATGCTCATGGCGTTGAGGTCGATGAAGGCCAGCTTCATGGCCTGTGCGACGGCGCGTGCGGCCTGGGTGTACTCGGCCAGGCTGGGGCGCAGCTTGCCCGTGGCCGGGTCGAAGTTGCGGCGCTCCATGGACGACACGATGACCGGCACGCCGCCGCGCGCCAGGATGGCCTCGGCATGGGTGCGCATCTCGGCCTGGTAGGTCTGGGCGTTGCCGCTGCCGTCCTTTTGCTGCTTCTGGTCGTTATGGCCGAACTGCAGCAGCACGGTGTCGCCGGGCTGCAGCGTGGAGAGGATCTTGTCGATGCGGCGGCGCGCCAGCGAGTCGCGGAAGGTCTCACCCGACTCGGCATGGTTGGACACGGCCACCGTGGGTTTGAACAGCGCGGTCAGCATCTGGCCCCAACTGGCGTAGGGCTCACCGGATTGGTCGGCTACCGTGGAGTCACCCAGCAGGTAGACGGTGGGCACGGTGACGGGCGCGATGGTGAGGCTGCGCAGCGCCGGCTGCGTGCCGTTGAGCTCCAGCGTCAGCCGGCGGTCCCAGGCCCAGGCCTCGCTCTGGATCTCGCGCTCCTTGAGCTTGACCCGGCCGGCCGCAATGGGGGGCTCGCCGGACACGGCGGCGATATTGGCCGTGCGCACGTTGACGATGAAGCTGTGCGTCTCGGTGCGACCGGCGGCCACGCGCACGCTGTCCAGCTGCAGGCGGCGCAGCTCGGCCTTGATCGTCGTGTCGCTGGCGGCCGGGCCGCCGAGCGTGGCGGTGACGCGGTAGTTGCCCTCGGGCAGGTTCACCGAGAAGAAGTAGGGCAGGCCGGCGCCGTTGCGCGCCTCGCCTGCCTCGAAGCCGTGGCCGCGCTCCCGGCTGTAGGCCGTGTCAGCCGACACTGCCTGCTCGCCTGGGGCGGGCTGGCCGTCGAAGTTGAAGCGCAGCGCCTCGGTGGCCCAGGCGGGCGTGGCGAGCAGGCTGGCAACGAGGAGCAGGGTGGGCTTCATGGCGTGGCGGCGCGGGTTCAGCTGCGCTGGGGCAGCGGGCTCAGCGTGGAGTCGGCGGCGTGGCCGCTGGCGCGGCCCCACAGCTGGTCGTAGCGCCAACCGGTCAGGTCCTCGACGATGCGGCGGTTCTCGTCGCTCTCGGCCTCGGTGGCGCCGTTGCGCAGACGCTCGACTTCGTGCACCAGCACCGCATGCGTGCTGGCGTTGAGGCGGAACTTCCACGACGCCAGCGCGCCCAGCAGCAGCATCAGCAGCGGGCCGCCCACCATCAGCAGCGTCACGGTCTGGATGGCCTCGGGCGTCTGCACGACCACCTCGCCGGGCTTGGTCTTGATGTAGCCGCCCAAGTCGATGATCCAGCCGCTGGCCATGATGGCGGCGCTCTGCGCGAGCTTGCGCACCAGGGTCATCACGCCAGCGAAGATGCCCTCGCGGCGCTGGCCGGTGACGGCTTCGTCCACGTCGGGCAGGTAGTTGTAGACCGACCAGGGCACGAAGTTCAGCGTGCCGCGGCCCAGGCCTGCCAGCACGATGGGCACGAACAGCCAGAACACCAGGCTCGGCGAGAAGTGCTCGCCTGCCGGGTTCAGTGCGCCGAACAGGTTGGTGCCCAGCGCGCCGAAGCTCGCGGCGAAGCCCTCGGGGCGCACCAGGTAGAAGGTCAGGTACAGCATCAGCGCGGCACCGAACAGCGACGCTGCCAGCCGGTAGGCCAGCACGGGGCCAGTGCGGATGACGATCTGGATGGCCACCATCACCGAGATCAGCTGGGCGACATACATGACCGTCATCAGCTGCGAGATGACCAGCGTGGCGCCCATCAGTACGGTGGCCACGAAGAAGGCGAACGCGCTGTTGAAGATGTCCTGCGACAGGTAGCCGCCCAGGTAGATGGACAGGTGCTGGCGGAAGGCGCGGATCTTCAGCGTGGAGAACAGGTCGCGGAACATCTTGACGGGGATGTTCAGCGCGGCCTTGAGGCTGACGCCGCCGTAGGTCTGCGACAGCACCGCGGTTTCGCGCGGGCCGTAGGGGCGCTCCCAGCTGGTCAGCACGACGATGGTGACGACCACCGAGAAGATGACGCCGAAGATGGCCGCCATCCAGAAGAAGGTGTCCGGCGAGTCCTTGCCGCCGAACTGGTTGATCAGCAGCGTGGGCAGGTAGGAGGCCAGGATGGCCGAGCTCTGCGCCACGATCATGCGGGCGCCGGCGAACTTGGCCTTCTCCTTGTAGTCCTTGGTCATCTCGGCTGCCAGCGTCTCCCAGGGGATGAGAAACATCGTGTACAGCAGCTCGAAGAAGATGAAGACGAGCAGGTAGTAGGTGAAGGTGTGGCCGGTGCGGAAGATCAGCGCGAAGCTGGGCAGCAGCGGGATGGTGATCAGCAGGAACAGCTTGCGCCGACCGATCTTTCGACCCACCCAGGTGTGGCGCAGGTTGTCCGACACATAGCCGATCAGCGGGCAGGTGATGGCTTCCAGCAGCCGCGGCAGGCCCAGGATCAGGCCCGCCTCCACGGCGCTGAGGCCGCAGAAGGTCGTGAAGAAATAGAACAGCCAGCCGGTGATGACGGCCTGCGCGCCGGCGCCGAGCATGTCGCCCGAGCCCCAGCCCCAGTAGTTGATCCAGGTGGGTTGCCGGGCGGCGGGGTGTAGGTTCTTTTGCATGGCGTCAACGGTGTGTAGGGCGGGTCGTGACCCGCCGTTTGGTGGCGGCCTGCCACCGTTTGGTGGCGGTCTGCCACCGGTGTTGGCGGGTCGCGACCCGCCCTACAGGGCTCAGATGAAGCGCACCAGCAACTCACCCATGGCCAGCAGCGCCATGGCCTGACCAAACGGCATGGAGGTCAGCGGAATGTCCTTGTATTCCTGCAGCGTGTTGAACACCGGCGTGCCGAAGCTCACCTGCGTCAGCTCGCCAGCGTCGTTGATGTGCTTGCGCACCGCCAGCGCCGCCTTCACGCCGAAGGCCTCGTAGTCCTTGGAGATGTAGCCCTTGCGAACCGCCTTCAGGATGCCGTAGGCAAAGCCGGCGGAAGCTGCGGCCTCGTCGTAGGAGGTCGGGTCGTCCAGCAGCGTGGGCCACAGGCCCGACGGCGACTGGAATTGCGCCAGCGCCTTGACCTGCGCCTCCAGCGTGGACACCAGGTGTTGGCGGAAGGCGTCGCCCTCCGGCAGGTTCAGCAGCTCGAGGAACTCGGGAATCACGATGGTGACCCACGAGTTGCCGCGCGCCCACAGCGCGTTGGCGAAGTTGTGGCGGCCGTCGAAGGTCCAGCCGTGGAACCACAGGCCCGTCTTGCGGTCAGACAGGTACTTGATGTGGACGAGGAACTGGCGCTTGGCTTCCTCGACGTAGTGGGGGCGGTTCAGCAGCAGGCCGAACTTGGCCAGCGGCAGCACCGACATCATCAGCGTGTCGTCCCACAGCTGCTGGTTGTTCACGCTGTTGTAGACGATGTGCTGGAAGCCGCCTTCCTCGGTGCGCGGCATGTCGTTGTAGACCCACTCGGCCCAACGGTCGATGTAGGGCAGGTAGCGGCGTTCGCCCGTGCGGTCGAACAGGTAGGCCAGCGTCAGGAAGGGCGCCACCGTGTTGATGTTGCGGCTGGGCATGCCTTCCTTGAAGCGTGCCTCGAACCAGCTGGTCATGATGTCCCAGGCCTTGGGGTCGCCCGTCAGTTCCCAGACCTTGTAGACGCCATACAGGCCCACGCCATGCGTCCACTCGAAGCCGTTCCAGCCCTTGGTGTCCAGCACGCGGCCATCATCCAGGCGCAGCAGGAACTTGCCGTCCTTGTCCTCGATGTTGATCAGGTTGTGGATCAGCCGGTCGATGGCGCCACGGATGTCGTCGCGGTCCGCGCCGAGGTGGGCCGTGTGGTGGGCCAGCAGCGGATGGATCTTGGAGGAGTCGACGGGCTTGAGGATCTGGTTGGACATGGGGTGTCTCTCGGGTACTGCTTGAGGGTCGGGGCGCAGCTCAGCGCTGCAGGGTACGCGGTTGCGGCACGGGTTCCAGCGGCACGCCGCCGCGTGACACGGCCAGCGGGACCAGCTTGACCGGCTCCAGCGCGTTGGCGGCGTCGCCATCGGTCGTGACGGCCAGCGTCAGCGTGTTGTCGCCGTTGGGATTGAGGATGCCGGGCGGCAGAACGAAGGTGCGCTGCGGGCCGATGTGAGCGATGAACTGGCCCAGATTCCAGCCGTTCACGAAGATCAGCGCGCGGTTCTCGCGTGTCGAGCGCGGCTTGGTCGTGTCACCAAAGGCCAGGCCCAGTTGCACGTCGTGACCGGCCGGCATGTCCAGCTTGAAGTTCGTGCGCAGCCAGTAGGTGCCCGGGGCCGGCGGTGCCGCACCCACGGCGGTGGCTGCCCAGTCCTTCTGCGGCTTGGCCGGGTCCACGGGCAGGTGCCAGCCCATGCGTTCGCCGTGCAGGCCGCCGTTGTTCATGGGGCCGCGCACGAGGTCGGCGATGTCCTCGCCGCCCTTGTTGCCCTGGATCTTCCAGGCGATGGGCGTGCCGAAACGCTGGCCGCCCTTGGGCGTGAGCGAGGCGGAGATCAGGCCACGGGCTTCCTTGTGCACGTCGTCGGCGAACAGGTCCCAGTTGTGCGAGTTGTTGCGCACGACGACGGCGATGACGTGCTCGCCGGGCGGCAGGTCTTTGAGCGTCGCGCGGAAGGTGTCGGTCGTCTCGGGGAAGGGGCGGCCGGTGTCGTGATCCTGCTGGCCGATGAACTTGCCGTTCACCCAGACCTGGATGACACCAGCGCCGCCGCCGCCGAAGAACAGTTCCAGTTGCAGCGCCTGGGCGTCGGCGGTCTTGAAGCGTCCACGGTACCAGACGTCACCATGGTGGAAGCCGTAGTCGCTCATGGCCAGCACCGGCTGACCCTTGTCGGTGGCGGTGTAGACGTTGGCGGCGGAGACGGGCGCGTCCGTCTTGCGCCAGGCGCTGTCGTCGAAGGCCGGGTCGGCTTCCAGCGAGTCGAAGCGGCGTGTCCACGTTGCCTGCATCAGGTCGGGCAGCGTGACGGCATCGGGGCCGGGCAGCGTGGCGCGGGCCACGAGGCTGCTGTCCTGCGCGCCGGCCGCGAGGGCCCGGCCGTTGAAGCTCAGCGCGTTGACGCCGTCCGGCACCCAGGCGCGCACGGCGCTGGTGGCGGTGGTGTCGCCGGTCAACTGCAGGGTCTTGCCGGTGACGGCCGCCGTGCGGATCAGGGCCGGGCTGCGCACCAGCACGCTGTGCTCGCCAGCTTTCAGACGCGAGAACTCCCAGCCGGTCTTCTCGTCGGCCAACAGCAGCAGCAGCGGTGCGCGGCCACCGCCGCTGATCAGCACCTCGATCAGGCCCTTGTGCGCGTAGTTCAGGCGCAGGTCGCCTGTCTTGGCATCCCAGCTCACTTGCGCGTTGCCGCGCAGGAACTTCACCGTCGGCTTGTTCGAGTAGCGCAGCACGGTCTCGCCGTCGTCGCCGTCGCGGCCGTACAGCAGCGCCACGTCGCGCAGGCCCTGCTGCAGGTGGGTCTGGATCTCGGACGTGGAATAGACCAGGTGCTGGCGTTCCAGCGCGTAGGACGCGAACAGCATCTTGGCGTCCTGGCCCGTCAGCGTGAGCTTGCCGGCCTGCGGGATGGCGTAGCTGCCGTCGCGCGTCTGCAGCTTGATACTGAAGGCCTCGGTGCCCGACAGGTGGTTGTGCTGGGCCAGCAGCACATGCGTGCCCAGTGCCTTGTTGATGTTGTGATACAGCCGGACCTTGGCATTGCCCGGGTCGATGGGCTCGGCCTTGTCCTGCGCGGCCAGCACCGGTGTGGCGGCCTGCACCATGCTGCCCATCTGGCGCAGCACATAGGCCTTGTCGCGCAGCGCGCGGCTCTCGTTGATGGGCGAGCCGTAGTCGTAGCTGGTGTAGACCACCGGCCCGGCAAGCCAGCCCCAGCTGGTGCCGCCGAAGGCCATGTAGAGGGAGTGGATGGTCAGCGAGTTGATCAGGCTGCTGCCGTAGAACACGCGCTGGTAGCCCGGGCCCTGGCGCTTGGCCGTGCACTCGTAGGTGCCGTTGCTGCCCCAGTAGTCGAACCAGCCCGCGCCGATCTCGGCGACAAAGCCCGGTGTGTTGGGCGAGGCCAGCGAGCCGACCTTCGGGAAGTTCTTGCCGTAGATGCCCCAGTCCGGCGCCGGGGCCGGCGTGCCGGGCTGGCCGAACACATCGCAGACGCCGCCGGGATAGCCGTCGAAGGCGTAGATGTCCGTCGGGCCGGGGTTGGCGAAGGGCGCGGTGGAGTTCTTGGGCGTCCAGTCCGGCAGGCGCGAGGCGGCGTTGTGGAACAGCGGCACGGTGATGCCGTCAGCGCGCGCCTTGTCCGCCAGGTGCTGCATGTGACGGATGTTCTTGGGGTTCACCGCGAACAGCTCGTTCTCCAGCTGGTAGGCGATGACGTTGCCGCCGCCGTTGGTGATCTGGTGGCGCGCGAGGATGGCGTTGATCTGCGTCATCCACTCGTCGGTGGCGGCCTGGTACTCGGCTGCATCGGTGCGGGCCTCGGCGCGCTGGCGCAACAGCCAGCCAGGGAAGCCGCCAGCCGTCAGCTCGGCGTTCACGTACGGGCCCATGCGGGCGATGACGTACATGCCTTCTTCCTTGGCGATCTCTAGTGCACGCTCGACGTTGCGGATGCCCGTGAAGTCGTAGTGGCCCGGCTTGGCCGAGTGATAGCCCCACGCGAAGTAGAAGGCCACAGCATTCAGGCCCGAGGCCTTCATCTTCTGCAGCACGTCGCGCCACAGGCTGGGCGAGGGCAGGCGGAAGGGATGGAACTCGCCGCCGAAGATCATCTCGCGCTTGCCGTCGATGATCAGCGAGTGGCGGTCCCAGGCCACCGTCTTGGGCTTGGCCTTGGGGGCCGTCGCGCGCTCCAGCTGCGCCGTGTCTTCCGAGATGACTGTGAAGTGCCGCACCGTGCCCGACACGCCGCCCAGCTCCTTCTTCGGCGTCCAGGTCTTGAAGCCGTCAAAGCTGTCGCTGTACCAGTAGCGCTTGGTCGTGTACTCGTCGAAGTAGATGCGCCAGCCGGGCTTGCCGTCCGCACCCTTGATGGGCACCAGCGCCGGGCCTTCCGTCCAGTTGCCCCAGCCGGCCCAGTCGCCGGTCTTCTCCAGCTTCCACGGCCCGTTCAGCGACGGCGCGGTGGCCAACTCGATGTGCTTGGTGGTCTCGTTCTTCGTGAAGGCCACGTAGCGGCCCTCATGCTGCACGACGAAGGTGTCGATGAAGTTGTTTTCCAGGCCGGCCATGGGCACCGGGTCGGAGAACTTGGTGAAGCCGGCGTCCAACGCCTTCATGGTGTAGGCCGTGAACGGGCCCTTGGTACCGCCCTTGGAGAGGCTCATCACCAGATGCAGGCTGCCGTCCGTGTCGCGGAACCATTCGGGCGCCCAGACGTTGGTGATGCCGGGCAGCTTGACCGTCACATCGCCGATGTGAGACCAGCTCTTCAGGTCGGCCGATTTGGCGATGCCGAAGGTCGAACCATCCCAGTTCGTGGTGTAGGCGATGTAGTACAGGCCGTCTGCGGCGCGGATGATGGACGGGTCGCGCAGCAGGTCCTTGGGCGGCTGGTAAACCTCGGATCCCAGCGATGTGAAGTTCACGCCGTCCACCGACGAGAACAGGCTGAGCTTGTTCTGCGACGTGGCCATGAAGGCTGACATCAGGAAGGTCTTCTCGCCCTTGACCACCGGCTTGAGCGGGAGCGCCGGCGTGCTGACCGCGGTGGGCGGTTGCTGTCCGGGCAGGTCCTGGGCCAGTGCGCTGGCGCACAGCAACAGGGCTGCGAGCGGGATGGACCGGAGGACGGAAGGCAGGGCAGCGTGCATGGCGGACCGGGAGTGCTGGGATCTTCGAGAAGTTTCACCCGGTTCCCCGGCGCCAAAAAATCAAGCGCATGCGAGAAAGCGGCCTCGACAGCGCCGTCATGGCGACAGGCGAAAATGGCGGCCTATGTTCAGTTTCTTCAAGAAGAAGTCGGCCCCGGCGCCCGTGCCCGACGAAGCTCCGGCGCTGCTGCCCGAGGGCTGGGCTACCAGGCCCGCGGCCGCACCTGCGCCCGCGCCAGAGGCGGTGCCAGTGGCCGTGGTGGTGGCGCCGCCAGCCCCGGTGCCAGCGCCCAGCCCGGCGCCCGTTCTGGTGTCGACGCCCAGCCCGGCACCCGTCCCGGTGCCGCAGCAGCCGCCCGCCGTGGTTCAGGCCGCCGCGCCTGTCGTGCCGCCGGTCGCCGCGCCGCTGCCCAGGCCAGCGCCAGCGCCAGCGCCGGTGCCGGTGCCAGTGCCAGTGCCAGTGCCAGTGCCAGTGCCAGCCCCCGTGGTCAGCGTCGCGCCGCCGCCGGCGCCCGTGGCCGCCCCGGCGCCGCCGCCGCGCGCCAGCTGGATGGAGCGCCTGCGTGCCGGCTTGCGCAAGACGGGTGGCAGCATCGCCAGCGTCTTCACCGGCACCAAGATTGACGAGCAGCTCTATGAGGAGCTGGAGGAAGCGCTGCTGCTGGCGGATGCGGGCGTCAAGGCCACGCAGTTCCTGCTGGATGACCTGAAGCGCCGCGTCAAGGACGCCAAGGCTACGGACCCGCAAGCCGTGCGCGCGCTCCTGGTCGATGCGCTGGCCGAGCTGCTCAAGCCGCTGGAGAAGGGGCTGGAAGTGGGGCGCTTCACGCCCACCGTGATGATGGTTGTGGGCGTCAACGGTGCCGGCAAGACCACCAGCATTGGCAAGCTGACCCGCCACCTGGCGGACTCCGACCAGAAGGTGCTGCTGGCAGCTGCCGACACCTTCCGCGCCGCCGCCCGCGAGCAGCTGGGCGTGTGGGCCGACCGCGCCCAGGTGGAGATCATCAGCCAGGAGGGGGGTGACCCGGCGGCCGTGTCCTTCGACGCCGTCAACGCCGGCCGCGCGCGCGGTGCTGACGTCGTCATCGCCGACACCGCCGGCCGCCTGCCCACGCAGATCCACCTGATGGAGGAGCTGAAGAAGATCAAGCGCGTCATCACCAAGGCCCAGGAGGGCGCGCCGCACGAGGTGCTGTTGGTAGTGGACGGCAACACCGGTCAGAACGCGCTGAACCAGGTCAAGGCCTTCGACGAGGCGCTGAGCCTGACGGGCCTCATCGTCACCAAGCTGGACGGCACGGCCAAGGGCGGCGTGCTCGCGGCCATCGCGCGCGAGCGGCCCGTGCCGGTTTACTTCATCGGCGTGGGCGAGAAGCTGGAAGACCTCGAAACCTTCAGCGCGCGCGAGTTCGCCAGGGCGCTGCTCGAGTAACGCTCACGGGCCGATTGCCGGGCAGCTCGCAGGCCGTCCCCGTCGGGGACGAGGGGCGTCAATGCGCGTGCGGCGTGTCGCTGTACTGGCCGCTGCCGGCCAGGCGTGGGAACAGCGTGCCGCGCAGGCGCTGCGCGTCGTGCTCTGCCTGCCATTCACGGTCCCACGACGCGACCGGCAGGCCGGTGGCCTCCAGCACGCGCAGCAGCCGCTCGCGCTTGCGGCGCGGGCGCAGCTGGTCATCGGGCAGCGGCATCAGCACGATGGCGCGCACCACGCCGTGCTCGTCGCACAGCGCGAAGTCCACCGTCAGCAGCCCGGTGCGCGACAGCCACTCGCGGTAGGAGTTCTGCTTGGGCACGCGCACCAGCTTGTGCAGCGGTACCTGGGCCAGCAGGAAACCCTTGGGATGCTCCAGTGCCAGCGCACGCGCGATGCATTTGTGGGCGTGCCGCTCGCCGCTGGCGAGCACGCGTGCCGGCGTGGGCGGCCAGCGCATGACGGTGTCGCTGGCGTCGACGGGCAGCGGTGCGCCGTCCTGGCCGGTCAGGCGGTTCAGTAGCGCACCGACGGCGCGGGGGAGGTGGAGGTTCAGCATGGGCTGCACGCTAGCGGCCGTGTCGGGTCTTGACCACGCCGCCATGTCCCTCGAACTTGGGGGCAAATGTGAGCGCTTGTGTCGCGCTCAGCGGCAACCCTTAAGGGATGACCGTCGGCCGGCCCCCTGACCGACGGCATGGGGCGCCGGACTGCCTATGCTGCGGGTTTTTCATCCGATCGAGGCTCGCATGTCCCGTTCTCTGACCCTGCTTCCGCTGACCCTGGCGCTGGCCGCCGCGCTGCCGACGGCCGCGCTCGCGGCCGATGCCCGCAAGGCCACCATCACCGTGGGCGACACGCCGCTGATCTCGCGCGCGGCCCTGTTTGGCAACCCGGTGAAGTCCGGTGCCCAGCTCAGCCCCGACGGCCAGTGGCTGTCGTGGATGGCACCCGTCAACGGCGTGATGAACGTTTGGGTGGCGCCTGCCGCCAAGCCCGAGGCGGCCAAGGCCGTCACCGACTCCAAGGACCGCCCCATCCCCGGCCACTTCTGGTCGGGTAACAGCGAGCAGTTGCTGTTCGTGAAGGACAACGCCGGCGACGAGAACTTCCGCCTCTACGGCGTGGACGTGAAGACCGGCGCGCAGCGCGACTACACGCCCTTCGACAAGGTGCGCGTGCGCATGATGGGCACGTCTCGCAAGCGTGTGGACGAGGTGCTGGTGGGTGTCAACAACCGCGACCCGCGCTGGCATGACGTGCACCTGCTGAACCTGAAGACCGGCGAGCTCAAGCTGGTCATGAAGGCCGATGGCTTCGCCGGCTTCCAGACCGATGAGGACCTGCAGGTGCGCATGGGCGCCCGCCCGAACGCAGCCGGCGGCATCGACTACTTCCAGGTCAAGGACGGTGCGGTGGCCGACAAGCCTTTCTTGAGCACCAACCTGGAAGACAACGCGACCAGCCCGCTGGGCTACACCGCCGACGGCAAGACCCTGTACTGGATGGACTCGCGCGACCGTGACACCACGGCCGTGTTCGCCGAGGACACCGCCACCGGTGCCCGCAAGCTCATCGCCCAGGACGCCCGTGCCGACCTTGGCGCCACGCTGCGCAACACCATCACCGGCGAGGTGCAGGCCTATGCGGTGGACTACCTGACCACCGAGTGGCACTTCATCGACAAGTCTCTGAAGGCCGACTTCGACTGGCTGCAGCAACAGCTGGGCAAGGGCGAGGTCTTCGTGGCCAGCCGCACCCGCGCGGACGACAAGTGGATCGTCGGCATCGACCCGGTGTCCAAGGTGTCCGCGACCTACCTGTACGACCGCAAGGCCAAGAAGCTGTCGCCGCTGTATGTGGCCCGGCCCGAGCTGCAGAACGCACCGCTGGTGCCCATGCATGCGGTGGAGATCAAGTCCCGTGACGGCCTGACGCTGCCCAGCTATCTGACGCTGCCGCAGGGTGCCGACAAGAACGGCGACGGCAAGGCCGAGCAGGCCGTGCCCCTGGTGCTGCTGGTGCACGGCGGCCCCTGGGCGCGCGACGGCTATGGCTACAACGGCACGCACCAGTGGCTGGCCAACCGCGGCTACGCCGTGCTGTCGGTGAACTTCCGGGCCTCCACGGGCTTCGGCAAGAAGTTCCTGAACGCCGGCAACAAGCAGTGGGGCCTGGCCATGCACAACGACCTGATCGACGCCGTCGACTGGGCCGTCAAGCAAGGCGTGACGAGCGCGGACAAGGTCGCCATCATGGGCGGCAGCTACGGCGGCTATGCGGCGCTGGCCGGCCTGACGTTCACGCCGACCACGTTCGCCTGCGCGGTGGACATCGTCGGCCCGTCCAACCTGGAGACGCTGCTGGGCACCATCCCGCCGTACTGGGAAGCCGGCAAGAAGCAGATGTACAGCCGCATGGGCGACCCGACGACCGACGAGGGCAAGGCCATCCTGCGTGCTGCGTCGCCGCTGTACAAGGCCGACCAGATCGTGCGCCCGCTGCTGATCGGCCAGGGCGCCAACGACCCGCGCGTGAAGCAGGCGGAGTCAGACCAGATCGTCCAGGCCATGCAGGCCAAGAACATCCCGGTCACCTATGTGCTGTACCCGGACGAGGGCCACGGCTTCGCCAAGCCCAACAACCGCATCGGCTTCAACGCGATTGCCGAGAGCTTCCTGGGCAACTGCCTGGGCGGCCGTGTCGAGCCGCTGGGCGAGACGGTGCGTCAGTCCACCGCGCAGATCGCGCACGGCGCCGACTTCCTGCCGGGCCTGAAGGCAGCGGCCGAGAAGAAGTAGGCCAGCCCCCCGGATGACAGAGGCCGCAAGGCCGATTCATCCAGCAGCAGCCGTGGAACCGGCTTTGCCGGGCCACTGGCTGCTGCCAAGGCCAGTGGCCTTGTCCTTCGCCAGGCACAAACAGTCCTCAGGACTGTTTGTGTCCGGGCTCAGCCCCCTTGAGGGGGAGGCGCGTCAGCGCCTCGGGGGTGGGCTCACATCCCGGGCAGGCCCTTCATGCCGCCCATCTTCTTCATCATCTTCATCAGGCCGCCGCCCTTCATCTTCTTCATCATCCCCTGCATCTGGTCGAACTGGTTCAGCAGGCGGTTGACATCCTGGATCTGCACGCCGGCGCCGGCGGCGATGCGGCGCTTGCGGCTGGCCTTGCTCTTGCCGTCCATCAGCAGCGTGGGCTGGGCGCGCTCCTTGGCGGTCATCGCGCGCAGGATGCCCTCCATGCGCCTCATGTCGCGCTCGGCGCGGTCCATGTCGGCCTGACCGGGCTGCTTGTTGCCCATCATGTTCTGCGGCAGCTTGTCCATCAGGCCGCCGAGGCCGCCCATCTTCTTCATCTGCGCGATCTGCTGCAGGAAGTCGTTCAGGTCGAAGCCGCTGCCGTCCTTGAGCTTCTGGGCAAAAGCCTGGGCCGAGGCCAGGTCCACGCTCTGCGTGACCTGCTCCACCAGCGCCACGATGTCACCCATGCCCAGCACGCGGCCGGCGTGGCGGTCGGCGTCGAAGACCTCCAGGCCGTCGATCTTCTCGGACACGCCGGCGAACTTGATCGGCGCGCCGGTGATCTGCCGCACGGAGAGTGCCGCGCCACCGCGCGAGTCGCCGTCCAGCTTGGTCAGGATGACGCCGGTCAGCGGCAGCGCGTCCTTGAAGGCCTTGGCGGTGTTGACCGCGTCCTGGCCCTGCATCGCGTCGACGACGAACAGCGTCTCGACCGGATTGACCGTCGCGTGCAGGTCCTTGATCTCGGCCATCAGCGCTTCGTCGATGGCCAGGCGGCCGGCCGTGTCGACCAGCAGCACGTCGAAGTAGTGGCGCCTGGCGTGGTCCAGCGCGGCCAGCGCGATGTCGCGCGGCTTCTGGTCGGGCGCGGACGGGAACCACTCGCCGCCGGCCTGCTTCGTCACCGTCTTGAGCTGCTCGATGGCGGCCGGGCGGTAGACGTCGGCCGAGACCGTCAGCACCTTCTTCTTGCGCTTCTCGATCAGGTGCTTGGTGAGCTTGGCGGTCGTCGTCGTCTTGCCAGCACCCTGCAGGCCAGCCATCAGGATGACGGCGGGCGGCTGGGTGGCAAGGTTGATGTCGGCCACGCCTTCGCCCATCGTCGCGGCGAGTTCCTTGTGGACGACGGACACCAGCACCTGGCCCGGGTTCAGCGAGCCGACGACCTCCTGGCCAAGCGCTTTCTCCTTCACGCGGGCGATGAAGTCGCGCACCACCGGCAGGGCCACGTCGGCCTCCAGCAGGGCCATGCGCACCTCGCGCAGCATGTCCTGCACATTGCTTTCGGTGATGCGGGCCTGGCCACGCATCGTCTTGACGAGGCGACTCAGGCGGTCGGTGAGGGTGGATGCCATGGTGTTGGAAGGGGGCCAGAGTCGGCAGAACGCGCGACAGCCCAAAAGTACACTGCGTCCATGAGTTTATCGCCCGCTCCCCTGGCAGACGCTGCCACCGCGCAGTCGATGGCCCCCACCGTCGCGTTGGCCATCGCCAGCGCTCTGGCGCTGCTGGGTTATGTGTGGGTGGGGCTGATGCGCGCGCCGGCCGACGATGCGGCGTCCACGCGGCCGCCGCTGCGCTCGGTGCCGCCTATGGCGCTGGCCTGGACGGCACAGTTCGCCGCCCTCTTCATCGACATCAGTGGCTACGGTCTGGCTCAGCCTGGAGCTCGCTTCGGCTTTGCGCCGGCGCTGTCGATGACGGCGTGGCTGGTGCTGACGGTCTATCTGGTTGAAAGCCGTTTCCTGCCGCTGCACAGCGTGCGCCGGGTTCTGGCCTGGCTGGCAGCGGCTGCAGTGCTGCTGGCCTGGGGCTTCCCCGGCGATAGCCGGCCGCAGGCGGCTTCGCCGTGGGCGCCGCTGCACTGGGTGCTGGGCCTGGCGTCCTACGGCTTGTTCGGCGTGGCAGTGCTGCACGCGGCGCTGATGAACCGCGCCGAGGCCCGGCTGCGCCACCAGCGCGCCACGCCTGGCGGGCTGCCCTTGCTGCGGCTGGAGCGGTTGACGTTCAATTTCGTGGCGGCCGGCGTGGGCGTGCTGTCGCTGGCCATCCTGCTGGGCTGGTGGTTCACGCCGCAATGGAAGTGGGATCACAAGACCCTGCTGGCCGTGCTGGGCTGGCTGGTGCTGACGGGCCTACTGGTGGGCCGGCGCATCTACGGCTGGCGCGGCCGGCGCGCGACGCGCTGGCTGTACGCCGGTGCGGCGATGCTGCTGCTGTCCTACGTGGGCTCGCGGTTCGTGCTGGAGGTGCTGCTGCAGCGCGGCGCCAATGGTGGTGGCGCATGAAGTACTTGTTGCTGCTGCTGGTGCTGGCCGTGCTGGCGCTGCTGTGGGGCGCTCGGCGTGGCCGTTCGCGCGAGCCCGAGGCGCGCACGCCGCCGGCGCCGCCTGCCGGGCCCCAGGCCATGCTGCGCTGCGCCGAATGCGGCATGCACCTGCCGGTCGACGAGGCCCTGCCCGGCAAGGGGGGCGCCTTCTGCAGCGCGGCGCACCGGGCCAGCTTTGAAGCCCGCTGAGGCCGTGGCCGGCGGCGGCTGGTTCGTCGAGTCGTTGCCGGCGGATCCGGCCGAGGGCAGTGCGTCGTTCGACCGCCTGTACCGCGCCTTCCTGAGTGCGCGGGCCGCGCTGGGCATGGCGCTGGTGGCGGCGCAGCTGATCTCGTCGGCGCTGTCCACGCCGCCGCCGCGCACGACGCTGGTGCTGTGCGCCGCCTATGCTGCGGCCGCCATCGCGCTGTGGCTGCTGCCGCGGCTGCGCCTGGGCGCCAGCGCTCGCAGCCTGGCGCGCATCAGCAGCCTGCACTGGTGGGCGGCGATCGGGCTGGACATGCTGCTGTTCGGGGCCCTGCATGCGCTGGACCCGGGCGGCGTCAACTACGGCGCGCTGTTTGTCATGCCGGTGCTGATGGCGGCCGTGCTGTGCCCGCGCCGGCTGGCGCTGGCCACTGCCGCGATGGCCACACTCGGGCTGCTGGCGGCGGCGGGCTGGCCCATGCTGATGGATCTGGACGTGGGCGTGAAGACGACGCAGGCCGGCCTGGTGGGCGGCGGGCTGTTCGCCGTCAGCCTGCTCGCCGGTGAGCTGAGTGCACGGCTGGCGCGCGAGGAAAAGGCGGCGCGCGGCAGTCTGGCGCTGGCGCGGCAGCAGGAGTCGCTGAACCGGCTGGTCATCGACGAGATGCAGGAGGGCGTGCTGGTGGTGGACCGCCGTGGCCGAGTGCGCGCGATGAACCCGGCCGCCCGCACGC
The DNA here is from genome assembly GCF_043555875.1 of Pelomonas margarita. Taxonomy (NCBI): domain Bacteria; kingdom Pseudomonadati; phylum Pseudomonadota; class Betaproteobacteria; order Burkholderiales; family Sphaerotilaceae; genus Roseateles; species Pelomonas margarita. The sequence continues at coordinate 29,531 of NZ_JBIGHW010000014.1, read as the reverse complement.
TGCTCGACGCCGACGGCGGCGAGCTGAGCTGGCAGCTGCGCGGCCGCCCCGACTGGCAGCCGCTGGCGCAGGCGCTGGAGCAGGCGCATGCGGCTGGCCGGGGCGGCGAGCAGGACGTCGCGCTGCCGCTGACCAGCGGCGTCATGCGCAGCCTGCGCCTGCGCCTGCGCTTCACGCGCCAGCGCGAGGGCAGCGAGGAGCTGTGCGTGCTGTTCGTGGAGGACAACCGCGAGCTGCTGGCGCGCTCTCGCCAGGAGAAGCTGGCGGCGATGGGGCGCGTGTCGGCCGGCATCGCGCACGAGATCCGCAACCCGTTGGCTGCCATTGCGCAGGCCAATGCGCTGATTGCCGAGGACGTGGCCGGCCTGCGCGCCGAGCCGCTGACGCGCATGGTGGCGTCCAACGTGCAGCGGCTGAAAAGGCTGGTGGACGACGTGACGGAGCTGGCGCCCGGCGTGCAGCCTGACACGCAGGCGCTGGACCTCAGCGAGCTGGTGCACGAGACCTGCGTGGATTGGGTGGTCGTCAACGGGCTGGAAGCCGGGGAGCAGAGCCGCTTCCAACTGCAGATCGAGGCGCCCGGGCTGGTGGGGCGTTTCGATGCGGAGCATCTGCGCCGCGTGCTCGTCAACCTGCTGGACAACGCGCTGCGCCATGCCGACGACGGCCCGGGCACCATCCGCGTGCTGCTGAGCCGCGAGGGCGACAGCCTGGCCCTGGTGGTGCGCAGCGCCGGCCCGCCGGTGGCGCCGGAGGTGGAGCGGCATCTGTTCGAGCCCTTCTTCTCGACGCGCAGCCGGGGCTCGGGCCTGGGGCTCTACATCTGTCGCGAGCTGTGCGAGCGCCACGGCGCCCGCATCGATTTCCGCCGCGCCAGCGGCGCTGATGCCAACGAGTTCTGCGTGCTTCTGCGCACGCACGCCGCCCCATGAGCACTGCCCAAGCCGCCCGCCTGCTGGTCATCGACGACGAGCCCGACCTGCGCACCCTCTACGAGCTCACCCTGCTGCGCGAGGGCTACGAGGTGGACAGCGCCGGCTCCGTCGCCGAGGCGCTGGCCCACCTGCAGGCGACCACCTACGGCGCCGTCATCACCGACATGAAGCTGCCCGACGGCTCGGGCCTGGCCGTGCTGCGCTGGCTGGAGCAGGCGGGCCGGCTGGAGAAGGCGGTTGTCATCACCGCGTTCGGTTCGGCCGAGAACGCCGTGGAGGCCTTGAAGGCCGGCGCCTTCGACTACCTGACCAAGCCGGTGGACTTGCGCCAGTTCCGCCTGGTGGTGGGCTCGGCGCTGGGGCGCCAGCCTGCGCCCTCGCCGAGCGAGGCGGCGGTGCCGGCCGTGACGTCGGTGGGCCCGGCCTCCGCGCTGCGCCTGATCGGCGAATCGCCGGCCATCCGGGCAGTGCGGGCGCTGATCGACAAGGTCGGGCGCAGCATGGCGCCGGTGCTGGTGCACGGCGAGTCCGGCACGGGCAAGGAGCTGGTCTCGCGCGCCATCCACGACCACGGCGCCCGCGCCGGGCAGCGTTTCGTGGCCGTGAACTGCGGCGCCATTCCTGAGAACTTGCTGGAGGCCGAGTTCTTCGGCTACCGCAAGGGCGCGTTCACTGGCGCCAACGAGGACCGGGAGGGCTTCTTCCAGGCGGCCGACGGTGGCACGCTGTTCCTGGACGAGATCGGCGACCTGCCGCTGGCCATGCAGAGCAAGCTGCTGCGCGTCATCCAGGAGCGCTCGGTGCGGCCGGTGGGCGCCACGGCCGAGAGCCCGGTCAATGTGCGCATCCTCAGCGCCACGCACAAGGACCTGTCCGCCGAGGTGGTGGCCGGCCGCTTCCGGCAGGACTTGTTCTATCGGCTCAACGTCATCCAGATCCGGGTGCCGCCGCTGCGCGAGCGGCTGGAGGACCTGGGCCTCATCAGCAACCGCGTGCTGGCGCGCATCGCGCAAGACGCCGGCGTGTCGCCGACGCCGCGGCTGACGCCCGGCGCGCTGCAGACGCTGTCGCGCTATGCCTTCCCCGGCAATGTGCGCGAGCTGGAGAACCTGCTGCACCGTGCGCTGGCGCTGGCGGGCGGCGAGTGGATCGATGCCGAGGACCTGGGCCTGCCCGAGGCCGTGCTGGACGACGGCGGCAGCGTCTCGCAGTTCGCCGCGCTGGAGACGCCCGTGCAGACGGCGCCGCGCGTGGAAGGCCTGACGCTGCCCGAGCAATTGCCTGCCGACCTGGCGGCCTACCTGGATGAGGTGGAGCGCGCCATCCTGCTGCGGGCGCTGGAGGTGCACCGCTTCAACCGCACGGCGGCGGCGGCCAGCCTGGGGCTGTCGCTGCGCCAGATCCGCTACCGGATGGCGCGGCTGGCCATCTCGGCGGGGGACAACTGAGGCCCCTCGCTCAGCCCCGCTTCGCTGAATGCGGGCGGTCCTGGGCGGTCTTGCACACCGCGCAGCCGACGGCGCGCCGGCCTCGGCCCCCGAGGGGGCGGTGATGCGCGAGGCATGGCGTCGCCCGCACATCGCCTGGCTGGGTCGGCTCGGGAGCGGCCCGCAATTTTTCACTGGCAGCGAGCCCTGGGATTTGCCCTGCTTGAATGTTCGGCGTGGGGGAGGGCCCTCGTGCCAAACCCAGCATTGGCGCGGCTTTGCGGGCCACTTCGGGCCGCAAAGCCAATGCTCATGCGGGCCATCGCGGGCGTGCCCCGATGGGATCGATGCAAAGCGGCCATCGCGCGTTTTTCAATGCCAATTGAAGCCCGGGTTGACACTAGGGATGTGGCCAACCTGCGGCGTCAAGCACTAGATATAGTGTTCTCTCGTGATATCCTGCTGACCCAGTCGACCCCATGACCATCACCTCGGAATCGCTGTCTGCAGTGGCTTGGCCACCGCAACAACCCGCCCGAGGAACCAGCCGGAACGCCGGCCTGGCAATGGACCGGCAGGGCCGAAACACCACCACTCCAGCAACGCGCGATGCGTCGATCCTTCATCGGGTCTGTGCCGCGCTTTTGTCTGTCACTTCTCGATAAAAGGATCTCCTCATGCTGCATGAAGCCGCCTCGGGCCAGGCCGCCCCCGCTGCCACGCTTTCCTCGGGTTCTCCGGGCGCGTTTGGATCCGACGCGCAAACCGCCGGTGCTCCCTCGCTGTCGGGCTACCAGGCCTACCAGATCATTCGCCGCAACGGCGCCGTGGTCTCGTTCGAGCCCAGCAAGATCGCCGTCGCGCTGATGAAGGCCTTCCTGGCCGTGCACGGCACCAGCGGCGCGGCCTCGGCCAGCGTGCGCGAGACGGTCGAGCAACTGACGCAGAACGTCGTGCGCGCGCTGCTGCGTTCGCGCCCGAGCGGCGGCACTTTCCACATTGAGGATGTGCAGGACCAGGTCGAGCTGGGCCTGATGCGCAGCGGCCAGCACGACGTGGCCCGTGCCTACGTGCTGTACCGCGAGCGCCGCGCGCAGGAGCGCGCTGCCCAGGGAGAGGCCGCACGCGCCGCCGAACCGCAGTTCATGGTGATGGACGGTGGCGTGCGCCGCCCGCTGGACCTGCGCGTGCTGAAGTCGCTGATCGCGTCGGCCTGCGAGAACCTCGGCGCCGATGTGAAGCCTGAGCCGGTGCTGGCCGAGACGCAGCGCAACCTGTACGACGGCGTCGCCATTGATGAGGTCTACAAGGCCTCCATCCTGGCCGCCCGCACGCTGATCGAGAAGGACCCCGGCTACAGCCGTGCGACGGCCCGCCTGCTGCTGCACACGATCCGCCGCGAAATCATCGGCGGTGAAGTCACGCAGGCCGAGATGCAGGCCAAGTACGCCGAGTACTTCCCTGGCTACATCAAGAAGGGCATCGCCGCCGAGTTGCTGGACGAGAAGCTGGGCCAGTACGACCTGGCCAAGCTGGGTGCCGCGCTGAAGGCCGACCGTGACCTGCAGTTCGACTACCTCGGCCTGCAGACGCTGTACGACCGCTACTTCCTGCACATCGAGGACACCCGCATCGAGATGCCGCAGGCCTTCTTCATGCGTGTGGCCATGGGCCTGGCGCTGAACGAGGTGGACCGCGAAGCCCGCGCCATCGAGTTCTACGAAGTGCTGTCCAGCTTCGACTTCATGAGCTCCACGCCGACGCTGTTCAACAGCGGCACGCGCCGCTCGCAGCTGTCCAGCTGCTACCTGACGACGGTGGCCGACGATCTGGACGGCATCTACGAAGCCCTGAAGGAGAACGCGCTGCTGAGCAAGTTCGCCGGCGGCCTGGGCAATGACTGGACGCCCGTGCGCGCGCTGGGCTCGCACATCAAGGGCACCAACGGCAAGAGCCAGGGCGTCGTGCCCTTCTTGAAGGTGGTCAACGACACGGCCGTCGCCGTGAACCAGGGCGGCAAGCGCAAGGGTGCTGTCTGCGCCTACCTGGAGTCCTGGCACCTGGACATCGAAGAGTTCCTGGACCTGCGCAAGAACACCGGCGACGACCGCCGCCGTACGCACGACATGAACACGGCGAACTGGATTCCCGACCTGTTCATGAAGCGCGTGATCGAGGGCGGTGACTGGACGCTGTTCAGCCCCTCGACCTGCCCGGACCTGCACGACAAGTTCGGCAAGGCTTTTGAGGAAGCCTACGTCGGCTACGAGAACAAGGTCGATCGTGGCGAGCTGAAGCTGTTCAAGCGCATGCCGGCCAAGGACCTGTGGCGCAAGATGCTGTCGATGCTGTTCGAAACCGGCCACCCCTGGATCACGTTCAAGGATGCCTGCAACGTGCGCAGCCCGCAGCAGCATGTCGGCGTCGTGCATTCCAGCAACCTGTGCACCGAGATCACGCTGAACACCAACGACAGCGAGATTGCCGTCTGCAACCTAGGCTCCGTCAACCTGGCCCATCACATCAAGGATGGCGCCATCGACCAGGTCAAGCTGAAGAAGACGACGCGCACAGCCATGCGCATGCTCGACAACGTCATCGACATCAACTACTACGCCGTCAAGAAGGCCCGTGACTCCAACCTGCGCCACCGCCCGGTGGGCCTGGGCATCATGGGCTTCCAGGACGCGCTGTACCAGCTGCGCACGCCGTATGCGTCCGAAGCCGCCGTTGAGTTCGCCGACCGCTCGATGGAAGCCGTCTGCTATCACGCCTACTGGGCCTCGACCGAGCTGGCCGAGGAGCGTGGCCGCTACTCGTCCTACAAGGGCTCGCTGTGGGATCGCGGCATCCTGCCGATCGACTCGCTGGACCTGCTGGCCGAGGCCCGTGGTGGCTATGTCGACGTCGACCGCTCGGTGAGCATGGACTGGGACGCGCTGCGTGCTCGCATCGCTGCGCACGGCATGCGCAACAGCAACTGCGTCGCCATCGCGCCGACGGCCACCATCTCCAACATCATTGGCGTGGACGCCTCCATCGAGCCTTGCTTCGGCAACCTGTCGGTGAAGTCCAACCTGTCGGGCGAGTTCACCGTCATCAACGAGTCCCTCGTGCGTGATCTGAAGGCGCTGGGCCTGTGGGACGACGTGATGGTCATGGACCTCAAGCACTTCGACGGTTCGCTGCGCCGCATCGACCGCGTGCCCGAGGACATCAAGGCGCTGTACGCGACGGCCTTCGAGGTGGACACCTCGTGGCTCATTGAAGCCGGCGCGCGCCGCCAGAAGTGGATCGACCAGGCGCAGAGCCTGAACATCTACATGGCCGGCGCGTCGGGCAAGAAGCTCGACGAGACCTACAAGCTCGCGTGGCAGCGCGGCCTGAAGACGACCTATTACCTGCGCACCATCAGCGCGACGCAGGCCGAGAAGAGCACGGTCACGCGCTCGGGTCAGCTCAACGCCGTGTCCGCTGGTGCGGCACCGGCGATGGCGCAGCCGGCCGCACCGGTGGCTGCGGTCGAGCCCGAACTGCCGGCGACGGACATGAAGTTCTGCTCGATCGACAACCCCGATTGCGAGGCCTGCCAGTAATTGGCGAAGCAGCGCCAACTTGTATAGACAAGTTGGCGCTGCTGTTTTCGATGCCCTTGCGCAACAAACTTCGCGCGAATGGCGCAAATAGCAGTCGCTGGTTCTTGTTGAACTGCGCTAGCACTGCAGATAATTCGAAGTGATAGGAAGCACACCATGCTGGATTGGGACGAAGACCTGAAGTCCACTGATACCCACGCCGCGAAGCCCCTCGCGGCCACGCCGTCGGCGGCGCTGTCCGCGACAGCCACGCACGCAGCAACCAGCGCCTCGATGCCTTCCCCGCAGCTGTCCGGTGAGGCCACGACGGCCCGTCGTGTGAAGGCTGCTGACAAGCGCATCATCAACGGCCAGACCGACGTCAACCAGCTGGTGCCCTTCAAGTACAAGTGGGCCTGGGAGAAGTACCTCGCCACCTGCGCCAACCACTGGATGCCGCAGGAAGTGAACATGAGCCGCGACATCGCGCTCTGGAAGGACCCCAACGGCCTGACTGAAGACGAGCGCCGCATCATCAAGCGCAACCTCGGCTTCTTCGTTACCGCCGACTCGCTGGCCGCCAACAACATCGTGCTGGGCACTTACCGCCACATCACGGCGCCCGAGTGCCGCCAGTTCCTGCTGCGCCAGGCCTTTGAAGAGGCCATCCACACCCACGCGTATCAATACATCGTTGAGAGCCTGGGCCTGGATGAGAGCGAGATCTTCAACGCCTACAACGAAGTCCAGTCCATCCGCGACAAGGACGAGTTCCTGATCCCTTTCATCGAGGCGATCATGAAGCCGGAGTTCGTGACCGGCACGACCGAGGCGGACCAGACGCTGCTGAAGTCGCTGATCGTTTTTGCCTGCCTGATGGAAGGCCTGTTCTTCTACGTCGGCTTCACGCAGATCCTGGCGATGGGTCGGCAGAACAAGATGACCGGCGCCGCCGAGCAGTACCAGTACATCCTGCGCGACGAGTCCATGCACTGCAACTTCGGCATCGACCTTATCAACCAGATCAAGCTCGAGAACCCGCAGCTGTGGACGGCGGAGTTCAAGGCCGAGATCAAGGCGCTGTTCCTCAAGGCCGTCGAGCTGGAATACCGCTACGCCGAGGACACCATGCCGCGCGGCGTGCTGGGCCTGAACGCGTCGATGTTCAAGGGCTATCTGCGCTTCATCGCGAACCGCCGTGCGGTGCAGATCGGTCTGGACCCGCTGTTCCCGAACGAAGAGAACCCCTTCCCCTGGATGAGCGAGATGATCGACTTGAAGAAGGAACGCAACTTCTTCGAGACCCGTGTCATCGAGTACCAATCGGGCGGGGCCCTGAGCTGGGATTGAACCCCAGCCACCACCCGATCAAGACCTGGCCAATGCAGTCACCGAGCGAAACCCGCATCAACACCCTCGAGGTGGCGGGGCTGCATGGCAATCCCATTCACCGTACCGAGGCGTTCCTCCTGAGCGACTCTCGGACGGTGAATAGCCGTATCTGCGCGGACCGGTCCGCACAGGGCGGTGACTTTTCCACTTGATCAAGGAGAAAACCATGGCAACTGCAAAGAAGGCCGCTCCGGCCAAGAAGGCCGCCGCTCCGGCGAAGAAGGCCGCCGCTCCGGCAAAGAAGGCCGCCGCTCCGGCGAAGAAGGCCGCTGCTCCGGCAAAGAAGGCCGCTGCTCCGGCAAAGAAGGCCGCTGCTCCGGCAAAGAAGGCCGCTGCTCCGGCGAAGAAGGCTGCTGCTCCGGCGAAGAAGGCTGCTGCTCCGGCGAAGAAGGCTGCTGCTCCGGCGAAGAAGGCTGCTGCTCCGGCGAAGAAGGCTGCTGCTCCGGCGAAGAAGGCTGCTGCTCCGGCAAAGAAGGCTGCTGCTCCGGCGAAGAAGGCTGCTGCTCCGGCGAAGAAGGCTGCCGCTCCGGCAAAGAAGGCTGCTGCTCCGGCGAAGAAGGCCGCTGCTCCGGCGAAGAAGGCTGCCGCTCCGGCCAAGAAGGCCGCTGCGACGCCCGCCAAGAAGGCCGCCGCTGCCAAGCCGGCTGCGAAGCCTGCTGCCAAGAAGGCCGCTGCTGCCCCGAAGAAGGCCGCCGCCAAGCCTGCCCCGGCTGCCAAGCCTGCTGCTGCTGCTCCCGCCCCTGCCGCCAAGACGGCCTTGAGCCCGCAAGCTGCCTGGCCCTTCCCTACCGGCAACAAGCCCTAAGCGTTTGTCTGGACGGGCCCTGCGGCCCGTTGTCTGACGCGCAAAACCCGGCACGCGCAAGCGATGCCGGGTTTTTTTGCGCCCTTGCCGAGGCTAGGGCGGGCTGGTTGATGGCCGTGTGTGGCTAGCTGGGTCGCCGCGGCGGTCCAGTCGTCAGGGGTAGAACGCGACGACGCTGTAGCCGCTGACGCGCTGACTGCCAGTGCTGAAGCTAAAGGACAGCGCCTGCTCCGAGTCGGCGCTCACCCGCTGCAACGGCGGTTGCAGGGCCTCGGGGGCGATGACCCGGCGTGCGAGCGGCGCACCGCTGGCATCGGTGAGGCTCAGCTCCAGCGAGGGCGGTGCCACGTCGACCGCCGTCTTGTTGCGCAGTGTCAGATTGAGCTTGTAGCCGGCACTGCCCAGCGGGTTCAGCGACGTCGAGTCGATGCTGAGGGCCTCGATGCGCTGCCAGGCCTGAACCTCGCAGCCCGTCATGCTGCACAGGCCCTGCAGCCCGGCACGCAGCGGCGGATGCAGCGCGGCCAGCGCATGGCGGAAATGCACGGCGATCTGCAGCAGCAGCAGCAGCGTGAGCATCAGGCTGACGGCGACCAGGGCCAGACGCACCCCAGGACGGTTCCACCGCGCGGCGGTCTCGGCCCGGCGCATGAACTCGGGCACGGGTGCTGGCGCGGCCACCGGTGTGTCGGGCATGGGCTCCGACGCCAGCAGCGCCGGCTCTGGTGCCGATGCCGGTTGGCTGGCCTCGGGCGGCAGGTCGCGGGGCTCATCCTCCCAGCGAGGCTCCTGGCGGAGATCGTCGGCCGGCGGCCATCCCGTGGGCAGCGGATCGATGCGCGGCTCGGGCTCGGGCTCGGGCGGCGGCATCCAGCTGGGCTCTGGCGCCGGCGGTTGCTGCACTGGCGGTGGCGGGGGCAAGGGAGCCGGCATCGCCGGTGCAGGTGGCGGCACGAAGGCGGCGGGCCAGGGCGGCGGCGTTTCCTGCTCGATGTCGAACAGCAACTCGCGCGCGTCGAAGATCTCGGCGCAGCGGCCGCAGCGCACCCAGCCGTCAGAGACGCGCAACTGGTCTTCGACGATCCGGAAGATCGTGCCGCAGGCAGTGCAGCGCGTGGCCAGACTCATTGCTGGGCAGGCCTGTGCGCGGTCATCAGGATCCAGCCGTCCTCTTCGTCACTGACGTCCAGTGCCAGCCAGGGCGCGTAGGCGGCTTTGAGCTCATCGGCCTGGCGGGACAGGATGCCGGCCAGGATGAGGTGGCCACCCGGTGCCACATGGGCGCACAGCAGCGGGGCCAGCAACTTCAGCGGTGTGGCCAGGATGTTGGCGATGACCAGCGGGTACTCGCCCGAGGCCAGTTCCGGCAGGCCCACGTTCAGCGTCACGCCGTTGGCGGTGGCGTTGTCGCGCGACGACGTGACGGCAGCGGGGTCTATGTCCACCGCGTCAATCACCTGCGAGCCATGCAGGGCTGCGCCGATGGCCAGGATGCCCGAGCCGCAGCCGTAGTCCAGCACGCGCGGCCAGGCCTGGCCGCGCGTCGCGATCCAGCGCAGGCACATGCGCGTGGTGGGATGGGTGCCGGTGCCAAAGGCCAGGCCGGGATCCAGGCGCATGACACGCTTGGCCTGCGGCGGGGCCTCGTGCCAGCTCGGCACGATCCAGAACTCGGACGTGATCTCGACGGGGGCGAACTGGCTTTGCGTCAGCCGCACCCAATCCTGCTCGGGCACGGCCTGGATGGCCTGCACGTGCACGTCGGCAGCCCAGTCCTGGGCCAACAGCAGCGTGGCAGCCTCGGTGGCCTCGGACTCGGCAGGGAAGAGGGCCTTCACCACCGAGCGTTCCCAGCCCGCCTTGGGAGCGGGCATGCCGGGCTCGCCGAAGAGGGCGCGCTCGGACTCGGTGTCGGCGTCCGCGTCCTCGACGGAGACCGCGAGGGCGTCGATCTCCATCAGGGCATCGCTGACGATCTCGACGTCGGCCTCGCGGCAGACCAGGGCTAGTTCAAACAGATGGCTCATGCGGCGTATTGTCCCGTGACAAGACGCCGGTTCAGCGCTTGTGGGCCGCCATCCAGCCTTCGAGGTAATGGATGGACGTGCCGCCCTCGATGAACTTGGCGTCCGCCATCAGCTCGCGGTGCAGCGGGATGTTGGTCTGGATGCCTTCCACGACCGTTTCGCTGAGCGCGATGCGCATGCGTGCCAGGGCCTGCTCGCGCGTGTCGCCGTGGACGATGATCTTGCCGATCATGGAGTCGTAGTTGGGCGGCACGAAGTAGTTCGTGTACGCATGCGAGTCCACCCGCACGCCGGGGCCGCCAGGGGCGTGCCACATCGTGATGCGGCCGGGCGAGGGCACGAACTTGACCGGATCTTCCGCGTTGATGCGGCACTCGATGGCGTGGCCGCGCATCTCGATCTGGCGCTGCGTGAAGGGAAGCTTCTCGCCGGCCGCGATCTTGATCTGCTGCTGCACGATGTCGATGCCGGTGACCAGCTCCGTCACCGGATGCTCCACCTGCACGCGGGTGTTCATCTCGATGAAGTAGAACTCGCCGTTTTCATACAGGAACTCGAAGGTGCCGGCGCCGCGGTAGCCCATCTTCTTGCAGGCTGCGGCACAGCGGTCACCCACCTTCTCGATGATGCGGCGCGGGATGCCAGGAGCCGGCGCTTCCTCGATGATCTTCTGGTGGCGGCGCTGCATGGAGCAGTCGCGCTCGCCCAGCCACACGGCGTTCTTGTGCGTGTCGGCCAGCACCTGGATCTCCACATGGCGTGGGTTCTCCAGGAACTTCTCCATGTAGACCTCGGGGTTGCCGAAGGCCGCACCGGCCTCAGCGCGCGTGGTCTGCACGGCGTGCACCAGGGCGGCTTCGGTGTGGACGACGCGCATGCCGCGACCGCCGCCGCCGCCGGCCGCCTTGATGATGACCGGGTAGCCCACCGAGCGGGCGATCTTGATGATTTCCTTCGGGTCCTCCGGCAGCGCGCCTTCGGAGCCGGGCACGCAGGGAACGCCGGCGCGGATCATGGCCTGCTTGGCCGAGACCTTGTCGCCCATCAGGCGGATGGAGTCGGCGGTCGGGCCGATGAAGGTGAAGCCGCTGCGCTCGACGCGCTCGGCGAAGTCGGCGTTCTCGCTCAGGAAGCCGTAGCCGGGGTGGATGGCCTCGGCGTCGGTCACCTCGGCCGTCGCGATGATGGCCGGCATGCTGAGGTAGCTCTGCGCCGAGGGCGCGGGGCCGATGCAGACGGCCTCGTCGGCCAGACGCACGTACTTGGCTTCGCGGTCGGCCTCGGAATAGACGACGACGGACTTGATGCCGAGTTCACGGCAGGCACGCTGAATGCGCAGGGCGATTTCCCCGCGATTCGCGATCAGAACTTTTTTAAACATGGCAGTTGCCCAGCGCACGGGGCGCATCGAAGCAAAGGGCCCTATCCAGCGGCTGAGGTGGCACTGGCGTTGCCAGGCCACCGACAGTGCGCCCGAACACGGGGCGCCAAGGCCGGTAGGGAGCGGGCTTCATTTATTCGATGATGAACAGCGGCTGGCCGAACTCGACCGCCTGGCCGTTCTCGCAAAAGACCTTGGTGATCGTGCCGGACTTGTCGGCCTCGATCTCGTTCATGATCTTCATCGCCTCGATGATGCAGATGGCTTCGCCTTCCTTGACCGTCTGGCCCACGTCGGCGAACGGCTTCGCGTTCGGGCTGGAGGCGCGGTAGAAGGTGCCCACCATGGGCGACTTGACGACGTGACCGGTCTCGACCGGCGCAGCGGCAGCGGCCGGGGCGGCAGCCACCGGCGCGGCCACGGGTGCGCCGGCCGTGACGACCGGTGCGGCGGGCGCAGCGGCATAGACCGGCTGCATGGCCACGGCGGCTGCGGGGTCGGTCTTGACGATGCGGACCTTGCCGTCGGCCTCGGTGATTTCCAGTTCGGAGATGTTCGATTCCGAGACCAGGTCGATCAGGGTTTTGAGCTTGCGCAGGTCCATCATGGCTCCAGGCGATGTTGTTGTTGTGGCGTAGGAAAAGGAGAACCGGTGCCGGAGATCAGGCGCCGGTGGCTCCCAACGATTCGAGGGCGTGGCGCACGGCCAGGCGGTAGCCGTTGGCACCCAGGCCGCAGATGACGCCGACCGCCAGATCACTCAGGTAGCTGTGATGGCGGAAGGGCTCGCGGCGGTGGATGTTGGACAGGTGGACTTCAATGAACGGCAGCGCCACGCCTGCCAGCGCATCGCGGATGGCGACGCTGGTGTGCGTGTAGGCGGCCGGGTTGATCACGATGAAGCGCGTGCCGTCGCTGCGCGCGGCCTGGATGCGGTCCACCAGCGCACCTTCGTGGTTGCTCTGGAAGCTCGTCAGGCTGGCGCCGGCATTGGCCGCGATCGCGCTCAGTTCAGCGTCGATCTGGGCGAGGGTCTGCGAGCCGTAGACCTCGGGCTCGCGGGTGCCGAGCAGGTTGAGGTTGGGCCCATGCAGGACAAGAATTTGCATCAAACACGTGGCGCCGGACCGGACCCAAAGGTCTAGAGAGTCGCCACTAAATTGAGGAAGGGCGCACTTTACGCGTTTTGGCGCCGATTTCCGCGGGGGATAGGGGTTTTTCTCAAGTTGAGGCCAGTGCCCGCAGTTCCTGCAGGTGCGTGACGCCCAGGCGCCGCCAGCTGATCTCGCCGCGCTCGTCGAAGACCAGCGAGAAGGGCAGGCCGCCGGCCGCGTTGCCCAGTTCACGCACCAGCGACAGGCCCTGGGCGCCGGCCAGCGCGATGGGGAAGTCCAGCGGCGTCTTCTTCAGAAAGGCCTTGACCGGCTCCGCCTGATCGATGGCCAGGCCCAGCACCTGCCAGCCCTTGCCCCTGGCTTCGCCGTAGAACTGATTGATCTCAGGCAGCTCCTTGACGCACGGCGGGCACCAGGTGGCCCAGAAGTTGACGAGCAGCGGCTGACCGCGCCAGCGAGCGACATCCAGCTCCACGCCGTCCAAGCCCGCGAAGCGGCGCGCCCAGAAGGCCTCGGCGACCGCTGAGGGGGGCGGCTTGCTGCCCTGGCGCCAGGCATAGGTGGCACCCAGCGCGGCGGCGCCCAGGCCGGCGCCGGCCAGCAGGAGTCGGCGTGAGAGGGGAGTCATTCTTAGTCGGTGTCCAGCAGGGTTTGCAGGGCGGCCAGGTCGCCGCGCTCGGTCAGGCCGCGCGCGTCAGGCTTGAGGGCGCCCCGCAAATCGTCAAAGTCCAGGATGGTCAGGCAGATCGTGACACGTTCCTGCAGGGCGGGGCAGGGCGCGTCCAGCACGAGCATGTCCACCGTGCGGCCTTTGCTGCCGCGCGTCTCGGCGACGTCGAAGTCCACGCCGCGGTCCAGCAGCGCGATCTCGGCGGCCTTGCTGTCGTCGCAGTACAGCTGCAGGTGCAGGTTGGACAGCCGGGTCGCCGTGCCGCGCCAGACGGCGCCGGTGAGGTGCGGGCGGAAGTCAGCCAGCCGCGCCATCCACACGGCGGCCAGCTCGCGCAGCGCGCGCAGCTCGGCCGGTTGGGTATCGGCGTGGAAGATGGTGATGTGCTCGCGCACGGCGTCCTCGACCTCGTCGTTGCCGGGCAGCGCGCCGCGCGGCATGCCCAGATCACGTGCCGCGCGCTGCTTGGCCGGGCCCCAGTCCATGCCTTCGTCGACGATGAGGCGGGCTGCGGCGGCGGCGATTTCGGCGGTCAGGTCGTTGGTCATGGCGCGGTCAGGGGAGTTGGGCGCTGTTCATGCGGCCCATGATGAGCGCGGCGCGGCCCATCACATAGGGCGAGCCCGGCTGGCGCTCAAAGCGCTTGGGCGCCGGCAGCATGACGGCCAGCCGCGCGGCCTCGAAGGCGCCCAGCCGTGACACGTCGGTGCGGAAGTAGTGCCGGGCCGCCGCCTGCGCGCCGAACAGGCCCTCGCCCCATTCGACGCTGTTCAGGTAGATCTCCAGGATGCGCTGCTTGCTGAGAAGGGTTTCCAGCATCAGCGTCAGCGCCAATTCCTGACCCTTGCGCAGCAGCGTGCGTTCGCTGGACAGGAACAGGTTCTTGGCCAGCTGCTGCGTGATGGTGGAGCCACCGATGACCTTGGCCACGCCGCGCCCGCGCGCCTCGACGCGCGCCTGCGCCTTCTCGTTCTTCTTCCAGGCGCCCTGCAGCGCCTCCCAGTCCACGCCGCCGTGCGCGGCGAAGCCGTCATCCTCGCTGGCGATGACGGCGCGCTTGAGCGTGCGCGGCAGGCGCTCGTCATCGACCCAGGCCTGCGCCCAGGCCACCTGCTGCTTGTCCTTCAGCAGCCGCAGCGCCTCGCTGCGCTGGAAGCTGGTGGACTGTGGCGCCAGCACATTCATCAGCGCGATGCGCCCGGCAAACCACAGCTGCAGGCACAGCACGGCCAGCGCCAGCACGGCCAGCAGCCGCAAGGCATGACGCTTCATAGCGTGGCCCGCAGCGCCTTCAGCACCGGTGCGGTGTCGGGGCGCACGCCGCGCCAGAAGAAGAAGGCCTCGGCAGCCTGTTCCACCAGCATGCCCAGGCCGTCGCGCGGCTCGGCGCCGTGGCTGGCTGCCCAGTCCAGGAAGGCTTGCGCCTTGGGGCCATACATCATGTCCAGCGCCAGGGCACCGGGCTTGAGCACGTGGGCGCCGACCGGCGCGGCGGCACCGGACAGGCTGGTGCTGGTGGCGTTGATGACGATGTCCTGCGCGGCGGGCGCCTCGGCCAGCGTGGCAGCGGTGAGCGGCACGCCGAGGTGGGCATGGCTGGCCACCAGCGCCTGCGCCTTGTCCAGCGTACGGTTGACGACGGTGATGCGTGCCGGGCCGGCCGCGATCAGCGCACCCAGGGCGCCGGCGCTCGCGCCGCCGGCACCTACCAGCAGCACCTGCAGGCCGGCCAGCGGGCGGCCGGTGTTCTTCTGGATGTCGTTGACGAGGCCGGCACCGTCGGTGTTGTCGCCGGTCCAGCCGTCTGCGTCGAAGCGCAGCGTGTTGACGGCGCCGCCCAGCTGCGCGCGCTCGGTGCGGTGGCTGCACAGCTCGAAGGCGTCGAACTTGAACGGCACGGTGATGTTGCAGCCCTTGGCGCCGGCGGCTGCGAAGGCGCGCAGGCAGGTCTCGAAGCCGTCCAGCGGTGCCAGCAGGCGCTCGTAGCGCAGCACCTGGCCGGTCTGCTCGGCGAACAGGGCGTGGATGGTCGGCGAGCGGCTGTGTTCCACCGGGTTGCCGACAACGGCGTATCGATCGGTCATGGGAGGCTTTCTTGGAAGCTGCGCGGCCGGCCTGGCGTGGCGGCCATGTGTGGTTCAGGGGTCAGGGCTGTCCGGCCAGCGAGGTTTCCAGCTCTTCATCACGCGTGAACTTGAAGCGGGACGTGATCACCAGCACCTCGGCGCCCTTGAGCATCTCCTTGGTGAAGACGCCAAACGGCGACGCTGCCTGCACGATGGCGACGGCGCGCTTGTCCAGCGTCGCATTGCCGCTGGGCGAGACGATCTCGGTCTCGATGACGCGGCCCTTGTGGTCCACGTGGATGTTCATGATGAGCTCGCCGTAGAGCTTCTTGCCGCGGTACTCGGGAAAGTCGCGCGTGCCGCGCTCCTCGATGCGGCGGCGCAGGCCGTCGTAGTACTGGGCGTAGACGACCTCGCGCGCCGCCGGGCTCACGTAGCGCTTGCGCGGCCGGGCGCTTTCCATGTTGACGCGCTTCTCGATCTCGGCGAGCAGGTCCACCAGCTGGCGGCGCTTCTCGGCCTGGGCGCGCTCGCGGGCGTCGGTCTTCTCGCGGCGCGGGTCGGGTGGTGGCAGCAGCGCCAGCTCGCGGCGCACTTGGGCCAGCAACTGCTGCTGCTGTTGCTGCAGCTGGGCGATCTGCGAGCTCTGGGCCTCGGCGGCGTCGCCCTCCTCGCTGTGCCGGGCGGGCGGCAGCGGCGAGGTGGCACGGCCTTGCTCGGCGTTGCCGCCGCCGGCCAGGTTGGCCTGGGCCAGCACGGCCGCCTTGGTGGGCAGCTCATTGGAGCGGGTGTTGACCAGCACCACTTCCAGCGGGGTGTCCTTGAACACGCGGTTGAAGGACTCTGGCGACCCCATGCGCCAGCCCAGCAGAACGCCATGCACGCCCAGCGAGCAGGCAAGGGCGATTTGCAGGGTGCTGAGGCGGCGCATCGTCAGGCGGCGGGCGTGGCCTCGGTGTCGGCGTTGCCGTCGTTGAGGTCGATGGCCAGCGCGATGGGTGCCGCAGCGGCCGCCAGGTCGTCGTCGTCGCCTTCGGCTTCCTCGGCCGCCGCCTGTTCATCCATGCGCTCGATCAGCGTCGCATGCACGTCCAGCGTCATCTCGTCCAGGCCGGTGATGCGCACTTTCACGTGGCTGCCGCGCGGCAGGGGCTCGCAGCCCAGCGCCTTGAACACCAGCGGCAGGTCGTCGGCGCGCACCAGGCCTTCCTTCATGACGGTGGCGGTCAGCTCGGTCGTGTCGTTCTGCTGCAGCCAGCGCAGCGTCCAGAAGCGCTCGATGCCGTTCTGGAAGCCGTTGTAGGCGGCGTAGGCCGACTCGAAGCCCGAAATGATGGAGAACAGCTGCGCGTCCTTCGGTTTGAAGGGCGCGGCCAGCGCGGCCATGCGGCCGTGCCGCGCGCAGGCAATGATCTGCCACTGGTTGACCAGGTCCACGTAGCGGCGCAGCGGCGACGTGGCCCAGGTGTACTGCGCCACGCCCATGCCGGCGTGCGGCAGCGCCTTCACGCCCATGCGCACCTTGATGCCGGGCGCCAGGCTGGCCTGGCTGCGGTAGATGCCTGGCAGGCCCAGTTCGGCCAGCCAGCCGCCCCAGGCGGAGTTGGCCAGGATCATGGCCTCGGCCACGATCAGGTCCAGCGAGCTGCCGCGGGCGCGCACGCTGATTTCCACCGACTCGCTGCCGTTGGGCGGCTCCATGCGCTCGCCGGCCAGGCGGAAGTTGTAGTCCGGCCGGTTGAAGTTCTCCGGCTTGCCGCGCACCACCTCGCGCTGCGCCTTCAGGTGCTTGGCCAGGCGCCAGCAGAAGGCCAGCTCGGGGGCGAAGGCGTAGTCGGCCGGCGCCTCGCCCGACAGCGAGGCGTCGGTGACGATGCCGTCCAGCTTGTCGTGGCGCAGGTTGGACGCGATGTGCACGCGCTCCAGCTTGGTTTCCTTCGCCTTGATCTCGAACGTCGCCTCGTCCATCGTGAAGTAGATGGACACGGCCGGGCAGTCGCGGCCCTCGATCAGCGTGTAGGCCTGCACGACGTCGTCGGGCAGCATCGTGATCTTCCAGCCCGGCATGTAGACCGTGGACAGGCGCTCGCGGGCCACCTTGTCGACGGCCGAGTCCGGCGTGATGGCCAGGCCGGGTGCGGCGATATGCACGCCGAAGGTGATGGTGCCTGTGCCCAGGCCTTGCACGGAGAGGGCGTCGTCGATCTCGGTGGTCTGCGAGTCGTCGATGGAGAAGGCGCGCGCCGGGCTCAGCGCCAGTTCGTCCTTGATCTCCGGCGCGGTCAGGGCCGGGAAGCCCGCGCCCTTGGGGAAGTTCTCGAACAGGAAGCGCTTCCAGTGGAACTGGTAGGCGCTGGTGATGGCGCCGGCGCCCTGCAGCAGGTCCAGCGGTGCCTTGTGCGCGAGCTTGCTGGCTTCGACGACGGCCTTGTACTCGGGGCCGTTCTTGTCGGGCTTGAACAGGATCTTGTAGATCTGCTCCTGGATGGGGGCGGGGCAGGTGCCCGCCACCAGCTCCTGAGCCCAGGCCTCGATCTGCAGCGCCTGCTGGCGCTTGCGCTCTATCCCCAGCAGCGCGGCCTTCACCGTCTCCTCAGGCGCCTTCTTGAACTGGCCCTTGCCGGCGCGGCGAAAGTAGTGCGGCGCCTCAAACAGGCGGAACAGCGCGGCCGTCTGCTGCAAGGTGCCGGCCTTGGCGTCGAAGTAGTCCCGCGCGAGGTCGGCAAAGCCGAACTCGCCCTCGGGCGCGAACTCCCAGGCCAGATCCAGGTCGATGTCGTCGGCCAGCTTGCGAGCCTCGGCCAGCAGCACGGCGGGCGCCGGCTGCTCGAACTTCAACAGCACATTGGCGGCTTTCACCTTGACCCGCTTGCCCGAATCAAGCTCCACCTGGAGCGAGGCATCAGCCTCGCTCATCACCCGGCCGGCGAGGAATTTCCCGGCGTCATCAAACAGCGCAAACATAGGGGCCGGATTGTCCCTCAGCGGGTGAGGTGCGCCAGCAAGGGTGGCAGATGCGCCTCGAAGTCGCTCAGGCCGTGGTCGCTGCCATCCACCACCTCGCCGTCGCAGCCGGCGTAGCGGGCCAGCATCTCGCGCCAGTCCAGCAGCTCGTCGCCCTTGGCGATCAGTGCGTAGTAGCGCGATGGGGTGCTCAGGCGAGCTGGCGGCGTCAGCGCCGCCAGCTCGGCCACGTGCTGCGCCGTGAAATCGAACTTCAGGGCCGGGTCATGCCAGGCGGTCAGCTCGCCGATGTGCTGGGCGAGGTCGCGCGCCGGGTCCACGGCCGGGTTCAGCACGGCGGCACGCCAGCGGCGGTGGGCGGGCTGTTCGGCCAGCGAGGTGGCATAGAAGCCGCCCAGCGAGCTGCCGATGACGGCCGCACCCTCGGCCGGCCAGTCCGCCACCAGCGTGGCCACCTGGGCCATCGCGTCGAGTGGCGAGGGCGGCAGCTGCGGGCAGGCGAACACCAGCCCCGGCTGGGTGGCGGCCCAGGCCGCCATGCGCACCGCCTTGGCCGAGGCTGGCGAGGAGCGAAAGCCGTGCAGGTACAGCAGATGGGTCAGGGCCATGACGGAAGTTTTTGCGTGAACTTTGTGGGCGCCGCGACGGGGGCGGCATCGGGTTGACGCAAGTGTCGCCGCGCTTAAAGTCGCCCGCTTTTGGTTTCCTTCGGACACATCTCATGACCCCGATGTCGCGTTCCGTTCTGGCCACCGCCGCGCTACTCGCGCTGACGGCCCTGGCCCACGCCCAGACCCCGGCCACCGCCGCTGCCGCTGCCCCCGCTGCACCCGCCGCCGCTGCCGCGGCCCGCCCGCCGGTGGACCCCACCGCGCCCAAGCCGTTTGCCGACGTCATCAAGGGTGCCAAGGAGCAGCCCGGCCTGTTCCCCATCTGGCGCAAGGACGACAAGGTTTGGCTGGAGATCCCCAAGGAGGCCTTCAACAAGCCCTTCCTGTTCACCGTCAACGTCGCGAACTCCGTGGGCGAGCGCGGTCTGTACGCCAGCCAGATGCTGGGCGACGAGATGGCCGAGTGGCGCCGCGTCGGCAACCAGATCCAGCTGATCGCGCTGAACATGAAGTTCCGCACCGACGACGCCGTCAACCGCCGTGCGCTGGAGCAGTCCTTCTCGCCCAGCCTGATCACGTCGGGCCCGGTGGCCAGTGCCGAGCACCCGGACCGCAAGTCGGTGCTGGTGGACGCCAGCGGCCTGCTGCTCGGCGACATCCCCGGCTACTCGACGCGCCTGGAGGCGGTGTACCGCCTGCCGTATGCGCCCGATCGCGCGAACTCGCACATCGAGTCCACCCGTGCCGAGGCCGGCCTGACCACGCTGACCTCGCGCGTGCATTTCGCCACCGCGCGCATCCCCGCGCCGCCGCTGGTGCCGCCGCCCGTGGCCGTGCCCACGCCGCCGCAGGCCACGCCAGACCCGCGCTCGATGTTCTTCAGCTTCGTCTACAACTTCCGTGCGCTGCCCGAGCAGCCGGCGGCCATCCGCCACATCGATCCGCGCCTGGGTCACTTCATGGAGACCTACACCGACCTCGGTGACGACCTGAAGGCCAACCCGCGCGTGCACCTGCTGTCGCGTTGGCGCCTGGAGAAGAAGGACCCGGCCGCCGCGCTGTCCGAGCCGGTGCAGCCCATCGTGTTCTGGATGGACAAGAACATCCCCGTCAAGTACCGCGAGTCCGTCAAAGCCGGCATCCTGGAGTGGAACAAGGCCTTCGAGAAGATCGGCTTCAAGGACGCTGTTCAAGCCAAACAGCAGCCCGATGACGCCGACTGGGACAACATGGACGCCACGCACGCGTCCATCCGCTGGTTCACCGGCGCCGACGTGGGCTTCGCGCAAGGGCCGCACACCCGTGACCCGCGCACCGGCGAGATCCTGGATGCCGACATCCGCATGAGCGACGTCTTCGGCCGTGGCAGCCGCCGCTTGGCCAGTGACGACCTGATGGGTCAGCACGCCCAGCACGCCCAGCACGCCCAGCACGCCCAGCACGCCCAGCACGCCCATCAGGGTCACAACCACGCGCCGCTGGCCAGCTGGATGGGCGAGCGCAGCCGCGCGCGGATCGAGCAACAGTGCAACTACGCGGCGGATCAGGCCAGCGAGTTCGGCTTTGCGCTGGACCTGCTGGCGCTGCGCGACGGCCAGGACATGACCGGCCCCGAGGCCGAGGCGCTGGCCCAGGCTGTCATCAAGGACACGATCATGCATGAGGTGGGCCACACGCTCGGCCTGAAGCACAACTTCCGCGCGTCCGCCACCATCACCCAGGCCCAGCTGCGGGACAAGGCCTTCACCGAAGCCAACGGCATCTCCAACTCGGTGATGGACTACAACGCCTACAACCTGCCGCTCAAGGGTGAGCCCAAGGCTAGCTTGACCAACACCACGCTGGGGGCCTACGACTACTGGGCCATCGAGTACGCCTACAAGCAGGTGCCGGCCGAGCAGGAGGCGGCCGAACTGGCCCGTATCGCCGCGCGCTCCATCGAGCCGCAGCTGGCCTATGCCGACGACATGGACCAGGGCGTGGGCGGCGTCTATGACGGCTTCGACCCGCGCAGCAATCAGGGCGACCTGGGCGACGACCCGCTGGCCTACGCCAAGAAGCGCCTCAAGCTCAGCCAGGAGCTGTGGGAGCGCGTGCAGGCTCGCAAGCCCCAGGCTGGTGAAGACCCGCTGCGCGCGCGCCGCTCCGTCCTGTCCTCGTTCCGCCAACTGGGCACGACGGCGCACAACGTCAGCAAGTACGTGGGCGGCCTGCAGGCCGAGCGCGTGGTGCCGGGCGTCACGCCGGGGCCGGCCTTCAAGCCGGTGGACAACGCGCAGCAGCGCGAGGCGCTGCGCTTCATCGCCAGCGGCCTGCTGGCCAGCGACGCGTTCAAGTTCCGCCCCGAGTTCCTCGTCACCCAGACGGTGGACTACAACGAGTGGGAGCGCGGCCTGCCGCTGTCCATCCCCGACGCCGTGGCCGCCGTGCAGGCCCGCGTGCTGGACCGCCTGATGTCGGCCGCCACCGCGCGCCGCCTCATCGAGCAGGGCGCCTACCTGCCTGAGGCCCAGCGCAAGGGCGCGGTGTCGCTGAGCGAGGTGTACGGCACCCTGCAGGGCGCCATCTTCAGCGAGCTGAAGACCGGCGCCGAGGTGGACCGCATGCGTCGCAGCCTGCAGCGCGAGTACGTCAAGCGCCTGCAGGCACAGCTGAACCGCTCGACCAACGCGGCCGCCACCTACGCCGACGCCTTCTCGCTGGCACGCTGGCACGCCAGCCAGCTGGCCGGCGAACTGCGCATGGGCGCGGCCAAGCCGGGGCTGTCGGTGGAGACGCGGGCGCACTTCGCCGAGCTGCAGGACATGCTCAACAGCATGCTCAAGGCCACGCTGACGCGCAGCTGATCGCGCGGGGCGGCCACCGCCGGCCCCGTGGACGCGGGAGACATCCCACGTTCTAGGGCCTGCCGGTGCCCGCCGCCCGGGCAGACTCGCGCCTCGTTTCGCGAGAAGGGTCTGCCCATGAATGTTTGCCGTCTGCTCATCGTCCCGCTTGCCGTGCTGTTGCTCGGCGGTTGTGGCAAGTCGTCCACCTCGCTCGGGGAGGGCGGCTCGGTGATCAGCGGCTCGGCCGGCCCGGCCGGCGCCAGCAATGCCAGCCGCCAGCTCGTCAAGTGCGACGCGCCGGTGGCCACGATGGCCCTGATCGAGAACCCCAACGGCTACAGCTATGCCGGCAGCTACCAGCTGCCCGCCAGCCCCGTGCCCCTGGTGCGCCTGCTGGCCCAGCAAAGCGGGTGCTTCCGTGTGGTGGACCGCTCCGCCGGCCTGAAGGCCACCGTGCGCGAGCAGGAGCTCAAGGACGCCGGCATCCTGCGCCAGCAGGGCAACACCGTGCACAAGGGCAAGGGCTACGAGGCGCAGTACAGCCTGACGCCCAGCCTCACCTTCAGCGAGCAGGACGCTGGCCGGCAGATCGGCGGCATCCTGCAGGCCATCCCCTACCTGAACAAGCTCGTCGGCGCGGCCGAGCAGGTCAAGCTCAAGCAGGCCCAGGCGGCGCTGCTGCTGACCGACAACGAGACCACCGAGCAGGTCGCTGCCGCCACCGGCTCGGTCGAGGTGGCCGACCTCGGCGTCGGCGGCGCCGTGGTGGGCAAGCTGGGCGGTGCGGCTGGCGCGGGTTGGAGCAACTCCAACGAGGGCAAGGTCATCGCTGCGGCCTTCATGGACGCGCACAACCAGCTCGTCGTGCAGGTGCGTGAGCTGCAGGCCAAGGCGCTGCCGCCACCGGTGGCCACGCGCCAGAACCGCGGCGGCTGAGCGGCCCAAGGGCCTGTTCGCCGGCCGGTGGCGCCGGCGTGGCTATGCTTGGCGCATGCAGTCGGCCAAGCCCTTCAAGATCCCCGAATCCGTTCTCGTCGTCATCCACACGCCTGATCTGCAGGTGCTGCTGATCGAGCGGGCCGACCACCCCGGTTACTGGCAGAGCGTGACCGGGTCCAAGGACTCGCCGGACGAGCCGGCCGCCGAGACCGCGCGCCGCGAGGTGCTGGAGGAGACCGGCTTCGACATCGCTGCGCTGGGCGCCAGCCTGAGCGACTGGCAGCTGGCCAACGTCTACGAGATCTATCCGCAGTGGCGCCACCGCTATGCGCCTGGCGTCACGCGCAACACCGAGCATGTCTTTGGCCTGCAGCTGCCCGCGCCGCTGACGCCCACGCTCGCACCGCGCGAGCACCTGGCCTGGCAATGGCTGCCCTGGCAGGAGGCGGCGGACCGCTGTTTCTCGCCCTCCAACGCCGAGGCCGTGCTGCAGCTGCCGCGCCTGCGGGCCCGGCCCGCCGCGTGATGCGCTCCGTCGCCCGCCCCACGCCCCACGCGCCCGGCGCGGTGCTGCGCGTGGCGACCTACAACATCCACAAGGGCGTGCGCGGCCTGGGGCCGGCCAAGCGGCTGGAGATCCACAACCTGCAGATGGGCGTGGCGGCACTGGACGCCGACATCGTCTGCCTGCAGGAGGTGCGGCTGTTCCACCACCGCGAGGCGGCCTTGTTCGACCACACCTGGTTCGGCTGGCCCGAGCAGGGGCAGGCCGAGTTCCTGGCTCCCGCCGGCTACGAGGTGGCCTACCGCACCAACGCCAAGACGCGCTTCGGCGAGCATGGCAACGCATTGCTGTCGCGCTGGCCGCTGGGCGATGTGGGCCACCATGACGTGTCGGACCACGCCTTCGAGCAGCGCGGCCTGCTGCACGTGCCCGTGCACTGGCAGGGCACGGTGGTGCACGTGGTGGTGGCGCACTTCGGGCTCATTCATTCCAGCCGCATGCGCCAGGTGGACCGGCTGGCGGCCTTTTTGCGCGAGCATGTGCCAGCGGGCGCGCCGGCGCTGGTGGCGGGCGACTTCAACGACTGGGGCGAGCGCCTGGACCCGGCCATGCGCGCCCACGGCCTGCGCCGCGCCGGCTTGCAGGGGCAGGCGCGACGCGCCACCTTCCCGTCGCGGCTGCCGGTGTTCGCGCTGGACCGCGTCTACACCGTGGGCCTGCGCTGCACGGGCCTGCAGGTGCCGCGCGGCCCGAGCTGGGCGCGCATGTCCGACCACCTGCCGCTGCTGGTGGAGCTGGTGCTCGAATGAGGCTGAACCTGCGGCGCCGGCGCCGCGCGCGCGCTGCCGAGGTGGGCTTCACCGGCGGCAACGAGCTGGAGCTGCTGCGCGGCGGTGATGAGCTCTTCCCGCGCATGCAGGCCGCCATCCGGCATGCGCACAGCGACATCTGGCTGGCGACCTACATCTTCCACAGCGACGCCACCGCGCTCGCGCTGGCCGACGCGTTGATCGCCGCCGACCGGCGCGGCGTGCGCGTGCGGCTGGTGATTGACGGCTTTGGCAGCAACGGCAGCCTGCGCGAGCTGCGCGAGCGCTTCGCGGGCAGCGGTGTGGCGCTGGCGGTGTTCCGGCCCATGGACCGCTGGTGGCGCTGGCTGCAGCCGGGCCAGCTGCGCCGGCTGCATCAGAAGCTGTGCGTGGTGGACGGGGCCGTGGCTTTCGTCGGCGGCATCAACGTCATTGACGACCGGCTGGACCTGCACCACGGCCCCAGCGAGCTGCCGCGGCTGGACTTCGCCGTCGCGCTGCGCGGCAGCCTGGTGGAGCTGGTGGGGCAGAGCGTGCGGGCCATCTGGTCGCGCGCCTGGCTGGGGCGCGACTTCGACGACGCGCTGCTGGACTACGTGCCACTGCGCCGCCGCCTGGGCCTGTGGTTCAGCCAGGTCTGGCGCGGCCCGCAGCGCCTGCCGGAGCCGGTGATGCCGATGGCACCCGTGTGCGCGGCCTTCGTGTTGCGTGACAACCTGCGTCGCCGCCGCACCATCGAGCATGCCTACGCCGACGCGATCGCCAACGCCCGTGGCAGCGTGGACATCCTCTGTCCCTACTTCTACCCCGGCCAGCGCATCCGCCAGGCGCTGCGCAGCGCGGCCGACCGGGGCGTGCGTGTGCGCCTGCTGCTGCAGGGCAAGCTGGACTACCGGCTGGCCGGCTGGGCCGCCGAGGCGCTGTACGCCGAGCTGATCGGCCATGGCGTGGAGATCTACGAATACACGCCGGCCTTCTTGCATGCCAAGGTGGCTGTGGTGGACGGCATCTGGGCAACGGTGGGCAGCTCCAACATCGACCCGCTGTCGCTGCTGCTCAACCTGGAGGCCAACGTCGTCGTGCACGACGCCGCCTTCGCCACGCAGCTGGCCCGCGAGGTGGACGCCGCCATCGCCGTGTCGCAGCGCGTGGGTGAGTCGGGCGGCAAGGGCCTGCGTGCCATGCTGCGCCGGGCCGTGGTGGCGTGGTTCGCCTACGTGTTCCTGAGGGTGGCGGGGGCGGCCGGGCGGTATTGACAGGTATACAAGCTGGGTTAGACGAGTCAGTGATCGACGACTCCGTGTGGAACTGCTCGTGATTGCGCCACCTGATGGGTACGCTGCTGCAATGCGCTCGGGCAATCAGATCGGCCCGGTTCCGGGTCACAAGTCTGCGAAGACCTACTACGAGCAGTGGTGGTGGTGCCGTGTCGTCAACGACGCAGAGCCGCCAGCGCCTCGTCGGTCCTGATGGCGTCGGACAAGTCGAAGGCTTCCACCGTCGGCGGCTTGATCAAGGGCAGCACGTCTTGATGCCGACCCCGAAGCCAGGTCTCCCAGTCGCCCGGGTCGACGTGGATCAGCGACCGCTTGTCCTGCGCGTCCGGCGGTAGTTCGGGGTTGGGCTTGTGCAGACGATTCAACAGCGGATGGCTGTCGCAGTTGGTGGTGAGCAGTGTGAAGTTAGGCACCAGCTCTCCCGTCTTCGGGTCTGTCCACTCAGACCACAACCCGGCGAGCATCCAAGGCGTGCCGTCAGCTCGCTTGAGCTGCCACCAGATGTTCTTGCCGGTTTCCCAGTTGGGTTCCTGGTACCAGGCCGCAGGTGCCAGGCAGCGGCGTCCAGTTGCCCAGGCCACCTTGAAGGTCACCTTCTTCTCGATGCCCTCGACGCGCGCGTTGTTCGTGCTGCGCGGACGTCCTCGCTTGCCGGGAACTTTGCTGGGCAGGTAGTCGATGCGCTCGGGTTGACCGGGGCGGATCAGGCCCCATTGCCCGACGTGACCGACGACGGCGCCGTCGGCCGCGACGAAGAAGACGCCGTCTTGATTCGGCCCCACCGTGCGCATGGCGTAGTCAGTGATGACCCAGCGCGCCGCGTGCTTCGCGACGTACACCGCGAAGTCGTCCTTGGGGCTGACGTGATACAGATTGCACATGACCGCAGCACCATAGCGAATTGGCATGGGCATCGCCCGACGGGAAGCCTGACCGGCCTACCACCCGGCTTGTTATCGCCGCGCAGTTCGATCAGGCAGGCCTTGGTACCAGCCAGGTTTCGTTCGCCGGGGCTGGACAGCACCGATGTGAACCTCCAGCGAGACGGTTCCCGCAAACACGGCGTGACCTGCTGGGGCGTGGCGCAGTGAGCTGCGAGAGGTGCTGCCCATGCGCGGTTGTCGATGGCACGCCACGCGCTCGCTGCACTGGGGCGGCGAAGTCGAGCAGCGCTGTGGGCATGGGTGGTGCAGAGCCAGTCCTACTGCCTTGGCCATCCGAACAGCGTCGCACGCGTTCGGATGGCCCCGATTACCTCGCGAAGGTCCATCGGGTCCAACTTGTTCTTGCTCAGGAATGCCCGCCATTGCGTCTGTTTGGTGGTGTCGTCGGCAAATGCATCGCTCAGGCCGATGGGCATGGTGCTGGGCATGGTCGTCTTTCGGCGGGCGAAAGTCGCTTCGACGGCTTGCTGCAGCTCTGCGTCGTCGAGCGTGTCGTCGCGCAACAGCAGGGCGAGATCGAAGAAGTCTTTCATGCGGGTGTTGGTCATGCCCAGCACGGTCACGGCATGCAGCTTCTCGGCCACGACCGTAGCCTTGGGGTAGGCGCGCAAGGTCGGCGCGGGGACGTCTCGCAGCAGCGTGGCGTAGGCGATGGACTGAGCCGCCGGCGTAACGGCATCGCCGAAGCCGATGTCGATCTGCAGGGACATGCGGGCGCCGTCGAGCGTGGCGCGCAGGTCGATGCGCACGCCGCCATAGCCAGTATCTTTGCGAATCGGGCTGCCCGTGACCGATCTGGCATCGAAGACGACGCCGTCGTCCACTGCGATGCTGGCAATGGATCGGAACAGGTCGACCAGCGTAGGCACGTCGTCGGGGCCGAATCCCAGAAGGTCGGCATCGCGTGTCGGCCGGTGCGGCTGCCCGTACCAGAGTTGGAACAGCAGTGCGCCCTTGAGCAGGAAGTTCGGCGCGTGTTCGGAGATGGACAGCCGGTAGAGCAGGCGTTCCAGCCCGTACCGGGTCAGCGTTAGGTTGAAGTCCTGCTTCGACTTGTCGGCGTGCTGCTTGAGCCTGGCGCGGATCGACGCAGCGCGGTTGGTGGTCATGCCGTGATGGCCTCGATGTAGGGGCGCATGACGTTGGCCATACGCCTGCGCGCGGCGTGGCGCCAGAGGTCGTCCAGCGTGAACTTGCGCTGGGTCCAGCCGTCGCGTAGGGCTTCCAGCGCCACATCCAGGCCGATCTTGTTGCGGAACCGAAAGCAGTCGACGACGGTCCGGGCCGCGTTGAAGACCGGCACGTCGACGCCGTCGATGTGCAGGCGATCGACGCCCTCGGCGAGGGCCTCGTCTGACATCCGCACGACGCGGATGGGGGGCTGGTCGAGCCTGGGACTTACCATGTGTGGAGGGATGGCGAACCAGACCTCATGGGGCGCCTGGGTCCCAATTTCGTGGACCCGTAGGGCCGACAGCAGGCAGACCACGCCCCGGGGTACGCGTGCCGAGACTTCTGCCAGCGAGCGGTGCTCGCTCATCTCGGCGCCCGGCAGACCGTAGAGACCGCGTGCCACGCGTTCGAGCTTGCCGGCCTGCACCAGGCGCGTCAGGACGATGGTTGGCAGGCCCTGCTGCGTCAGGTCGCGCGCACGCAGCAAGGTGCGGTTGCGCGCAAGGCGCAGGACCTGCTGTTCGTGGGTGGATGCGGTCGTGGCGTCACTGGCCGTCATGGGTGCATTGTGTTGCGAAAATAATGTGATGGTCAATAATTACAGTCATAAAGAAACATTGATGCTCGTGAGCTGGTGGGGGCCGTCAGACACGCGAGTGCAACTCTGGCGGCAGCACCCAGATCCCAACAGGGGTGGTTTTCAGTGTTGGCAAACGGCGCATTCAGAGCAAGCTGGGCTTCAACGGCAAGCTCGTCGAGTACGAGCGCGCATGAGGGTTCTTGCGAAGGATCGTGCCGAGCTCATCGAAGCGTTGGTTGCCATCGACGACGAGTCATCGCTGTGGACTGCCGACGAGCGCCGCGGCCACCTGGTGGCAACGAACGGCTGCCGCGGTCTCATGGAGCCAGCAGCGCAGGACCGCCTCACGACGGTCTTGCTGGGGCAACTTCGGCCTAGGGATGCCCAGGGAGCTTGAGGGCAGCCCGGAAGCAACGCATACATGCCCACACGGCGAGGAGTCCCGGAGGGGTGCCGATTTTGACGATTTTGACGGTTTTCGCTACGCTGCCAATCAACTGGAGTTCGCCATGACCACACTCGCACGTACCGCCTCCGCGCCTTCCCTCGACACTCAAGGTCGGAAGGAGCTCAGCTTTGTGCTCGCGGACATCACTGCGGGCTTTGCGGCCAAGTTGTCGTCCTTGGTTAACGCACAGCTAAAGGCGAAGAAGGCCTCTCCAAAGGTCGTCGAGAAGGTTGTTGCGGAGAAGGTCCCCGCATTGCTCGAAGAGGCGTTTGTCACAGGCCTGTTGGTAAGCAAGGCGGCCGCGGAACAACGTGCGGTGTTGCTCCACTTGCTATCCACTGTTCAGGTCCAGTCGCTTGGACTCACGGGAAAGTCGCTCCCTCGAGAGAAAGCTGCGTCGGTTGAAGCTCTCGAGGCATTGGACGACGATGAGCTGACGAGCGAAGAGGCTGCGAAGCTGCTGCATGTTTCCCGAAGTCATCTCAACACGTTGGCAGACTCGGGCGCTCTTGGGGAGATACGACGAACGGCTGGCAATCACCGACGAATTTCTAGGATCGCCTTGCTCGCCTACAAGGCAAGTAGCAAAGAACGGCAATCCAAGGGTCTCGACGCGATGATGGATGCCAGTCGGAAGCTGGGGCTCTACGACGAGGAGCTCGCCGGCGTTCCTCGTCGCGCTAGTCGCTGAGCATGGTCAAACGTCGGCAAACGCCTAATCTTACTGTGTCAATAAAATCAAGGCATTATGCGGACTTCTTGATTCTTTGGTTGAGGATCGATGAACGTCGCAGACCGCTTTGAGGAATACCTGGAGCATTTGGCTTCGGGGCTGGGACACGCCGACCGTCACGAGGGGCTTCGTGGCTATTGCACGGGACTGATGTTGCCGCTGGCTCGCAAGAGCGTAGAGCCCATGGCGGCGCGTGTGGACCCGGTCCACGCAAGTGCGCGGCATCAGTCGCTGCATCACTTCGTGGCGAAGGCTGAGTGGTCCGACGAGCAAATGCTTCGTCGCGTCTGCCAGTGGGTCGTGCCCAAGATGGACTTCAGCGAAGGT